>NZ_JBKGGT010000011.1:0-187681 GCF_052041995.1 Pseudomonas sp. SMV7 | reverse complement strand
AACCACAAGCGCAAGGTGTGGACGCCGGGATGTGCCGTTGGCCGCAAGCAAACCGGGGGAAAGCGGCCCTACTACCAAATGACGAGAGCCCCGCTGCCAACGATGCATTCGCCCGGCAGGCGGGGCTTTTTAACATCGGTTCATCGCCTGTCGCCGGACAGGCATCGACCACAGAGGCTCAGCATGATCTACGCACAACCCGGAACCCCTGGCGCCATCGTGTCCTTCAAGCCACGCTACGGCAACTTCATCAATGGTGAGTTCGTGGCGCCGCTGGGTGGCCAGTACTTCACCAACAGCTCGCCGGTCAATGGCCAGCCGATTGCCGAGTTCCCGCGCTCCGGTGCCGAGGACATCGAGCGCGCCCTGGACGCGGCGCATGCCGCTGCCGATGCCTGGGGCAAGACCTCGGTGCAGGAGCGGGCCCTGCTGCTGCTGAAGATCGCCGACCGTATCGAACAGCATCTGGAAGTGCTGGCCGTTACCGAAACCTGGGACAACGGCAAGGCCGTGCGCGAAACCCTCAATGCCGACGTGCCGCTGGCAGCCGATCACTTCCGCTACTTCGCCGGTTGCATCCGCGCCCAGGAAGGCGGTGCTGCGGAAATCAACGAAGGCACCGTGGCCTACCACATGCACGAGCCGCTGGGTGTGGTCGGGCAGATCATCCCGTGGAACTTCCCGCTGCTGATGGCTGCCTGGAAACTCGCCCCGGCCCTGGCCGCCGGCAACTGCGTGGTGCTCAAGCCGGCCGAGCAGACGCCGCTGTCGATCACCGTGTTCGCCGAGCTGATCGCCGACCTGCTGCCTGCCGGCGTGCTGAACATCGTCCAGGGCTTTGGCCGGGAAGCCGGCGAGGCCCTGGCCACCAGCAAGCGCATCGCCAAGATCGCCTTCACCGGCTCCACCCCGGTGGGCTCGCACATCATGAAATGTGCCGCCGAGAACATCATCCCGTCCACCGTCGAGCTGGGCGGCAAGTCGCCGAACATCTTCTTCGAAGACATCATGCAGGCCGAGCCGGCGTTCATCGAGAAGGCTGCCGAAGGCCTGGTGCTGGCGTTCTTCAACCAGGGCGAAGTGTGCACCTGCCCGTCGCGGGCGTTGATCCAGGAGTCGATCTACGAGCCGTTCATGGCCGAAGTGATGAAGAAGATCGCCAGGATCACCCGCGGCAACCCGCTGGACACCACGACCATGGTCGGTGCCCAGGCTTCGGAGCAGCAGTACGACAAGATCCTTTCCTACCTGGAGATCGCCCGCGAGGAGGGCGCCCAACTGCTCACCGGTGGTGCTGCCGAGCGGCTCACAGGCGACCTGGCCAGCGGCTACTACATCCAGCCGACCCTGCTCAAGGGCCACAACAAGATGCGCGTGTTCCAGGAGGAGATCTTCGGCCCGGTGGTGGGCGTGACCACCTTCAAGGACGAAGCCGAGGCCCTGGCGATCGCCAACGACAGCGAGTTCGGCCTGGGTGCAGGCCTGTGGACCCGCGACATCAACCGTGCCTACCGCATGGGCCGCGGGATCAAGGCTGGGCGGGTATGGACCAACTGCTACCACCTGTACCCGGCGCATGCCGCGTTCGGTGGCTACAAGAAGTCGGGGGTTGGGCGTGAAACCCACAAGATGATGCTCGACCACTACCAGCAGACCAAGAACCTGCTGGTGAGCTACGACATCAACCCGCTGGGCTTCTTCTAACATCTGGTCGGTTGACGCGGTCGACTGTAGGAGCGGCCTTGTGTCGCGAAAGAGCTGCGCAGCAGCCCCGGCGATTTGCGCGTTCATGCTGTATTCCTGGGGCTGCTTTGCAGCCCTTTCGCGACACAAGGCCGCTCCTACAAATATCGCGCAACCGATCCTCCTACCAACGCACCTCGCAAGCTCGTTCCAAAGTAGCATTCGGCCCTGGCGCCGAGCATGCATTAATGCCTCTACCGGAATCGCCCGGCACAACAAGAGGACCGCCCCATGTGGACTAAACCCGCCTTTACCGACCTGCGCATTGGTTTCGAAGTCACGATGTATTTCGCCAATCGTTGATCGCTGGGCCGGCCATCGTTGCGATGGCCGGGCCTTGTGTGCCAAACCCCGATGGAGTTGATCGATCCCCACCAGACCCTGTCCCTGGCCCGCGGCTTCCGTCTGCGCTGGGAGCCGCACCTGGCATGCCCGGTGTTGCAGCATGCGGGGGGCGTCATCGAGCTCAACGCCAGTGCCGGCTGGGTGCTCGAACTGCTCGATGGCCAGCGTAGCGTGGCGGCGGTCATCGCCCGGCTGGCGCAGCGTTTCCCCGGGGTTAACGGGCTCGACGAGGACGTGCTGGCATTCCTGGAGGTGGCCCGCGCCAAGTGCTGGGTCGAATGAGCCATGGCCAGGCTTTGGTCTGGTTGCTTTCGCCACGGGATGCTTTACGCTGGCGATTACCTTCCAGAACAATAAGAACAGGCTTTCCGATGAGCCAGAGTTTCAGCCCGCTTCGCAAGTTCGTTTCGCCTGAAATCATTTTCGGTGCCGGTTGCCGGCATAACGTGGCCAATTACGCCAAGACCTTCGGCGCGCGCAAGGTGCTGGTGGTCAGCGACCCCGGTGTGATTGCCGCCGGTTGGGTCGCCGACGTCGAGGCCAGCCTGCAGGCGCAGGGCATCGACTACTGCCTGTACAGCGGCGTGTCGCCCAACCCACGGGTCGAGGAGGTGATGCTCGGCGCCGAGATCTACCGGCAGCACCACTGTGACGTGATCGTCGCCGTCGGCGGTGGCAGCCCGATGGATTGCGGCAAGGCCATCGGCATCGTGGTCGCCCACGGGCGCAGCATCCTCGAATTCGAGGGCGTGGACACGATCCGCGTGCCCAGCCCGCCGCTGATCCTGATTCCGACCACGGCCGGGACCTCGGCCGATGTCTCGCAGTTCGTGATCATTTCCAACCAGCAGGAGCGCATGAAGTTCTCCATCGTCAGCAAGGCGGTGGTACCGGACGTGTCGCTGATCGACCCGCAGACCACCCTGAGCATGGACCCGTTCCTGTCGGCCTGCACCGGCATCGACGCGCTGGTGCATGCCATCGAAGCCTTTGTGTCCACTGGCCACGGCCCGTTGACCGACCCCCATGCGCTGGAGGCCATGCGCCTGATCAACGGCAACCTGGTGGAGATGATCGCCAACCCCGGCGACATCGCCCTGCGCGAGAAGATCATGCTGGGCAGCATGCAGGCCGGGTTGGCGTTTTCCAACGCGATCCTCGGGGCGGTGCACGCCATGTCGCATAGCCTGGGCGGGTTCCTCGACCTGCCACATGGCCTGTGCAATGCGGTGCTGGTGGAGCACGTGGTGGCGTTCAACTACAGCTCGGCGCCGGAGCGCTTCAAGGTGATTGCCGAAGTGCTGGGCATCGACTGCCGCGGCCTCAATCACCGGCAGATCTGCGCGCGCCTGGTGGAACACCTGATCGCCTTGAAGCATGCCATCGGCTTCCATGAAACCCTGGGCCTGCATGGCGTGCGCACCACCGATATTCCGTTCCTGTCGCAACATGCGATGGACGACCCGTGCATCCTTACCAACCCGCGCGCGTCGAGCCAGCGTGATGTCGAGGTGGTCTATGGCGAGGCCCTCTGACGACCAGCAGCGGGCGCTGGCCGGGCTGCTGGGGCTGGGCGACCACTCGGCCCGCAAGAGCCATTACCCGGAGCTGGCGGCGCGCCTGGACGAGCTGGAGGCCGAACGCAACCGCTACAAATGGTTGTTCGAGAATGCCGTGCACGGGATTTTCCAGGCCAGCCTGCAAGACGGCATGCGTGCGGCCAACCCGGCGCTGGCGCGCATGCTCGGTTACGACAGCCCGCAAGCATTGCTGCAATGCCTGACGGATTTTGCCAGCGACCTGTTCGTCGAGGCCGACGAATTGCACGCCATCACCGCGACCCTGGCCCGTGAACGCAGCGTGCACGGTTACGAAACCCGCTTGCGGCGCAAGGATGGCAGCCACCTCGATGTGCTGATGAACCTGCTGCTCAAGCCTGGCCACGAGGGCCTGGTGGAAGGGTTCGTCGCCGATATCACCGAACGCAAGCTGGCCCAGCAGCGCCTGCAGCAACTCAACGACGAGCTTGAGCAACGGGTGGCCGCGCGCACCGATGAACTGCTGGAGGCCAACCGCAACCTGCAGCAGCAGATTGCCGAGCGCAAACAGATCGCCCGTGCCCTGCGAGTTGCCCGCGATGCTGCGGAAACCGCCAACCGCAGCAAGGACAAGTACCTCGCGGCAGCCAGCCATGACCTGTTGCAGCCGCTGAATGCGGCACGGCTGCTGATTTCGACCTTGCGCGAACGGCCCTTGCCGGAAGCCGAGAAAGTGCTGGTGGAGCGTACCCATCAAGCCCTCGAAGGTGCCGAAGACCTGCTCACCGACTTGCTCGACATCTCCCGGCTCGACCAGGCCGCGGTAAAGCCGGATGTGGCGCTGTACCGGCTCGACGAACTGTTCGCGCCGCTGGTTTCGGAATTCCGCACGGTGGCCGACGCAGCGGGCCTGAAGCTGCGCGCGCGGATTGGCGACTATGCCATCAGCACCGACCTGCGGCTGATGACGCGCATCCTGCGCAACTTGCTCAGCAACGCCTGCCGCTATACCGAGCATGGCCGCATCCTGTTGGGTGCCAGGCGCCGGGGCAGGCACTTGCGCCTGGAGGTCTGGGACACCGGGCGGGGTATCGCGCAGGACCGGCTGCAGGCGATATTCCTCGAGTTCAACCAGTTGGACGTGGGCCGTGCCGCCGATCGCAAGGGCGTGGGGCTGGGGCTGGCGATTGTCGAACGGATTGCCAAGATCCTTGGCTACCGGGTCGAGGTGCGCTCGTGGCCGGGGCGTGGCTCGGTGTTCAGCATTGCAGTGCCGCTTGGCCAAGCGGTACCGCTGCCGGTGCACCCGGCCACGCCGCAACCGGGCACCGGCAACCCGTTGCCGGGCCGCCGCTTGCTGGTGCTGGACAATGAGCTGAGCATTCTCGAGAGCATGGGGGCGCTGCTTGGGCAGTGGGGCTGCGAAGTGGTGACTGCCACCGACCAGGCCGGGGCATTGCTGGCCCTGGAAGGCCGGGCGCCAGAATTGATCCTGGCCGATTTTCATCTGGATCATGGTGTGGTCGGCTGCGAGGTGGTCAGGCACTTGCGCGAACATTTCGGCCATGCCATCCCGGCGGTGATCATCACCGCTGACCGCAGCGATCAGTGTCGCCGGTCCTTGCACAAGCTCGGCGCGCCATTGCTGAACAAGCCGGTCAAGCCGGGGAAACTGCGTGCGGTATTGAGCCAGTTGCTGGGCTAGGCCACCGTCAGCCCAGGTACGCGCAGCTGCTTGGATGGCAGTGGTTGCGCCGGTGGTTGCGGCTGAAGCCGCGTTCGCAGGCACAACTCAATTCAGGAAACAGGGTGATCAGGCCAAACTGATGGCACTACAGGCCAGGGCATTGTGCAAACTGCATACAGAGAAACAGCGGAATAGAGCAATCCAATGTCCCTCGCCAAGTTTGGATCCAGTTGTTGGAAAAACTTTCCAAACGGTCAAATTGCAATAACTTAGCAAACTAACTAATGTAACAAAGTGTGCCGCCTGTCGGTCGTTTCGCTTGAGAAATGAACGATTTGGCTGTGCGTGACTCCTATTTGCCAGCAGGGCATTCCTCAGCGGATCTCGCCCTTGCGCGCTCGCCCCGGAACTTATGGACGTTCAACCTCATCGGCATCGCAGGGATGTTTGTGGGGGCTTTTCTTTTTTTTGAATAGTGGAGTAACGCCATGCCTTACCGAGGCTCTTCGGGTACCTATTTCTGTACCTGAAATAACTATCTGCTGTTGCACTTAAAACGATATGAATTTGTTCTTGCCGCTGCGAGCACTCCTTTCGCACGCCTATGGCAAGATCATCTAGCGCTAACGCATTACGTGGAGAATACGTCGTGGAGATCAATACAATTATTAGCCTGTTCGGGCAAAAAGAATCCATGGAGCTGGTGCGGTTGTCAGTGATTTACGTTCATTTGCTGGCCTGTTGCATTGCCATCGGTCTGGTCTTCGCCAGCGATGTGGAGATGGTCAGAAACTTGTTGAAAGGGCATACCCATACCGGGCAAGACGGCAAACATATGGCCAGTTTGCAACGCTCTGTAGCCAACGCCCTCATTTTTTTATGGCTGACCGGGGCCGCCGTAGTGGGTATCGACTACCTTGATAAAGGCATGAATTATTTTGCCAACCCCAAACTTCAGGCAAAGGTCATTATCGTCCTGTTGTTGACTTTCAATGGCATGCTCTTGCATCGCTATGTTTTGCCTGCTCTGCTCAAAGCGGGTTCTTTGCTCGAACTGAACTTCAGCATGCGCATGTTTGCGTTGTTCTCCGGTGCGCTGTCCGGTGTGTCCTGGCTGTATGCGGCCATGCTCGGTGTCGGCCGGCCACTGGCCTGGAAGTACTCGCTGACCGAGTTGCTGCTGGCCTACCCGGTATTGATCCTGCTCGGCTTTGCCCTGATGGCTGGCTTGACCCAGTGGGCGCGCAAACGCAGCGAGGCCGAACCGGCTCAGATGCCTGTCTGGCAGTTTGCCGGCATTACAACCTGATCGCCTGAGCGACCCGTCGATTGCGCCGCGAACCGGGAAACCGGTTCGCGGCGAGCATGTTGCGGCCACCCGCTTGTTCATTTTTTGCCCGGCAATACCGAACTGAGCACTTGCCTGGCCGTCTGCACGATGATACCGGCCTGGTCAGGGTCGCCCTTGAGCAGGGCGCTGGCGAACTTCTTCGCTTGCTCCAGCTTGATATGCGGCGGCAGCGGCGGCACGTCCGGGTCGGTCCTGAATTCGATCAACACCGGCCGATCAGCCGCCAACGCACGCTCCCAGGCGGGGCTGATGTCTTCCTCGCGGTCCACATGGATGCCCTCCAGGCCAATGGATATGGCGAACAGGTGATAGGGCACGTCGGGGATCGATTGCGACGCCTCGAACTTCGGGTCGCCCTCCATCACGCGTTGCTCCCAGGTGACCTGGTTGAGGTCTTCGTTGTTGAACACTGCGCAGATCCACTGTGGGTTCTCCCATTGCCGCCAGTATTTTGCCACGGTGATCAATTCGGCCAGGTTGTTCATCTGCATCGCGCCGTCACCGACCAGCGCCACCACGCAGCGCTGCGGGTGGGCCAGCTTGGCGGCGATGGCGTAGGGCACGGCGGCGCCCATGCTGGCCAGGCCGCCGGACAGCGAGCACTGCATGCCCCGGCGAATCTGCAGGTCGCGGGCGAACCAGTTGGCGCAGGAGCCGGAATCACTGGTGACAATGGCGTGGTCCGGCAGGCGCGGGGAGAGTTCGTACACCACGCGCTGCGGGTTCAGCGGCTCGGCCTTGGCGTGGGCGCGCTTGGCCAGGGTCTGGTCCCACTGCGCACGCCAGCTTTCGATCGCGTCGCGCCAGCCCCGTTCAGGTTTGTGCTCGAGCAGCGGCAACAGCGCCGCCAGGGTTTCACCGGCATCACCGACCAGGTTCACCTCCATCGGGTAGCGCAAGCTGAGCATGTCCGGCTGCAGGTCGATCTGTACGCCGCGGGCCTGGCCTTCCTTGGGCAGGAACTCGGCATAGGGGAAGCCGGAACCGATCATCAGCAAGGTGTCGCATTCGCTCATCAGCCGGTAACTGGGTTCGGTGCCGAGCAGCCCGATGGCACCGGTGACCCACGGCAGGTCGTCGGGCAGCACGGCCTTGCCCAGCAGCGCCTTGGCCACACCGGCACCCAGCCTCTCGGCCACCGCAATCACCTGTTCGCTGGCCTGCAGGGCACCGGCACCGACCAGTATCGCCACCTTGCGTCCGGCATTCAGCACGTCGGCGGCGCGCTGCAGGTCCGCCTCTAAAGGCAGCACCCTGGGCCTGCTGTAGCCGACGCCGGAATGCACGGTGCCGTGTGCCCTGGCCGGTTCGTGGTAGGGCAGGTCCTGCAGGTCGTTGGGCAGGATGATGGCGGTGACCCGGCGCTCGCCGATGGCGGTGCGCACCGCGCGGTCAAGCAGGTGGCGCACTTGTGCCGGGGTCGAGGCCTGCTGGACGAAGGCACCGGCCACATCCTTGAACATCGACAGCAGGTCCAGCTCCTGCTGGTAGTGCCCGCCGAGTGCTGCGCGTGCCTGCTGGCCGACGATGGCCAGCACCGGCTGGTGGTCCATGCGCGCGTCGTACAGGCCGGTCAGCAGGTGCGAGGCGCCGGGGCCGGAGGTGGCCATGCACACGCCAAGTTCGCCGGTGAACTTGGCATGCGCGCTGGCCATGAAGGCGGCCATTTCCTCATGCCTGGCCTGGATGAACTGGATCTTGCCATTGGCCCTGGCCAGCGCGCCGAACACGCCATTGATACCATCGCCGGGGTAACCGAAGATGCGTCTTACGCCCCATTGATACAGGCGCTCCACCAGAAAATCGCCTACCGTGCCAGTCATGCTCGTCTCCCGGGCTGTCATCGATAGGGGTCTGGACTTGGCGCGCCGGGGGAAAGTTTCACCCGCATGACCATGCCCTAGCGTTGCTGGTCACGCAGCTGCTGTTCCCGTTGTGCCTTCACCTCGGCGTCGCTTTGCAGGCCTTCGGCCTGGCCGCCTTCCGCCAGGGCCCGGTACTCCTTGCGCAGTGCCTGCAGCTTCTTGCTGTCCATGTCTTCCAGGTCGAGTACCGACATTTCCGTGTGCTTGGTCGCCCGAATCAGCTCGTCGAGCTTGACGTGGATGATGTCATTGTCGCGGTTCTGGGTGTTCTGGATCAGGAACACCATCAGGAACGTGATGATGGTGGTGGAGGTGTTGATGATCAGCTGCCAGGTATCGTTGTAGTGAAACCAGGGGCCGGTGAGGCCCCATATCACGATGAGCAGCAGCGCGATGAGGAAGGTCTGGGGGCGTCCGGCGTGGTTGGACAGCCATTGGCAGAATTGGGCGAATTTCATGATCTCGTCTCCAGGTGCGCCTCTAGCTTGGGACCGTGGCAGCAACCGGGAAGTTGTTTTTTTCAACTGGCTTGGCACGCGCGGTGTGCCGCGCTGAAGTTGAACGTCGCGCGACGAGGGTGCTCTTACATGCAAAGGGTACAGTGAGGGCTCCCCTGATGAGCATTGAACGCAGCATCCCCGAGCTTGCGGCCTGGTACGCCCAGTACGACGACATCAGCTACCGGCGCGAGTCACCGGATGCCTACCACCATGAACTGGTGCGCACCGCCGAAGCGCTGCGCGACGACGGCGCGATTGACTGGGACGACTGGCTGGCGCTCAAGGCACTGGCCGACGATGCCCACGTGCACGCCCTGGAAGATGCCGTGCAGGCCCATGTCAGTGACCCCGACGCATGAAAGCGCTGAAGATCGCCACCTTCAACATCAATGGCATTCGCAGCCGGCTGCCGGCACTGCTCGCCTGGCTGGAACGGGAACAGCCGGACATCGCCTGCCTGCAGGAACTCAAGGCGGCGGATCAGCAGTTTCCCCGGCAGGCGCTGGAGGCAGCGGGTTATGGCTGTGTCTACCAGGGCCAGCCGTCGTGGAACGGCGTGGCCATTCTGGCGCGGGGCAGCGAGCCGCTGGAGGTGCGTCGTGGCCTGCCAGGCATGGAGGACGACACGCAAAGCCGCTATCTGGAAGCGGCAGTGCATGGCGTGCTGGTGGCATGCCTCTACCTGCCGAACGGCAACCCGCAACCGGGGCCGAAATTCGATTACAAGCTGCGTTGGTTCGAATGCCTGATCCAGCACGCCCAGGGTTTGTACGGTAGCGGCCATCCAACGCTGCTGGCCGGTGATTTCAATGTCGTCCCTACCGACATGGATATCTACAATCCGCGCTCCTGGTTGAAGGATGCGTTACTGCAGCCGGAATCGCGGGCGTGCTTCGCCCGCTTGCTTGGGCAGGGCTGGGTCGATGCCATCCGCCAGCTGTATCCGGACGAGCGGATCTACACCTTCTGGGATTATTTCCGCAACCACTGGGCGCGCAACGCCGGCCTTCGTATCGACCATCTGATGCTCAACCCTGATCTGGCACCCTACCTGAAACGGGCGGGCGTCGATGCCTGGGTGCGTAACGAAGCCAAGGCCAGTGACCATGCGCCAACCTGGATCGAACTGGGCACGCGACGCCGGCAAACGTAGCGGCTCCAGCGTGCACGCCCCTGTGGCTGCGGGCGTCCACACGCACACCTGCACAGCTGTTGCCGGCCTCCCTGGCTGCCGCGCAATCTGCGTGCGAACGCATGAAAACCTGTACAACTTATTTGGTGCTGTAGAACTTCAAGCGCAACTAACGCCGCTTGAAGTTCCTTCTATCGTCAACCGGCAAGTCAGCAATCCCTGACCGCTCGGCAGATCAATACTTGTTATCATTGATGCTTCACGCACCTGCGCCAGTCTCACGAGAACATGCTGTCTCGTCAGGGTTTCATCGAAATACGAGTGCAAACAATGAAAAGGACGATCAAACCTTCTTCCAGCTCGCACCCAGAGCGGGACGGGATGGTGCCAAGTCATCTCAATTTCCCGGTGGTTGGCATCGGCGCCTCCGCGGGCGGGCTTGCCGCCCTGAAAGTATTTCTCGAACACATGCCGGCAAACAGCGACATGGCGTTCGTCATTGTCCTGCATCTGTCGCCAGACCACGAAAGCGTGGCGGACAAGATCCTGCAGGGCTCCACTGCCATGCCGGTCATTCAGGTAACAGGCACCTCGCGCATCGAGCCGAATCATATCTACGTGATATCGCCCGCCAGTCAATTGGCAATGAATGATGGCTACCTGAAAGTGGTGCCGTCGGCCCGGCCGTTGGGCAAGCATATTGCCATCGACCTGTTCTTCCGCGACCTGGCCGACGTGCACAAGGAATACAGCTTCTGCCTGGTGCTGTCCGGGACTGGCAGTGACGGCGCGGTGGGCCTGTCGCGGATCAAGGAACAGGGCGGCATCACCATCGTGCAGAGCCCGGACGATGCCGAGTTCGACGGCATGCCGCTGGCGGCAATTGCCACCGGTATGGTCGATGCCGTTTTGCCAGTGGCTGAAATACCGCACAAATTACTGGAGCTGTGGCGTAACACGCAGACCATCAAGTTGCCCGCGCCGCATGACCTGAAAGTGTCCGCGCAGAGCGAAGAGCATGAACGCGAGGACGCGGAGCGGGTCATCCAGGACATCCTGCGCACCTTGCGTACCCGCACCGGGCACGACTTCAAGCATTACAAGCGCGCGACCGTGCTGCGCCGTATCGAGCGCAGGCTGCAGGTGACCACCCAGCCGGATCTGTCCAGCTACCTGCGTTACCTGGAAGACACCCCGGACGAAGCCAAGAAGCTGCTTGGCGACATGCTGATCGGGGTCACCAACTTCTTCCGCGACCGCGAGGCCTTCGAAGCCCTCGAACGCCATGTGCTGGGTTCGCTGCTCAGTACCAGGGACGAGGAAGACAACCGTGAAGAGGTACGCATCTGGTCCGCTGGCTGCTCGACCGGTGAAGAGGCCTACAGCCTGGCGATCCTGAGCGCGGAACACCAGAAGCTCGAGTCCCACCCGTTGAAGCTGCAAGTGTTTGCCACCGACATCGATGAACGCGCGATTGCCGTTGGCCGCGCAGGGCTCTATTCGGAAGCCATCGTCACCGACGTGCCGCCGATGCGCCTGCGCCAGTATTTCGTCAAGGAAAACGAGCATTACCGGGTGCGCAAGGAAGTTCGCGAAAAGGTGTTGTTCGCCAAGCACAGCCTGTTGTCCGACCCGCCGTTCTCGCAGATCGACCTGATCGTCTGCCGCAACCTGCTCATCTACCTGGACCGCGACATCCAGAAGGAAATGCTGCAGATGTTCCACTTCGCCCTGCGGCCTGGTGGCTACCTGTTCATGGGCTCGTCGGAGTCCGCCGATGCCTGTCCCGAGCTGTTCACGCCGGTAGACAAGCGCAACCGCATCTTCCGCGCCAAGGTCGGCGCCAGCGTGAACCGCCGCACCCCGACCATGCCCCGCGGCGGTTTCACTCTGTCCAGCCTGGCAACGCCCGCACCGCTGGTGCAGGTGCAGCGCAAGTTTTCCTACGCCGATATCCATAACCGGGCCATGGCCCAGCAGATGCCACCCAGCATGATTGTCGACAGCAACGGCGACATCCTGCACATGAACGAAGGGGCAGGGCGTTTCCTGCGCTACGTGACCGGCGAAGTCGCGCGCAACGTGATGGTGCTGATCATGCCCGAGTTGCGGCTCGAGTTGCGCACCACGCTGTTCCAGGCGCAGCAGAGCGGCAAGGCCACCCTGTCGCGCAAGGTACGTTTCAGTGAGGGCGATGTCGACTACTGGCTCGACATCGCCGCACGGCCCTACAAGGACGATGTGACGGCGCAGGAAGTGTGCACCATTGTGTTCAACGCGGCGCCGGTGAGTGTCGGTGAGCAGATGCTGGAGTTCGACCAGCTCACCGAGAACAAGGTGATGGCCAGCCTCGAGAACGAGCTGCAGCGGACCAAGCTGCACTTGCAGGAAACCATCGAGCAGTCGGAGGTTTCCAGCGAAGAGCTGAAGGCTTCGAACGAAGAGATGCAGGCGATCAACGAAGAGCTGCGTTCCGCCACCGAAGAGCTGGAAACCAGCAAGGAAGAATTGCAGTCGATCAACGAAGAGCTGCTGACGGTCAACTACGAACTCAAGAGCAAGGTCGAGGAAACCGACAAGATCAACGATTACCTGGCCAACCTGATCGCCTCCACCGATATCGCCACGGTGTTCGTCGACCGCAACATGCACATCCGCTGGTTCACCCCCCGGGCCAAGGATATTTTCAGCATGCTGCCGGTGGACACCGGCCGTTCGCTGCTGGACATCACGCACCGGCTCGACTACCCGCAACTGGCTGACGATGCCACCGCCGTCTACGAGTCGCTGACCATGATGGAACGCGAGGTCAGCAGCAGCGACCAGCGCTGGTACATTGCCCGGCTGCTGCCTTACCGCTCCAGCGAAGACCATATCGACGGCACGGTGCTCACCTTCATCGACATCACCAAGCGCCGTGAAGCGGAAGAAGACCTGCGCCTGGGCCAGGAACGCATGCGCCTGGTGGCGGAGAGCACGCAGGATTTCGCCATCATCATCCTCGATGGCAATGGCCTGATCACTGATTGGAACCGGGGCGCCGAGTACATTTTCGGCTACAGCGCCGAGGAGATTGTCGGCAGCCACTTCAGCATGCTGTTCACCGCCGAGGACCAGGCCGCCAACGTGCCCGAAGCAGAATTGTGCCGCGCCCAGGAGCATGGCCGGGCGGAGGATGAGCGCTGGCATGTGCACAAGGATGGCAGCCGCTTCTATTGCAGTGGTGAAACGGCCCGGTTGCGCGGCGATACCGCAGGCTTCGTCAAGATTGCCCGCGACCTGACCGGCCACAAGCGCCTGCAGGACGAGCAAAGCAAACAGCTGGCCGAGACGCAGAGCGACAGCATGCTCAAGGACGAGTTCTTTGCGGTGATGTCGCATGAACTGAAGCATCCGCTCAACCTGATTCAGCTCAACGCCGAAATCCTTCGTCGGCTACCGGCGGTGCGCAACACCGTCCAGGCGAGCAAGGCCATCGCTACCATCAATGACGCGGTAACCAGCCAGGCGCGTATCATCGACGACCTGCTGGACACGGCCCGGCTGCGCACTGGCAAGCTGAAACTGAAAAAGCAGTTGCTGGACCTGGTCGGCCTGGTCAAGTCGATCCACGCCATCGCTGCGGAGGAGTACCCGGCGGCGCGTATCACCCTCGAGCTGCCCCAGCCGGGCACCTCGCTGGTGGTCGATGGTGACCCGACGCGGATCGAACAGGTGGTGTGGAACCTGCTCAACAATGCCTTGAAGTTCAGTGGCGAGAGAGCCCGGGTACGGGTGATGCTGAGCCGCACGGAAAACTGCGCGCGTCTGGACATCAGCGACAACGGACCGGGGTTGTCCGCTGCCGATCTGTCCAGCATCTTCGACCTGTTCAAACAGGCCAAACATGCCAGCCACCGCCGCGACGGCCTGGGTATTGGCCTGGCCTTGGTCAGGCAGTTGGTCGAAGCCCACGGCGGTAGCGTGGTCGCCCGGTCGGCCGGGTTGGGGCATGGCTCGACGTTCAGCGTCGAGTTGCCGCTGTCGAACCGGGACAAGCCCGAGCTGCCACCGGCTGGCGCATCAGAGGAGGCTGACGGCCGATTGAAAGGGCTGAGAGTGCTGCTGGTGGATGATTCGCCGGAAGTGGTTGATGTGATGCGCATGTTGCTGGAAATGGAAGACGCACTGGTCAGCAGCTACCTCGACCCCCGCCAGGCGCTGCAGGAGGCCGGTGAAAAACGCTTCGATGTCATCCTGACGGATATCGGCATGCCGGAAATGGACGGGCATGAGTTCGTCAGCGCATTGCGCGAGAAAAAGCAGCACCGTCTCACGCCCACCATCGCCCTGAGCGGTTACGGCACCAACCAGGCCAAGCGGCCGAACGAGGCCGCACTGTTCGATCGGCGGCTGACCAAACCCGTGCAGTACGACGAGCTGGTCGAAGCCATCGAAGCGGTTTGCCGTATCGGGCAGGCTTGAACCCTGGGCGGCCTTGTGCAACGCAAGGCCGCTTGCAAGCAATTGGCACCTCGGATGCAGACCCGCAGCAATACTTCGCAGGGGGTTTGTTAACCCGAATATCTTGTGTCCAAGTGCTTAAAGCATTTCGTCAGCGATAGCGAAAACACTTTCAGCCTGCAGCGTTTGCCTTCGGTCATTAGTGAACACAGACCAACCTGTGTTAACCACATGAGGTGAACCATCATGGCTAGCAACGACGACAAACGCAGCAACCAGGGCGGTAGCGCCAACACCAATCCTGGCAATTTCGCCAACGACCGCGAGAAGGCATCGGAAGCGGGTCACAAGGGCGGGCAGGCGTCGGGTGGCAACTTCAAGAACGACCCTGAACGCGCGGCTGAAGCCGGCCACAAAGGCGGGCAGATGTCCGGTGGCAATTTCAAGAACGATCCTGAGCGCGCTGCGGAGGCCGGCCACAAAGGCGGGCAAATGTCCGGCGGCAATTTCAAGAACGATCCTGAACGTGCCTCCGAGGCAGGCCAGAAGGGCGGGCAAGCCTCCGGCGGCAATTTTGCCAATGACCGCGAGAAAGCCTCCGAAGCCGGTCGCAAAGGCGGCCAGCACAGCCATGGCGGTGGCCGCAACAGCGATGACAACCGCTGATCACCGTTGAACCGACCGGGGCGGCCATGGCCGCCCCGGCACGCTGATGAGGATTTGCCAATGTTCATGCACAACAAGCGACTGCAGTATACGGTGCGCGTCGCCGAGCCGAACCCCGGCCTGGCGAACCTGCTGCTGGAACAGTTCGGCGGCCCGCAGGGCGAACTGGCCGCAGCGATGCGCTACTTCACCCAGGCGGTGACCGAGGATGACCCGGGGCGTAAGGACATGCTGTTCGACATTGCCACCGAAGAGCTGAGCCACCTGGAGATCATCGGCTCGATCGTGGTGATGCTGAACAAGGGCGCCAAGGGGCGCCTGGCCGAAGGGGTAGAGGCCGAAGGCGAGTTGTACCGGTCGTTGACCGGGGCCGGCAACGATTCGCATGTCACCAGCCTGTTGTATGGCGGTGGTGCAGCGCTGGTCAACTCCGGTGGCATACCCTGGACCGCAGCCTATATCGACACCATCGGCGAGCCGACGGCGGACCTTCGCTCGAATATTGCCGCAGAGGCCAGGGCGAAGATCGTCTATGAACGCCTGATCAACGTCACCGACGACCCGGGTATCAAGGATGCGCTGGGGTTCCTGATGAGCCGTGAAATCGCTCACCAGCTGTCGTTCGAAAAAGCCTTGCACTCGATTCAGCCGAACTTCCCGCAAGGCAAGCTGCCGGGCGACCCGGAAGTCAACCGCACCTACTTCAACATGTCCCACGGCGGCGAGATGCGCGGCTCATGGAACGAGGGCCAGGACTGGATCTATGTCGACCAGCCCGAACCAGCGGTAGACGGTGGTGACGGCATGGCGACGGTGCAGCTCGACGAGCAGTCGGCGGCTGCGGCCGAAGCGATGAAGGCCAGAACCCTGTCCAACCCCGAGTTGCAGCCCCTGACCGGGGCAGAACTGGGCAAGGTCAACGGCGACGAGCCGCTGTAATGAAACCCCGCAACGGATCAGGCGATCCGCTGCGGGCCCTTTTTAGCGTTTGGCTTCGGCATCCGGGTCAGCGGAGCGAGCCAGGAACGCCCGGGTGATTTCCGGCAGGTGCTCCTTCAGCCACTGGGCCATGGCTTCCTCTTCCTTCAGAATTGACCTGCACGCCTCGGCCGTGGCGCTGTCGCCAGCCGCCTCGGCGGCTTCGATCAGTACCGTGTACGAAGCGATCTCCATGTTCTCGAACACGTAGCCGGACATGGCGCCCTTGACCACTTCATCACTCATGACCATGCCCCCGACAGCCTGGCCGAACGCCATGAGCTTGCCGGCCAGGTCCTTGAGGGTGGATGTGCTGCCGCCCAGCCGCTCGATGCATTCCAGCAGCAGGCGTTGCTGGCCTTGGGTTTCTTCGATGTGCTGCACGATACGACCCTTGAGCTGCGGGTAGTGCTCGAGGCGCTCGGCCTGGCCCTTGAGCATGCTTTCGGCCTGTTGCTCCATGGCATGGGCGTCGCGCAGCCAGTCCAGCAGGTTGTCTTGTACGGTTGCCATTTCAAGTACCTCTCCGTTCCAGTGATGGGTACTGTTGTGAGGCCCGTAAGGGCTGGAACGGTCGAACCACTCGACGGATGGCAGCTGGCATGGCCGTGATATTTACCGCGTCGCCTGCATCGCGGATAAATCCGCTCCCACAGGTATGAGCCGCGTCGGCTTCGGGTTGACGCTGCACGGGTAGGAGCAGCTTCAGCCGCGATCACCGGCGCAGCCGGTGCCTTCCTGCACCGCAATGGATGCTCTGCAGCCAGCCGTCATCGCTGTTGAACGGAATCGCCCGCACCCGGATCAATCCACTGCGTCGTCCGTTTCCATTCAGCCAAGTAGGAGCTTTTTCGATGGCCAAGTACCTGTACCTGATCAGCTACATTCTCGACAACCAACCGGGCACCTGCGAGTTGCGCAGTGACGAAGAAGACCTGAGCAGGGAGGCTGCGCGTGATTACCTGCAGGGCCTGCACCGCAACGAGGCGACTTCTTTCACCGATGTGCAGGTCCAGCGCCTGGAACACGAGCACCAGCCCGGCACCTCGCCGGGCCATTACCAGCAGCCCTGAACCTCCAACTGCATGAACGGGGCAGGACGCCCCTTCATGCGCCACGGATACCCAGGCTGCCGCGGCCTTGCCCCTGGGCACGGGCTTCTTCCGGCAGGGCAGTGACCTTGATGGCGCGCACCGGTACGGCAAACTGGGCGCCGATCTTCGAGAAGCGCTCGAGCAGGCGGAAATTGATGGCCTGCTGGATGTCCATGTACAGGTTGTAGCCCGGGTCCTCGACGATGTACACGCACTCGAACTCCAGCGCTTCCTTGCCGAACCCGCGCAGGTGAGCGCGATCGAAGCGCACCTGGTCCTGCGCCTTGATAGCTTCCTCGACGATCGCCGGCGCTTTCTTCACCGCCTCGGTGGGCGTGTCGTACGACAGGCCGAACTCGAACACGATGCGTCGCTCCTGCAGGCGCTTGTAGTTCTGGATGGTGCTGCTGATCATGCTGGCGTTGGCCATCACGATCTGCTCGCCACCCAGGCTGCGAATGCGCGTGGTCTTCAGCCCGACGTGTTCCACCGTGCCGGCCAGTGGGCCGATGACGATGAAGTCGCCCACTTCGAAGGGCTTGTCCACGGCGATCGACAACGAGGCGAACAGGTCACCGAGGATGTTCTGTACCGCCAGCGCGACGGCGATGCCGCCGACACCCAGGCTGGCGACGAAGGCGGTGATGTTCACGCCGAGGTTGGACAGCATTGCCAGCAGCACCACGGACCACAGCAATACCCGCGCGCCCCAGGCCGACAAGGTGGCCAGCGCGCTACCCTGGTTCAGCCCACTGCTGCTGTGTCGCGCGAAATAGCGGCTCAGGCCCAGGCTAATGGCGCGGTTGGCCCACAACCCGATCTGCAACGCCGCGACCACGAACCACAGGCTGCCAACCCGCGTCAGCCAACGCTCGGGCAGGTCGAGCATGCTCAGGCCGACCAGCAGCGAGGCCAGCAACAGGAGGAAATTGCTGGTGCCCGCGAGCACCTTGGCCAGCACCTGGCTCAGCACGCCGTCGTGTTCGGACCAGCGCCTGACACGGCGTAGCACGAAGCTGATGGCCGCCCGCGCGACCAGGAAGGTGACGATGGAAACGGTCAATGCCAGCAGCAGGTTGAGGATGGAAATGCCGAACAGCGTGGTCTCGGCGAACAATGCGATGATGCGATCACTCATGAGGGCTTGCCTCCTTCCGTCAGGGTCGGGTGACAGGGGCCGGGCCTACAGGCCCAGCATGTTGGCGTGCACGTAGTACATGATCCACAACGACAGCCCCACCAGCAGCACGATGATCACCACCGTGAACACCAGCGCCACCAGGCTCCAGCGTTGTTCCCGTGCCGTGGTCAGGTGCAGGAAGAACAGCATGTGCACGAGGATCTGCACCACGGCGCAGACCAGCACCAGCAGAAAGGTGAGGTGGCGCGGCAGGCTCGGGTACATGGCCAGCCCGAAGGGCACGAGGGTGAGGATGGCGGCCAGCAGGAAACCCACGTTGTAGGATTGGTGGCTGCTCTGGCTGGCACCGGCACTGCTGTGGACCTGGCTTTCACTGGACATCAGATCACCCCGAACAGGTAGACGACGGTAAACACGCACACCCACACGATGTCGAGGAAGTGCCAGAACAGGCTCAGGCAGCTCAGGCGTGTGGAATTGACGCAGCACAGGCCGCGTTGCTGCACCTGGATCATCAGCAAGGCCATCCACACCAGGCCGACCAGCACATGCAGGCCATGGGTGCCAACCAAGGTGAAGAAGCCGGTCAGGAATGCACTACGCTGCGGACCGGCGCCTTCGGCGATCAGGTGGTGGAACTCGTTGAACTCCATGGCGATGAAGCCCAGGCCGAGCAGGAAGGTGACCCCCAGCCACTGCAGCACCCGGCGTTTGTCCTTGCGGTGGTTGGCCAGCATGGCGTAGCCGTAGCTGATGCTGCTGAACAGCAGCAGGAAGGTTTCGACCAGTACATACGGCAGCTCGAAGATGTCCGCCGCGCTCGGCCCGCCGGCCACCGCCTGGCCGAGCACGGCGTAGGTGGCGAACAGCGTGGCGAAGAGGATGCAGTCGGTCATCAGGTACACCCAGAAGCCGAACAGGCTCAGGGAACCGGCATCCTCGTAGCCTTGCTCTTGCTGATGGGCGGTTTCGTTCAGCACGATATGGGACATGGCTCAGGCCTCCGCCAGCAGTTGGCGCCGTTCGGTTTCCACGCGCTCGACTTCCTCGGCCGACACGTAGTACTCGGTGTGCTGGTCATAGCTGCGCACCACCAGCGTGGCCAGCGTGGCCAGCAGGCTGGCAATGACCAGCCACCAGATGTGCCAGACCAGGGCAAAGCCCAGCACCGTGGAGAGTGCCCCAAGCACTACGCCGAGGCTGGTGTTGCAAGGCATGTGGATCTTGCGGAAGTCTGCCTCCACCAGGGTCTTCACACCTTTTTCCTTCATCCCCCAGTAGGCATCGATGCCATGTACCACGGGCTGCTCGGCGAAGTTGTAGAACGGCGGCGGCGAGGCGGTGGCCCATTCCAGGGTCCGGCCGTCCCACGGGTCGCCGGTGTGGTCGCGGTTTTCGTGGCGCTTGCGGATGCTTACCACCAGCTGCATGACCTGGCAGGCCACACCGCACAGGATGATCAGCACGCCGAGCATCTCCAGCAGCAGCAACGGCCGCCACTCCGGCACGTCGAAGTGGTTCAGGCGCCGGGTCATGCCCATGAAGCCAAGAAAGTAGGACGGCATGAAGGCGCAGTAGAAGCCGACCAGCCAGCACCAGAACGCAGCGCGGCCCAGCGGGTCGTAGAGCTTGAAGCCGAAGGCCTTGGGGAACCAGTAGGTGAGGCCGCACAGGTAGCCGAACACCGCGCCACCAATGATCACGTTATGGAAATGCGCGATCAGGAACAGGCTGTTGTGCAGCAGGAAGTCGGCACCCGGCACGGCGAGCAGTACGCCGGTCATGCCGCCGATGCTGAAGGTGACGATGAAACCCACGGTCCACAGCATCGGCGTTTCGAAGCGCACCCGTCCCCGGTACATGGTGAACAGCCAGGTGAAGATCTTCACCCCGGTCGGCACGGCGATGATCATGGTCATGATGCCGAAGAACGCGTTGACATTGGGCCCGGCGCCCATGGTGAAGAAGTGGTGCACCCAGACGATGAACGACAGCACGGTGATGACGATGGTCGCCCATACCAGCGAGTAGTAGCCGAACAGGCGCTTGCGTGAAAAGGTCGATGCCACTTCGGAGAAGATGCCGAAGGCCGGCAGGATCAGGATGTACACCTCCGGGTGGCCCCAGGCCCAGATGAGGTTGATGTACATCATCGGGTTGCCGCCCAGTTCGTTGGTGAAGAAGTGCATGCCCAGGTAGCGGTCCAGGGTGAGCATGAACAACGTCGCGGTGAGGATGGGGAAGGCCGCCAGGATCAGGATCGAGGTGCACAGCACGGTCCAGGTGAACACCGGCATGCGGAACAGGGTCATGCCGGTGGTGCGCATCTTGAGGATGGTGACGAAGAAGTTCAGGCCCGTGAGCAAGGTGCCGATGCCGGATATCTGCAGCGACCAGATGTAGTAGTCCACGCCAACCCCTGGGCTGTAGCCGATGCCGGACAACGGCGGGTAGGCGACCCAGCCGGTGCGGGCGAACTCGCCGACACCGAGGGAAATGTTGACCAGCAGGGCACCGGCAACGAACAGCCAGAAGCTGACCGCGTTGAGGAACGGATAGGCCACGTCGCGGGCGCCGATCTGCAACGGCACCACGATGTTCATCAGGCCGACCACGAACGGCATGGCCATGAAGAAGATCATGATCACCCCGTGGGCGGTGAAGATCTGGTCGTAATGCTCCGGTGGCAGGTAGCCCGGCGAGCCATCGGCGGCCATGGCCTGCTGGGTGCGCATCATCAGCGCATCGGCGAAGCCGCGCAGCAGCATCACCAGGGCGACCACGATGTACATCACACCGATGCGCTTGTGGTCGACCGAGGTGAACCACTCCTGCCACAGGTACGTCCACTTGCGCTTGTAGCTGATCGCGCCTACGCCGCCGATGCCGATCAGCCCGACCACCGCCAGCGTGTACATGATGATGGGCTCGCCGAGGGGGATGGCATCCCAGGTCAGTTTTCCGAACATGTGCGTTACTCCTTGCCGGGTTGCGCTGCATCAGCTTGTGGGTCGCTCAGGCGCCGCTCGACCTCGCGCGAGCGCTTGATGCCCTGGTACTTGTCGATCAGTGACTGGAACAGGTGTGTGTCGACCGCGGCGTAGTGCTCCACCGGGTGGGCGACGCTGGGCTTGGCCAGCTGCGTGTAGCTGGCCTGGTCGAGGCGCCGCTGCGAACCACGGACCTTGGCCACCCAGGCGTCGAAGCCGGCCGGGTCGAGGGCAAGGGCCTTGAAGTGCATGTCGGAAAAACCGGGACCGTTGTAGTTGGCGGCGATGCCGGTATAGCTGCCGGCATGGTTGGCGATCAGGTGCAGCTGCGTCTGCATGCCGGCCATGGCGTAGATCTGCCCGCCCAGGGCGGGGATGAAGAACGAGGTGATGGCACCGTCCGAAGTCACCCGGAAGTCCACTGGCGTGTCCACCGGCATGGCCAGCTCGTTGACCGAGGCAATGCCCAGCTCGGGGTAGACGAACAGCCACTTCCAGTCGGTGGCAATCACCTGCACCTTGATCGGGCGGGCGTCGGATTGCAGCGGGCGGTAGGGGTCCAGCGCATGGGTGGAGCGCCAGGTGACGATGCCGAGGACGATGATGATGACCAGCGGCACGCCCCAGACCACCAGCTCGATGGCCCGCGAGTGGCTCCACTCCGGTGTGTACCGCGCCTTGACGTTGGAGGCCCGGTAATGCACCGAGAACACCAGCGCCATGACCATCACCGGCAGCACCACGATCAGCATCAGCAGCGTGGCGAGGATGATCAGGTTGCGCTGCTCCAGGCCGACCTGGCCCTTGGGGTTGAACAGCACCATGTCGCACCCGGACAACTGCAGCGCGATGCCCCCCAGCACCAGCAGGCCGAGCAGCCTGGCGGCTTCCGTGTATGCCTTTGCCATGTTCTAGTCCCGTATTGTGTTACTGAATGTTCAGGCTTGTTGAGTTAGAAGAAGGGCGGGTGGGGGAAGGTTGTATGGAATCTGCGCATTGGCGACGAGTGGTGATGTGCAGGGGTTGTCGCGCGTCCAGCCTGGCCGGCTGTCCGATGGTTCGGATTGTTTTGCAGCGGGCGGTTCAACCCGACGATCTATGGAGGACACCATCAACGAGGGCTGCCCCATGAAAAAGAGAGGCGAGACGTATCGCAACTGGTGCGATCCGATCCTGCACCATCAGGTCCACGAGGAAACCCTCGACGACGGCACCAGCCTGGAGGTGCAGACGCGCCTGTCACGCACGGGGGCAACCCAGCTGTTCATCGGGGTGTATCTGGCCGATGGCACGGCCGTGTACGAACGGGCCTATGCCCGGCGCCCCGGCGAAACCATGAGCCGGGCGCTGGTGTGGGGGGTGGGGCGCGCCCGGCGGATGGCGGCCGAGCGCCGGGCGTCCAGTATCGAGTCACTTGGCGGCTAAAGCTCAACCATCGGATTGTTCCTCGGGTGGCACCTGGCCTTCCGGCCAGTCGGGGGCTTCCTGTTCAGGTTCAGGCTTGGGAACAGGCTCGCCGGGATTGTGCGGCACCTCGTCGACATACGGGTCGGGGTGGTTGGGGTCGATCATGGCGTGTCTCCTTGCAGGTTGGTTACCTGGCTTAGGTC
The DNA here is from genome assembly GCF_052041995.1 of Pseudomonas sp. SMV7. Classification (NCBI taxonomy): domain Bacteria; kingdom Pseudomonadati; phylum Pseudomonadota; class Gammaproteobacteria; order Pseudomonadales; family Pseudomonadaceae; genus Pseudomonas; species Pseudomonas sp. SMV7. The sequence goes on along the minus strand of NZ_JBKGGT010000011.1, from coordinate 164,598 downwards.
GCCCTGGTTCGCCAGCTGTTCAACTGGATGTCGCCAATGGAACGTCGCGCCTCAGGGGTGTTCCATTGAGCAAGCCCGCACCGGGAAACGATCAGGGAGTGATAGGTAATGATTCATCTGGGTTGCGCAGGTTGGAGCCTTCCTCGCCAGTACGCCGATGCGTTTCCAGCGCCCGGCAGCCATCTGCAGCGCTACGCCACGGGGTTGAACGCGGTCGAGATCAACAGTTCGTTCTACCGGCCGCATCGGCCCGAAACCTATGCCCGCTGGGCAGCGTCGGTTACGGCGGATTTCCGCTTTGCCGTGAAGCTGCCGAAGCACATCACCCACGAGCTGCGCCTGCGCGGCGCCATGCCAGCGTTGGAAACGTTCCTTGCCCAGTGCGGCCAGTTGGGCGAGCACCTGGGCTGCCTGCTGGTGCAATTGCCCCCTTCGCTGGATTACGACCGAGAGACCGCCTGGCCATTCTTTGCCGACTTGCGTGCCCGCTATACCGGGCCGGTAGCGTTGGAGCCCAGGCATGTCAGCTGGCAGGCCGCACAGTCGATGCTGAACGACCTGCAGATCGCCCAGGTGGCAGCCAGCCCGTCGCGCTTCGACACCGATGCCCAGCCAGGCGGCTGGCCCGGCCTGGTCTACTGGCGCCTGCATGGCGAACCGCGTATCTATCACAGCGCCTACGCCGATGCCTGTCTTCGACGCCTGGCCGAGCAGTTGCAGCGCAGCCGCGCCGCTGGCGTGCCGAGCTGGTGCGTCTTCGACAACACGGCTTCCGGTGCTGCAGTGGGGGACGCCTTGCGGATGCAGCGCTACCTGCGCTGAATCGGGCAAAGCGGGCGTTCAGCCCGCTTCCATGGCGGTGTTCTTTTTCCAGCCACGCAGGTTCATCGCGCACAGGCAAACCTGCAGCATGATCAGGGCCCAGGCCTGGACTTGCCAGCCCCAGATCGCCCACAGCAGGTTGCTGGCAATGAAACAGCAGAAACCCAGCTTGCGCCGGCCCGGGCGGCGCGAGCCTATGCACCAGGCGGCCAGCACGGTCAGGGCCATGGCGGGCCATTGCAACAAGTCGATCCAGTATTCCATCCACACCCTTCCACGGCGCGCCTGCGCGCCCGGCGGGGCGCGCAGGCCGTTATCAGGCGGCGTTCTGCTCGCCCTTGAGCAGTTTCTTCTGGGCTTGCATGGCCTGGCCCATCTCTTCCAGCGCCTGGTTGCCCAACAGCTTGCGCGCGGTCGGGAACAGCTCGCTTTCCTCTTCTTCGATATGGTGCTCCAGCAGCTCTTTCATGACCTTGACCCGGCCGGCGAACTCGAGGGTGCCGGTGTCGGTCTGCAGCAGGTCCGGCAGCACCAGGGAGTCGACCGCACGGTGCTCTTCCTTGGCTTCGTAGTACATCTTCGCCTCTTCCTTGCCACCGGCCTGCTTGATCGCCGGGTAGAGGATTTCCTCTTCGAGGGCAGTATGGATGGTCACCTCCTGCTTGATGCGTTCGAGCAGCTCGCTGCGTTTTTTCACCGCACGCTCGGTGGTGGAGGACAGCTCCTCCAGCAGCTTCTTCACCAGCTCATGGTCCTGGACCAGCAGATCGATTGCGTTCATGAATCACCTCTTCGGGCTCGGAAAAAATCACGGTTGCCTTCGATGGAGTGAAACGCTGGGCGCAAGGTTCAAAGCGGTTGATCAACGCACCGTGGCGCAGCGGCACGGGGGGCGATGACCAGCGAGTCAGAATAAATGAATCTTTTTGTCATTCGCGGGCTCAATTAGCCTGAATCAACGGAGGAGAGCCCAATGGCAGGACAGCAGTTGTTTGTGATCGAGTACGAGCTTCATGGGGAATTTCGGACGTTCATCATCCGTCAGGAACGCATGGACAATGCCGAAGCCTGGCACTGGGCAAGTTGCGATGCCGGCGTGGGGATCATCCCCAGGTTTGGCCAGCACAAGATCAAGAAGGTCAGCCGGCCGATGGCCGAACGTTACGGGTTGGCCAATGTGCGTTGGCGGGCGTCGGGCCAGGGGCCTGAGTTCGTTGCACCGCCCATCGATGTGAAGAAGTTCTCGAACGGGTCTTCCGGCGGGGCGTGAAGGGCTTTGCTGGCCATTGCGTGGTAAATCAGGGCCGCAGCTGCGGCCCTTGATCGGAGAGGAAGGTTTGTGGAGATTCTGCCGTTACTCAATAGCTTGTTGCTGGCGCGTGGCCCGGGCGGCCAGGAAGATGAGGTCCGGGTCGTAGCCCGGCAAGCGCTGGCCGCCTGTTGCGAGGAGGTGCATGACGACGGCGCCGGCAACGTTATCGGTGTCATCCGCTCGGCGGTCCCCGCCGGCCCCGCAGCGGCGATACGGGTCATGGCCCACCTCGATGAAATCGCCATGATCGTCAAGAAAGTCAGGCCGGACGGCAACCTCGAGGTGCTGGCGCTTGGTGGCGCGCAGCCCATCAGCTTCGGCGTGTGCCCGGTCGACATCATGGCCGATCAGCAGGTGCTTCCCGGTGTCCTGTCCTACGGTTCGATGCACAACAGCGGGCAGTCGGGGAGCGGGCGCGACGTGTTGTCCGGCGCCGTGCAATGGAAGGATGTCTACGTGGTCACCCGCATGACCCCACAGGCTCTCGAGCAGGCCGGTGTGCGTCCGGGCACGCGGGTGGTGCTGAGCCAGCATTGGCGGCAGCCGTTCCAGGTCGAGGACTGTATTGCCGCGCATTTTCTCGATGACCGCGCACCGCTGGCGGCGGTGATTCATTGCGCGCACCTGCTGCAACAGCGGCGCAGCGAACTGCGCCAGGATGTCTGGTTCGTGCTGACCACCCATGAAGAAGAGTCCAATGCCGGCGCCATGTATGCCGCCTCCAGGCTGCCGGGCGACACGACGATTGCGGTGGAGGTCGGGCCGGTGCTGGAGGAATATGGCACCCGCCTGTCAGCCGACCCGATCATCAATACCGGCGACCAGAAAGGCTATTACAGCCGCAGCGTGGTGCAGGCCCTGATGGCCGCCACGCGCAGGGCAGGGTACACGCCGCAGCCGGCCCTGCTGGTGGATTTCGCCTCGGATGCGAGCGCAGTGCTCAGCACCGGGACCGATGCCCGCGCCGGGTGCATTGCCATCCCGACCGATAACACCCACGGTTTCGAGATGGTACTGCGCGAGGGCATCAGCGCCTGTGCTGCCAGCCTGCTGGAATATGTGCTGCAACCGGACGGCCCGGCCACTCCTGCGCAATGATCGAGATCTTGCCGTTGCGTTCGACGATGGCGAACTTGATCTGCTCGACGCGTTCGAGGCCCTGGCTGTCGCGGGCCGACTCGAGGATGTCGTCTTCGGTCAGCCGCGCCCGCCGCATGCGCTGATGGAGGAAACGCCCCTGTTCCACCACCAGGGTGGCATGGCCGTCGAGCAGGCGTGCCAGGCGCCGGGAATTGAGCTTGGCCAGTGACAGGCCGACATCCAGCACGATCAGCGTGGCGATCACCAGGATGGCGTTGAGAAAGGAGAAATCCTCGCCGAGCAAGGCCTGCTGGGTTGCCTCGCCGATGATCAGCAGGAGGACGAAGTCGAAGGTGGTCAGGTCGGCCAGCGAGCGCCTGCCGGCCACGCGAAACAGCAACATCAGGGCGATGTACATGGCGGCGGCGCGCAGGATCGAATCCATGTCGTCGAGCTCCTAGGGGTAGAGGAAGGTGGCGAAATGCACGGCGCTGCTCGGCCCGGCCCTGACCACACCTTCGAGCCTGCCGACATGTTCGCTGCGCAAGGTCAGGTACAGGGTGGCGACGCCGTCTGCGCTGGTGCCAAGCTGCAACTGCAGCGACTGGCCATGGGAGCGTGACACTTGCGGCTCGGGCTGCATGGTTTCGATGCTGGCTTCGCGCAGCAGGCTGCCACCGAGCACCACCACCACCGGCTCGCCTGGCTTGCCGCGTACCGTGATGCGCAGGTTGTCGGTGGTGCCGCTGCGGCTGAGCCGCTGATATTCAACCTGCACGCGACCATCGTCACTGGCCACCTGGGCGTCACTCAGCGGGCCGTTGCCGAACAGCCCGGCCAGGGCCAGCAGCACGATCACTACCAGCACGTACCAGCCCACCCGTTCGAAGCGCCACACGCGCTGCTGCATGCGCATGTCTTCCTCGACCGGGTGATGCCTTGAAACCAGCTCGTCGTCGCTCATTGACGTAGCCCTCAGGCGCGCTCGCCGCGCAACCAGCGCTGGTGGTAATGGGCCAGGTGCGACAAGCCATACAGTGCACCCTGGCGCATGACATCTGCCCGCTCGCCAAAAAAGCGCTGGGTACGCGTGAACACGGCCAGCGGTTCACCGGTGAATGCCCAGGCGAAACACAGGGTGCCAGGGGCGATGGCGTCCTGTGGCTCTGGCCCGGCGACACCGGTGCAGGCGATGGCCACCGTGGCATCGCTGTCTTTGAGGGCGCCCAGTGCCATCTCCCAGGCCACTGCTTCGCTGGTCAGGCCGTAGCGTTCGATGGTCTGTGGGTTGACGCCGAGCAGGCGCTTCTTGGCGCTGGGCGCGTAGACCACGTAGCCGCTTTCCAGCACCTCACCGGTGCCGGGCACCGCCGCCAGCAGCGCAACCATGGCGCCGGCGGTGCAGGATTCTGCAGTGGTCAGCACCAGCTTGTGGGTTTTCAGGTAATCGATGGCCTCGAGTACGGGGTCGGTCGCCATTGCAGGTCACTCATGCGTTGTTTTGTGGTGGACGTGTTTCCTGCACGGTTGGTTCAGTGCAGGTGAGCCGTCCATCAACGCGGGGTAAAGCCTGCTGAACTTTGCCCGGCCTGGTGGCTTCCTCTTAATAGGAGGGTGCCCAGCATGGCACCGCTGCCAGTCTAACCAGAGGAGAGGCGATCATGACCGAGCCTGTAACGTATTTCTGGATCGCCGTGGCGGCGATCATTCTGTTGGTCGACCTGTGGGCCATCGTCAGCGTGTTCCGTAGCGACAAGCGCGACGTAACCAAGGCCATGTGGGCACTGCTGTTACTGGCCCTGCCGGTTGTCGGCCTGGCCATCTGGGGTGTGCTCGGGCCACGCGGCATCAAGCGCGGCAGCGGGCCCTCTTCACCTGAACACAGCAAGGGCTAGCACGGCGGGGCGGTAGTACGGTCGCAGTGGGGAGGTGCTGCATGGCACCGGCTGTGCCGGTGTTCGCGGGTCAACCTGCCCCCACACGGGCCGTACCCGATCAATGATTCCTGTGCAGTCCATGTCACTCTCACCTACCAGGAGCCACTGTGCCACGCATCATCACTCCCGCTACCCCCGAGCACGAAATCGACGAACACAACGCCCGCATGTTCGGCTCGCCAAAGGAGCGGCTGGATTTCTACCGCCATGAGATCCAGTACGAAACCAGCATACTTGCCAATCGCACCGACGCCTACCTCGCAGCACAGTCCTTTCTGGTCATTGCCTTCGTATCGTCGATGGGCAACCTGAACCAGAGCTGGGGCGAGATGTTCACCCTGATCGTGCCGCCGTTTCTCGCCTTGCTCGGGGTGCTCAGTTCTCTCAACGCCTGGCCGGGCATCCGGGCCGCCTACAAGATCATCGAGCACTGGCAACTGAAACAGAGCCACCTGCTGCGCAGCGAGCCGTTGATGGGCCTGGCCTATGATGAGTCGCCACTGTTCAGCGAGGCCGAAACCTCGCAGGCGGGGCACCGCAAGTCATTGCTGTTTTCGCTGCGCACACCGTGGATATTCCTGGTGTTCTGGATCGTGCTGGGTGGGTACGCGGTGTTCATTCAGCTGGCTTGAGGCTGGGCGCAGGGGCCTTGGGCGAGAAGGCCCCGTACGGGCTTAGCGTCGGCTACGGCGCAGTGCGGCGAGTGCGCAGCCAGCCAACAGCAGCATGGCCGTAACAGCCAGCACGCCAGGTTTGTCGGGCCGCTTGGGGCGCCCGCCCGGCGGACTGCGCCGATCGTCCTCGGTTGCCCAGGCATCGCTTGGGGTCAACTGCAGACGCGTGCCGTCGACCAGGGTCAAGGTCAGGTCCTTGATATCGCCAGCCGCACGCCCCGGGAACACCGGTTCGCCGGTGGCATCGAGTGCGTCGTAGATGAACCGCTGCCCTTCGAGCCAGCCGACCGCGGTCAGCAGTTCGGGCCCCAGGTAGTACTTGCCGTCAACGAAGAACCCGGGAAACTGATGCGCCCGCTCCAGGCTTTCCACACTGTACCGCTCGCCCGGCCGCATGCCGGTTACCGGATCGATCATGGCTGGCTCCCGGCGAATGCGTGGTCAGGCCCCAAGGTGCCGGCAGCAGCGCCTGGCACGAGGATGACCTTGCGGCAGTCGTCCTGCTTCTGGTCGAACATCCGATAGCCCAGGGCCGCTTCTTCCAGGGCCAGGCGGTGGGTGACGATCAGCTCAGGCGACAGGCGCCCGGCCTCGATATGTTCGAGCAGTTCGGGTAGAAATTTCTGCACATGGGTCTGGCCCATCTTGAAGGTCAGGCCCTTGTCGAAGGCATCGCCAAACATGAAGGCGTGGATGAAACCGGCGTACACCCCTGGCACGCTGACCACACCGCCACGGCGTACGGCGGCGATGCTCTGGCGCAGCGCCTTGCCACTGCTGCCTTCGAGCTTCAGTGTGGTCAGCACCGTTTCGGTGGTGCTGCCCTTGGCTTCGAAGCCGACCGCATCGATCACTGCATCCACGCCGCGCATGCCTGGGGTCAGGCGGATGATGCTGTCGGCCGGGTCGTCATCCTGCTCGAAGTTGATCGGTACCACACCGTAGGCGTCGCGGGCGAATGCCAGGCGGTAGTCGTTGTCATCGACCATGAAGATCGTCTGGGCGCCGAGCATGCGTGCGCAGGCCGCGCTCAGCAGGCCGACCGGCCCGGCGCCATAAATCGCCACGGTCGAACCTTGGCCGACCTGGGCATTGGTCACGGCCTGCCACGCCGTCGGCAGGATGTCCGAGAGGAACAGCACCTTGTCGTCGGGCAGGGCGGTGGGCACCTTGAACGGGCCGACGTTGGCCTTGGGCACCCGCACGAAATCGGCCTGGCCACCGGGTACGCCGCCGTACAGGTGGCTGTAGCCGAACAGCGCCGCACCTGGCGGGATGCTCTTCTTGTTGAGGATTGCGCCACGCCCGGTGTTGGTGGTTTCGCAAGCGGCGAACTGCTCGAGCTGGCAGAAGAAGCAACTGCCACAGGCAATCACGAAGGGGATCACCACACGGTCGCCAACCTGCAGGTTGGTGACGCCGCGGCCGGTCTCCTCGACGATGCCCATGAACTCGTGACCGAAGATATCGCCGGGCTCGGTCTGCGGAATCTTGCCGTGGTACAGGTGCAGGTCGGAGCCGCAGATGGCGGTGGCGGTGACCCGCAGGATGATGTCGTCCTCGTCCTGGATGGCCGGGTCAGGGACATTGTCGACCCGGACGTCCTGGGCCCCGTGGTATGTCAATGCTCTCATGGGTTCAGCTCCTGCAATGGCGGGTGGTGTTGAGGCTGCTCTATGCAGGGGAAGCCAGGGGGGGAGGGAAAGTTCAGGTGGAAGCATTCAGTGGCTAACCCGGCGCCCCGGTGAACGCGTTCGAGTGAACCTTGTTCGGTCGTCAGGGCTCGACTGACAAACAGTGGAGGGCGGCCAACATGAATGCGCTTAGCGGGCAGATCAGCGTGGAGCAGCGCCGGCTCGAGGCGATCAACCGCTGGTTCTGCCTGTTCGACGATGTCGAACGACGGCGGGACTGCCCGAGCAGCCATCACGAGGAGCTGCTGCGTCAGGCCGAAGAGATGGACCGCCTCGGCCTGGTGTCCTGGGAGCAGTGCCGTGACCTGCGGCGGCTGGCGGACCGCGCCTTCCTCAAGGCTATTGCCGGCGCTGATTACCACGGCCAATGAAGCGCTTGCACCAATGCACGGAGCCCGCATTACCGCCGCGCGGTTCATTGGCCCGCTGGGCAAATGTCACAGATCATCACGAGTGAACTCATCGACACATGGCTACGTCCCTCGAAGGGAATGCCTGCAGTAATCCGGCATTTGTCCAACAATCCGCTTCGAGGACGTAATGATGGAAAAGACCGATCAAAGCTCGACCTCTCCGCCCGACCGCAACGCGGACCACGTACATGCCATTGGCGAAGAAGCCGGGGCCTTGCTGGGTGAGGCCAGGCAGAAAGGCAGCGAGCAGCTGGAGCACTACCGCGACAGTGCCGCCGACCAGCTCGACTCCCTGCAGGAAGGCGCACGGTCGGCCGCAGCGGCCCTGGAAGGCAATGACAGCCTTGGCCTGTCGCGGTACCTGACCCAGGCGGCGGAGTGCATGGGCGACATTGCCGAACAGGTGCGTCACGAAAGCGCCGAAAGCCTGTTGCAACGTGGTGCGCAGCTGGCGCGGAGCAACCCGGCCTTGTTCCTCGCCGGCAGCGTGGCCGTCGGCTTTGCCATTTCACGCTTCATGCGTGCCAGCGATACCCATGCGGGTACCTCTTCGGTAGCAGCGCATGGCTTCACCGAGCCGCAGCCGACGCAGCCAGTCATGCCCGACCGGGGCAGTGACGTATCCACCCGTGAACCCTATACCCCGGTCGACCCGATCGGGCCCGGTGCCGGCACGCCGGTCAGTGGCAGCCCGTTCGAACGTGACCCGCTCAAAGGAGGCGAATGATGAACAAGGATCCTTTACACACTACCCCTGGGTTGCATGCAGCGGCTGACGACCCTGTCGGCATCGGTGGCTTGCTGCGTCAGCTGATGCGTGAGGTGCCTGAGCTGTTCACCAAGGAACTGGCCTTGGCCAAGGCCGAGCTGCAGCACAACCTGGCCACCCTGAAGGCTGGCACTGCAGCCGTGGCGGCCGGGGCGATCGTGATCCTGGCGGGGTTCATCATGCTGTTGCTGGCCGCGGTCTACGCGCTGGCTCTGGTGGTCCAGCCATGGCTGGCGGCGCTGATCGTGGGTGCGGTCACGCTGGTGATCGGCTTCATCATGCTGCAGTCGGGCAAGAAGCAGTTCGAGCCTGGCCACCTGGCCCCTGACCGTACCTTGCATGCCATGCAACAGGACAAGGACACGCTGACGAGGAAACTGCCATGACCACTTCCTTCGAACACGAGGCGCACAAGGACCCGGAGCAACTCGAGCAGGAAATCAATGCCAAGCGCGAGCATATCAGCGACCTGGTCGATGCCCTGGAGCAGCGGCTGAGCCCGGGCCAGATGGTCGACCGGGTGCTGGCCTACGCCAAGGGCAGTGGCGGTGAGTTCTTCACCAACCTGGGCACCACCCTGAAGAACAACCCCGTGCCGGCCACCCTGACCGTGCTGGGCCTGGCGTGGCTCGGGCTCAACCAGAACCGGCCGTTCAACCCAGGGCCGGCGCACCAGGGGCCAGGGCTTGGCGAAAAGCTTGGCGAGGCGGTGGACACCGTGAAGGGGGCCTTCGCCTCGGCAGGCGAAACCATGCACGACGCCAGCCACAAAGTCCGCATGAAAGCCCACGACATGCGCGACCGCGCCAGTGAGCTGGGCAGCGGTGCGCGTGAATCGATGGGGGCATCTGCCGATACCCTGCGCGGTTCCGCACACAAGGTTGGCGACCAGGCAACGGCACTGAAAGGCCAGTTTGACCATCTGTTGCAGGAGCAGCCGCTGGTGTTGGCCGCGCTGGGCATTGCCTTGGGGGCTGCGTTGGGCGCGGCGCTACCCGGTACCCACAAGGAGGATCAGCTCATGGGCGCCAGCAGTGATCGGCTGGCGGACACGCTCAAGAGCAAAGGCAGCGAGGTGAAGGCCACGGTCACGCAGACCCTTGCCCAAGGTGCGGACACACCGCCGGTGCAGCCAGGGCGCAGCGCGGACGGCTCCGACCTGTCATCAGGCCTGGGCTTCAATTCCTGAACCTGCTGTGTTTCCAGCACCACCCCTTCGGCCTGCGCTGGAGGGGCAGCTGCCGGGGTCAGGCCGCAGGCCTGACGACCGGCGGTTTGATCTCCCCCAACTGCTCGCCAATGACCGCGAGCAACTGGTCAAGCGCCCAGGGCTTGGGCAGAAACACCGCACCCGTTGGTAACCGGGTGCTGGCCGCGTCGTGGTAACCACTCATGACGATGATCCGGGTCGCCGGTTGGCGGTCATGCATCTCCTGCGCAAGCGCCAGCCCGTTCAACGGGCCGGGTGTCCTGACGTCGGTGAGCAGCAACGAAAATGCCTGCTGCAACGACAGGCGCCGGCCTTCTTCGGCGGTACCCACCGGAAAGACCGAGGCGCCGAGGTCCTGCAGGGCGCAGGTCAGCAGTTCACGCAGGATCGGCTCGTCCTCCACCAGCAGGATGGTTGGGTGCACAGCGGATGACTCGTAGGTGTTCATGGCAATACTCAAACAGCGCGCACGGGTGGAAAGAAGGGACATCCGGGTCAGCTTGCGGCGATCAATGCAGGCGGTGGCAGTGCGCTATCATGCGACAGCGACTGATGGCCGAAGATTCATTTTTTACTGACAGGCTGTGTGCAGCCGACCGGGCAAAGCCACGCGTTGGCATTGCCCGGGGGTTACCCGGCCAGCTCAGGCACCGGGCTCCTGACCCAGGCGCTTGAGCAATGCCCTGGCCGCGGCTTCGGACGACGCAGGGTTCTGGCCGGTGATCAGGTGGCCATCCTCGACTACATGGCTGGCCCAGTCGGCAGCCTTGGAGTACTCCCCACCGTTGGCCTTGAGCATGTCTTCGACCAGGAACGGCACCACCTCGCTCAACCCGACCGCCTGTTCTTCGCTGTTGGCGAAGCCGGTCACCCGCTTGCCCTTGACCACCGGGTGCCCGTCGGGTGCCTTCACGTCCTTCAGCACACCGGGTGCATGGCACACCGCTGCAATCGGTTTGTTCGAGGCATAGAACGCTTCGAGCAAGGTCCGTGAGCTGGCGTCCTCGGCCAGGTCCCACAACGGCCCGTGCCCGCCGGGGTAGAACACCGCATCGAAATGGTAGGGGTCGATTTCCCCGAGCGGTACGCTGTCGGCCAGGGCCATCTGCCCTTCGGTGTCGTGGGCGAAGCGCCGGGTTGCCTCGGTCTGGGCGTCGGCCTCATCGCTTTTCGGGTCCAGAGGCGGCTGGCCACCCTTGGGCGAGGCGAGGGTGACATCGACACCGGCATCGATGAACACGTAGTAGGGCGCGGCGAATTCCTCCAGCCAGAAACCGGTTTTCTTGCCGGTGTTGCCCAACTGGTCATGCGAGGTCAGGACCATCAAAATGTTTTTCATGCAAGCATGTCCTCCGAACGTCAATGGGCAGTGCGCGGCTCGCCCTGCATTACTGTGGGAGGGTTGGCGCAGCAAAGCGTTCCATGACTTTCCCGGAACCGCAGCGCCCACGGCATTGCCGAATGTACCGTGAACGTCTGCCGGGGGTTGCAATGTCACGTCTTCCGATCATTGGGGTCACCGCCTGTTCCTACACGGTAGGCCCGCATGCGGTGCAGCTGAATGACGACAAGAACGCACGAGCAGTGGCCAGTGCGGCCAAAGGGTTGCCCGTGATCGTGCCGATGTTCCCGGAACTGCTCGACAGCGCCGAGATCATCGCTGGCCTGGACGGGTTGTTGTTCACCGGCTCGCCTTCGAACATCGAACCGCACCACTACGATGGGCCGCCAAGCCCACCCGGAACCCAGCACGACGCCGCACGTGACCACCTTGCGCTGCCCCTGTGGCGGGCAGCCGTCGCGGCGGGCTTGCCGGTGCTGGGCATCTGCCGGGGTTTTCAGGAAATGAACGTGGCCTTTGGCGGTAGCCTGGTGCAACAGCTTCATCAACCCGGTGCTGAACACGAGCCGCCCGCCAATGAGCCGGTCGAGGACCAGTACGCACCGGCCCATCGGCTGGCGGTCCGGCCCGGCGGCATGCTGCAACGGCTGGGGTTCCCTGAGCAGATCGAAGTGAATTCGGTGCACGGCCAAGGGATCGAGCGGGTTGGCCAAGGCCTGCGTATCGAAGCCGTGGCCGAGGACGGGCTGGTCGAGGCGCTTTCCGTGGAAGGCAGCCGGGCGTTTGCCCTGGGCGTGCAATGGCACCCGGAATGGCAGGTGCTGTTCTACCCGCAGTACCTGGCGATTTTCCAGGCATTCGGCGCAGCGTGCCGGGCGCGGGCGGCACAGCGGCCGAGGTGAAGCGGGTAAAACTGAACATTGCTGCGCGTGCACCCTCCAATGGCAGGTGACCTGGAGGATTCTCAATGCAGCCAGAAACCGAAGGACTTGAACAGCAGGGGCCGGGCAAGGTCCCGTTCATCAACGACCCACTCAAGCCTACCTCCCCACCGCTGAACGATGCCGATGCCACGGACGCAGCCGAGTCCGAGCAGGACATCGACGACGACGGCGAGGCGCTTTGAACAGGAGCAGCGCGATGGACACTTACCATGTGAGCCCGGCGGGCGACGGCTGGGAGCTCCGGAAGACCGGGGCCGACCGCGCTTCCCGGCGCAGTGCGAGCAAAGCCGAGATGCTCGGCCTGCTGCCGGATTACTTTGCCGGCAAGACCGCCTCGGTAAAGATCCACAAGGCCGACGGCAGCATCGAAGAAGAGCGTACCTATCCGCGCGCCGCCGACCCGAGGCGCACCAAGGGCTGACCTTGCGATGGTCGTGGCGCACGGGTGATCGGCATGCACGAGAAGGTGAGCACACCCCGGCAGACCGCAGCTTTTCTGGCTGTGGCCACGGTGATGGTGCTGGCCTCGGGGCTGGCGCCGCTGGACCGGGCAGACTGGCTGGTGGAAAACGTCCTACCGGTAGCGTTGTTACTGACCCTGGCGTTGACCGGTCGCCGCTGGCGGTTTTCGCTACCGGCCTACCTGGCCATCGTCATGCTGTTGGCGATTCATGAACTGGGGGCGCATTTCACTTACGCCAAGGTGCCTTACGATGCCTGGCTGGGCGCGCTTACCGGCCATTCGCTGAATACCGCGATGGGCTGGCAACGCAATCAGTTCGATCGCCTGGTTCATCTGAGTTATGGCCTGCTGTTCGTCTGGCCGATCAGGGAACTGCTGCAACGCCAGGCACGCCTGAACGGCGCCTGGCTGGCGCTGTGCGCGGTGGCGATGGTGCTGGCGACGTCGGCCCTGTATGAACTGTTCGAATGGGTAGGGGGCCAGTACCTGGGCGATGACCGCGCACAAGCATTCCTGGCCACCCAGAAAGACCCTTGGGACGCGCAAAAGGACATGGCCCTGGCGTTGGCGGGCGCTTGCGCGTGCCTGGTCATCCAGCAACTGGCCGCGCGCAATCGGCCTGGGCCGCCTGCCTAGGTTGGCAAAAGCGCAGCGGGTGTTTATTCGCGATTATTTCTCATTTACACTTGGCGCCTCTCTTCGCAGCCTAGCGCTCATGCAGGATGTATCGTGTCGTTCGAGCCCGCCAAACCGACGCTGCTATCTACCTTGGTACGTCACTATGACGAGCTGGTAGACCACATTCGCCGACGCTTCGGCGACCGAGGCATGGCACGCGACGTGGTGCACGACGTGTGCGTGCAGTTGCTCGAGCGCGGCGAAAAAGACCACGTGCGGGCGCCACTGGCGCTGCTGCGCAAGATCTCCAGCGACACCGCTGTCAGTCGCTACCGCAGCGAGCGGCGCCGCGGCGCCTGGGTGCAGGCGTTCGCCGAGCTGCCAGAGGCGGCTTGCCCGGCGCCGACGCCAGCCAGCCGGTATGATGCCGAGCGCGAATTGCAGCTGCTGGCCACTGCCATCGCAAGCCTTCCGCCTCGCTGCCAGGCCGTTTTCATCATGCACAAGGTTCACCAGATGCCCCAGGCCGAAGTCGCCGAACACCTTGGTATTTCCATCAAGACCGTAGAGAAGCACCTGCGCCTGGGCGTGGCGGCCTGCAGGGAGCGGCTTGGGCGGGACGAGGTGCCTGCATGAGCAACAGGCCCGAACCGGCGCCACTGGACGATGCCCTGGGGCGACATCGTGATCAGCTCAAGCAGCTGTTCCCGGTGCCGCCTTCCAGGCCCGCGCCTTCGAAACCGGCAAGGTCGGCAGGTATCGCGCTAGTGGTGGCGCTTGCCTTCGCGGCCCTGGCCTGGTGGAACCCCGTGTACAAGACCGAGCGGTTCGCCACCGCCATTGGCGAGCGACGCACTGTGCTGCTGGGCGACGGCAGCCAGCTGCTGCTCGACAGCGGCACCCGTGTCGATGTCCGCTGGCGGCTGCGCAGCCGCGAAGCCGGCCTGCACGCCGGGCAGGTCCTGTTCGATGTGTCCCCGGCGCTGTACCGCCCGTTCGTGGTATCGGCGGGGCCGGCGCAAGTCGAGGTGCTTGGCACGCTGTTCAATGTGCGCCGTCTGGATGACGACAAGGTGCGTGTGACCCTGGCGCGCGGGCGCGTGCAGGTCGCCGCTGCGGGGCATGCGCCTATCAGCCTCAGGCCAGGGCAGCAGGTCGATGCGATTGGCGGGCAACTGCAGCCGGTGGCCAAGGTCGACGCCGCCAGGGCGATGGCCTGGAAGGAGGACCGCATCGTGTTCGAGCAGACGCCGCTGGATGAAGCGGTTTCCCTGTTGCGCCACTATCGCAAGGCAGCCATTCGCCTGGACGACCCAAGCCTGGCCGCGCTCAAGCTCAGCGGGGTGTTCGACGCGCAGAATGTCGACCGGCTGCTGGAGCTGTTACCCAGCATCCTGCCCGTTGCCGTGCAACAGCAGGCGGATGGCAGCGTGCAGATCCGGCGCAAACCGCCGCGAAAATAATTCTCAGGCGCAGGTAGGGTTTCTCGATGCCCGTGGCGGCTACTGAAAAAAGCCCAGCCACAAAGGAATTCGAGAAGTGCATTTTCCGCTCCGCAGTCGTCAACTCCGCCTGTCACTGCTGGCCAGCAGCTTGCTTGTCGCCATCTCGGCCGAAGGCCGCGAAAGGGTCAACGTCGATCTGCCTGCTGCCCCGTTGGGTGAGGCCATCAACGCCCTGGCGCAGCAGTCTTCGGTACAGATCCTGTTTGCCAGCGACCTCGGCGCAGGTCGCCAGGCCCCTGCGCTGAAGGGCCGCTTCAGCGCCGAGGAAGCACTTCAGACACTCCTCGAGGGCAGCGGCTTGCAAGCCCAGGCGAGGGATGAACGCACCTTCGTCGTGGTTGCGCAGGGGGCACCCATAGCTGTGCCGGCAGCCCCGAGTGCGCCGGTGGAAATGGCGCAGATGGAGATCACGGCATCGCGTACCAGCAGCAGCCTGGTCTCGGCGACGCGGCAGTCTACCGTTATCGAGCACCAACAACTGCAGGCGCTGCGCCAGGGCTCGGAGAGCCTGGCCACGGTACTGGCCAAGGCGGTGCCGGGCATGTCCGACTCCAGCCGCACCGTCACCGAATACGGGCAAACCCTGCGCGGGCGCAGCCTGTTGGTCATGGTCGACGGAGTGCCGCTCAATACCAACCGCGACTCGTCGCGCAACCTGGCCAACATCGACCCGGCACTGATCGAACGGGTCGAAGTCATCCGTGGCAGCAGCGCCATCTATGGCAGCGGCGCCACTGGCGGGATCATCGCCATCACCACCCGGCCTGCCGGTGGCGACAACCGCGCCGAAACCAGCCTCAGCGCCACCTCGCCGCTGACCCGCCTGGGCAGTGATGGACTGGGCGGGCAATTCCAGCAGTACTTCGCAGGCTCGCAAGGCGCGCTGGACTATGCCTTCGATTTCGGTACCCGGCATATCGGTGCTTCGTACGACGCACACGGCGAGCGCATCGCCCCGGAGCCCAGCCAGGGCGACCTGTTCGATTCGAATATCTACAACGTTGGCGGCAAGCTGGGGCTGCACCTCGACGAGAACCAGCGTATCCAGCTGGCGGCCAGCCACTACGAGGCACGCCAGGATACCGATTACGCCACCGACCCCAGCGTCGCCAGGTACCCGGCCGGTTCGCTGCCGGCCAACGCGATCAAGGGCCTGGACCTGGACGAGCAGAACCATATCCGCAACACCCTGTTGAACCTGGAGTACGAACACCTCGACATGCTCGGCAGCAAGCTGTCTGCCCAGCTCTACTACCGCGACTACTTCACCCGCTTCACGCCCTTCGATGCCCGCGCCGTTGCCACGCGTGGCGGCAACGTCGACCAGATCATGCAGAACAGCGAAGTGTTCGGCAGCCGCCTGACCTTGCGCACACCGCTCGGCGTCAGCGGCAATACCGAACTGGTGTGGGGCGGCGACTACAACCAGGAGCGCAGCGACATGCCGATCGATGTGTTCGACCCGGCAGCCTACGATGCCAGTGGCGGCCTGGTCTTCGACAAGACCGGCCGGCTCACCTACATGCCACCGCTCAAGACCCGCAGCGCCGGTGCGTTCGCCCAGCTGCAGCATCGCTTCGACGAGCACTGGTCGGTGGACGGCGGCTTGCGCTACGAGTACTCCACTGCCGAATTCGATGATTTCGTGCCGTTGTCCGAATCCAGGGCGGCTTCGCCGGTGGCGGTGGAGGGCGGGAAGATCCATTACGATGCGCTGCTGTCGAACCTCGGCATCGTCTATTCACCGGTGCTTGGCCAGGAAATCTATGCCTCCTTCAGCCAGGGCTTCCAGCTGCCTGACGTGGGCATCCAGTTGCGCAATGCACGGCGTGGCTTCGACCTTGGCGCCTCGAACCTGGAGCCGGTCAAGACCAACAACTATGAACTCGGCTGGCGCGGTGAGCTGGGCGCCAACACGCTCGGTACCCTGGCACTGTTCTACACCACCTCCAAGCTGGGCGACGTGCAGAGCTTCAACAATGGCCTGATTCTCACCCGCACCCAGGAGCGCATCTACGGTGTCGAAGCCAGCGCCGACTGGCTGTCGGACGATGCCGTGTGGGGGGCCGGCGGCAGTGCCAGCTGGATGCGCGGGCGCGAGAAGCCGGACGGTAAAGGCTGGCAGGACATGACCGGCTACCGGGTGCCGCCGCTGAAACTGACCGCCTATGTGCAGTACAAGCCGACCCTGGACTGGAGCAACCGCCTGCAAGCCACGTTCTTCGACGGCAAGGACTACAGGCTCGATGGCCAGGACAGCTTTGGCCGACACCAGGTGAGCAGCTATACGACCGTCGACCTGATCAGCCAGTACCAGGTGTCCGCTGACGACGAGGTGAGCGTCGGCATCCAGAACCTGTTCAACCGGGACTACTACCCGCTCTACAGCCAGTTGTTGCGCAACAACAACAATACCAGCCACTTGCCAGCCCCAGGCGCGGTAGTGACCGCCAGCTATACGCACAACTGGTGACGCTACCCGTCGAGCACTGGCGGCGGGGGACCGATGGCAGTCGCGCTGTATAGTTTTTTGACTATAACTGTACAATAAATATATTTTGTATAGTATTTGAGTCGAAGCGATGGCGACGTCCACCACAGCGCGTTGGGCCTGGCTGGCCCTGTTGCTCCTGCTCGCCGGGCCGGCCCCCGCCGACTGGCGTTCGGCAATTCCCGCTGCGCAGTTGTCCGGCAGCGGTGAGTTCACCTGGTTCGGGCTGCGCCTGTACACGGCCCGGCTCTGGTCCGGCGGGCCTGTACAGGGTTGGCAGCAGCCGTTCGCGCTGGAACTGCGCTACCACGTCGAATTGTCCCGTGACACTTTGGTGCAGGCCAGCCTCAAGGAACTGCGCAGGCTTGGCGCCGCCCCGCAGCAACTGGATGCCTGGCGTGGTTGGCTGGAGGCGGCGTTTGTCGATGTTCGCCCAGGCCAGCGTATCACTGGCGTGTACCTGCCAGGCCTGGGCTGTCGCTTCTACGTGGATGACAGGTTGCGCCGCGAAATCGGCGACACCACCTTCGCCAAGGCATTTTTCGCCATCTGGCTGGGCGAGGGTGCCAGGGACCAGCAATTGCGCGCCCGCCTGCTGGGCCGTTGACCATGGGGGTGAACATGTACAAGGTGCTGCTGATGACCGCCTGCCTGCTGCTGGCCAGCTGCGGCAATGTCGACGTGGATCACTACGCCCGGGAATCGCCGGCACTCGACCTGGCGGCCTTCTTCTCGCGGCCGGTACAAGCCTGGGGCATGTTCCAGAAGCGTTCCGGCGAAGTGGTGAAACGTTTTCATGTGCGCATCGACAGCCGACGCGACGGTGAGCGGCTGATCCTCGACGAGCACTTCACCTACAGCGATGGCAGCCGACAACAGCGCACCTGGACCTTGGTGCCGGACGGCCGCGGCCAGTGGAAGGGCACGGCGGGCGATGTGATCGGCGAGGCTCGCGGGCAACTGGCGGGTAACGCGTTGCGCTGGCGCTACCGCCTGGACCTACCGGTTGACGGCAGGCACTGGGAAGTGGAACTGGACGACTGGATGTACCTGATGGATGAAGACACGCTGATCAACCGCTCCAGCATGAGCAAGCTGGGCGTGGAAATTGGCCAGGTTACCTTGTTCTTTCGCCGCATGCCGGAGGTCACACCATGAACCTGCACCGCCTTACCGAGCTGGCCGCCGCTGGCGCCGTCAACGAACTCGAACTGCTGTCGCTGGAGGGCGGTTTCTACGTGCTGCGCGCCCTGACTGGCGCTGGCCCGGTGACCTTGAGCGATGAGCACGGGCAGGCCACGCGCCTGCGCTCGACAACCGAGGTACGCCAGCTGCTGGCTGGCTGGCCGGCAGTGCCCTGCATGCTGGTGCAGCAAGTGGTGCATGACGAAATGTGTGGCCAGCGCGACGGCCCCATCGCGCCGCTGCGGGTGCCCGTGTCGCTGGGTACGCAATGGTAGCGCGCCCGCCACGCCTGGGCCTGGTGCTGGGCGACCAGCTATCGTTCGACCTGGCCAGCCTGGCAGCGCTGGACCCGGCCCGCGACACGCTGCTGATGGCCGAGGTGCGCGACGAGGCTACCTACGTGCCGCACCATCCGCAGAAGATCGTACTGATCTTCAGTGCCATGCGCCACTTTGCCCAGGCCCTGCGCGAGCAGGGCTGGCGGGTGCAGTACGTCGAGCTGGAGGCACCCGGCAATAGCGGCTCTATCGTCGGCGAACTGCGCCGCTGGCAGCAGGCGCTGGGCTGCGCCGAGATCCACCTGACCGAATGTGGCGAGTGGCGGCTGGAACAGGCCTTGCGCGAGGCCGGGCTGCCGCTGGTATGGCACCCGGACACGCGCTTCCTGTGCTCGCGTGCGGCCTTCGCCCGCTGGGCGCAGGGGCGCAGGCAGCTGCGCATGGAGCATTTCTACCGCGGCATGCGCAAACGCTGCGGGCTGTTGCTGGCAGCCGATGGCGGCCCTGCCGGTGGTGCCTGGAACTTCGACAGCGACAACCGCAAGGCGCTACCGCGCGGGCTGCGTGGGCCCTTTGCGCTGCAGTTTGCCGTGGATGACATCACGGCGACTGTGATCAGCCTGGTAAGCCGGCGCTTCACTGACCACTACGGTGTGCTTGAAGGCTTTTCCTACCCCGTCACCCATGCCGAGGCCGAACAGCTGTGGCAACACTTCCTGGACTTTGGCCTGGCAGCGTTCGGTGACTATCAGGACGCCATGGCCGAAGACGAACCGTACCTGTTTCATGCGCGTATCAGCGCCGCCCTGAACATCGGCCTGCTGGACGTGCGCCGCCTGTGCCAGGACGTGGAGCAGGCCTGGCGCGACGGCCGGGTGCCGCTCAATGCCGCCGAGGGGTTCATCCGCCAGCTGATCGGCTGGCGCGAGTACGTCCACGGTATCTACTGGCTGCGCATGCCTGAATATGCCGCGCTCAACTACCTGGGCAACCAGCGCGCGCTGCCCGAGTTCTACTGGACCGGACGCACGCGCATGCGCTGCATGGCGCAAGCCATCGGCCAGACCCTGCGCCTGGGATACGCCCACCATATCCAGCGGCTGATGGTGACCGGCAACTTCGCCTTGCTCGCCGGGGTACTGCCCGCAGCCATCTGCGAATGGTACCTGGCGGTGTACCTGGATGCGTTCGACTGGGTGGAACTGCCCAATACCCTGGGCATGGTCATGCACGCCGACGGGGGTTTTCTCGGCTCCAAACCGTACTGCGCCAGTGGCCGTTATATCCAGCGCATGTCCGATCATTGCAAGGCCTGCGCCTACGACGTCAAGCAGGTGACGGAAGCGCAGGCATGCCCGTTCAACGCGCTGTACTGGCACTTCCTGATCCGCCATCGCCGGCAATTGGCCGGCAACCCGCGGCTGCAGTTGGTGTACCGCAGCCTCGACGGTATGCCGGCGGCGCGCCGGGAAGCGGTGTGGGCGCGTGGCGAGCAGTTGCTGGCGCAGCTCGATGCAGGGGCGACGCTGTGAAGAAGCAGCACCTGCCAAGCAAGCTCTGCGTGGTGTGCAACCGGCCCTTCAGCTGGCGCAAGCGCTGGGCGCGTTGCTGGGAGCAGGTGCGCTACTGTTCGGAGCGCTGCCGGCGTTCAGCGCCACGTGGCAAGGCGCAATAGCAAGGGCAGGGCCAGTGCCCAGACTGCCGCCAGCAGCGTAGCGGTGGCCAGCGTACCCAGCGGTAGTTCGACCTGGGCCAGCCTGGCCCCGGCCACATAAGCCAGCGGGCCACCTGCCGCGCCGAACAGGGCAGCGCGCCAGGCGTGCCGGCCCAGCCATGCCAGGCTGTGGCGCAGGCCACAGCACAGCACGGTCCACAGCAATGCCAGCCACACAGGCAGCGGCCAGCTGTCGAAGCGAAACACCCCCAACATACCCAGCAGGCTGTCGAGCACGCAGCCGGCGAGGGTGCAGCGCAACACCGCGTGCAACTCGCCCTGGCGGTCCGGGCAGCAGCCGAAGTGCCAGGCCAGGCCGATGGGGACCAGCCAAAGCAACCAGGGCTGATGGGCCCCGTACACACATAGCCACCAGCCTGCCTGCAGCCACAGGGCGTTGGCCAGCAGCCCGCGGCGGGTCATGCTCAACGCTCGGGCAGCGGGGCACGCAGGGCTTTCGGCGCGGCCAGCAACAGTTGCGCCACGCCAATCGCACGCTCCTCGAAACCGCCCTGGCAATAACACAGGTAGAACGCCCAGAGGCGCTGGAACGCGTCGTCATAGCCCAGCGCACTCAGGGCGTTGCGGGACTGGCGCAGGTTGTCGTGCCAGTGCCGTAGCGTGCGTGCATAGTCCAGGCCGAAATCCTGCAGGTGCACCAGGTTCAGCGGCGTGTGCCGGGTGGCGTTGTGCAGCAACACGGTCAACGAGGGCAAGGCACCGCCGGGGAAAATGTAGCGCTGGATGAAGTCCACCGAGCGGCGGGCCTGGTGGTAGCGTTGATCGCGGATGGTGATGGCCTGCAGCAGCATCAGGCCGTCCGGCTTGAGCAGCCGGGCACATTGGCTGAAGTAGTCGGGCAGGTAGCGGTGGCCGACGGCCTCGATCATTTCGATCGACACCAGTTTGTCGAACGTGCCGCGCAGGTCGCGGTAGTCTTCGCGCAGCACGGTCACGCGCTGCGCCAGGCCCAGCGCCTCCACGCGCTGGCAGGTATGTGCATACTGGGCTTCCGACAGCGTCGTGGTGGTCACCCGGCAGCCATGCCGGGTGGCGGCATGAATGGCCAGGCTGCCCCAGCCACAACCGATCTCGAGCAGGTGGTCGCCGGGGTGCAGGCGGAGCTTCTGGCAGATGTGCTCCAGCTTGTTCAGCTGGGCCTGTTCGAGGCTTTGCCCGTCGTGCTCGAACATCGCTGCCGAGTACATCATGGTCGGGTCGAGCAGCTGTTCGAACAGAGCGTTGCCCAGGTCGTAATGCGCCAGGATATTGCGCCTGGCCCCGCGTCGGCTGTTGCGGTTCAACCAATGCAGCAGCCGCAGCGCCGGCCGCCCCAAGCGGGCCAGCCCGCTTTCCATGGCGTCGAGGACCTCGAGGTTGGCCACGAACAGGCGCGTCACGGCGGCCAGCTCAGGGCTGCGCCAGTAGCCGTGGATGTAAGCCTCGCCGGCACCGATCGAGCCATTGCAAGCGATCAGGCGCCAGGCTTTGTCGTCGACAATTTCCAGTTCGGCCTGCAGGGGGCTGTCGGCGTTGCCGAAACACCACTGCTGGCCACCGTGGCTCACCCGCAGGTAGCCGTGGCGCAGCTTGCCGAGCTGAGCGAGCACCAGGCCGCCCAGCCACGGGACCTGTCCGGCGGACTTGCTAACGCTCACGCTGGGATTGTGCATGCTCAGTATCCTCACAAGGTTGGCCGACCGCCAGGTTGCCCTGGCTGGCAGCGTGGTCATGGACAGGGGGCCGCTTGAACAGCAGGCGCAATGCCTGCCAGTAGATGGCCGACAAGGTACGCAGGCTCATCCACGGGAATGCCAGGATGTGCCGGTGCAACGCCCGGCGATCGAGTGGCTGCCGTTGCAGCGCCAGGTCGGCCTCGAACACCTTGTGCCCGGCGTGCCAGTTCTCCATGTGCAGGCGTACCCGTTCGGCATCCAGGTGGAAGCGCAGGCGGTAGTCCATGGCCAGCGGCATGAACGGTGACACATGGAAGGCCTTGGCCAGCCGGTAGGGCCGGTCGAGGCCAGCCTGCACCGGCAGTACGTAATGGAAGCGTTCGCGCCAGGGCGTGTTGCGCACTTCCAGCAGGATGGCCACCAGGTGTGCCTCGGCATCGTGGCAGAAGTAGAAACTCACCGGGTTGAACGACAGCCCCCAGCAGCGCAGCTGGGTCAGCAGGCGCACCGGGCCGGTCGGTGCCTGCCCGGTGGCCTGGCCGACCAGGTAGCGGGCGGCATCGGCCAGGCTCAGCCCCTGGCGGGTCAGGCCTGGCAGGTAATCGGTCTCGCGCCAGCACAGCGGGGCCAGGCGCCAGCGCCCGAGCCAGGGCGAGAGGGCCGGCAGCCTGGCGCTGTCGTCGAGGTCGAGGTCGAACATGCCGATGCGGTAGCGAAACGCATGCGCGCGTGGCAGCAGCCGGCGATGGCTGACCCAGCCTTGGCAAAGCCTGCTGTTCACAGTGTTTCTCCGAACCGTTCGGCGACGTTCAAGGCGCTTGCCACGCCATCCTCGTGGAAGCCGTTGCCCCAGTAGGCGCCACAGTAGTAACTGTGCCGATGGCCCTGCAGCTCGGCGTGGCGGGCTTGTGCCGCGGACGCCGCCAGGCTGTATTGCGGGTGGGCATACTGAAAGCGGGCAAGGATCTGCATGGGGTCTATCAGCGCGGTCTGGTTCAGGCTGACGCAGAAGGTTTGCGGCGCCTGCAGGCCTTGCAGGATGTTCATGTTGTAGGTCAGCGCCGCCGGTGCCTGGGCGGGCCCGCCCAGGCGATAGTTCCAGCTGGCCCAGGCGGCCTTGACCGGTGGCAGCAGGCGAGTGTCGGTATGCAGCACCACATCGTTGCTGGCATAGCGGATAGCCGACAGCGCCTTGCGCTCGAGGATGCTCGGCGCTTCCAGCAAGGCCAGCGCCTGGTCGCTGTGGCAGGCGAACACGACACTGTCGAAGCGTTCGGTACCGGCGGCACTGTGCAGGGTGACCCCGCCGTCGTCGCGTACCACCCGGTAGACCTTGCACGCCAGGCGTAGCCGGTCGGCGAAGGGCTTGCACAGCGGTTCCAGGTAACTGCGCGAGCCGCCCTGGATGACCCGCCACTGCGGGCGCTGGTTGACCGACAGCAAACCGTGGTTGCGGCAGAAGCGCACGAAAAACGCCAGCGGAAAAGCGAGCATGTCGGCGCGCGACATCGACCAGATCGCCGAGCCCATGGGGATGATGTAGTGGTCGATGAAGCGTTGGCCGTAGCCCCCGGCACGCAGGTACTCACCGAGGGTGGTGCAGGCCTGCTGGCGCTGGCTGTCGAGGTCGGCCAGTGCTTCGCGGTTGAAGCGCAGGATATCCCTCAGCATGCCCCAGAAGCCCACCGACAGCAGGTTGCGCCGTTGCGCGAACAAGGTGTTCAGGTTGTGCCCGTTGTAGGCCAGGCCGCTCGCCGGGTCGTGCACCGAGAAGCTCATTTCGGTTGGCTGCGAGGCGACCCCGAGCCGGTCGAGCAGGCGGATGAACTGCGGGTAGGTCCAGTCATTGAAGACGATGAAACCGGTGTCGATGGCATAGGTTCTGCCGCCACAGCTGACATCGACCGTGTGGGTATGCCCGCCGATCCAGCTGTCGGCCTCGAACACCGTGACCTGATGCCGGCGCGACAGCAGGTAGGCGCAGGTCAGGCCGGAAATGCCGCTGCCGATGATCGCGATACGCATGGGCTTCACCCTTCCTGCCTGCGTGCCAGGCGCAGCCCGATGGCCAGGCGCAGGCGCGCCGGCAGCCCGCCGAGCAGCCGCAGCACCAGGATGAAACCGCGCGGGAAGCTGATTTCCAGTGGCCGCTGCGGCAGGCGGCTGACGATGTAGCGTGCGGCACGGGCGGCCGTCCACAATTGCGGCATCGGAAAATCGTTGCGCCGGGTCAGCGGCGTATCGACGAACCCCGGGCTGACCAGGGTGACATCGATGCCCTCACTGCGCAGGTCGATACGCAGGGACTCCACCAGGTAGCGCAAGGCCGCCTTGGACGCACCGTAGGCGCCGGCCCGGGGCAGGGCCAGCCAGGTGACCGAGCTGCCCACCACCACCAGGTGGGGGCGACGGCCGGCGCGTAGCAGGGGCAGGGCGGCCGCCAGGCAGTGGCTGGTACCCAGCAGGTTGGTGCGCAGCACCCGCTCGACCAGCGCCGGGTCGAAGTGCCCCGGCTCCAGGTATTCGCAGGTGCCGGCATTGAGGATGGCGATGTCGAGGCCGCCCCAGGCCTGCCTGATGCGGGCGGCGATCTGCTCGACCTGGTGCGGGTCGTCGAGATCGCCGACGGCCAGCAGTACCTGGTCGGGGAAGCGTTGCGCCAAGGGCGACAGGCGCTCGGCCTGGCGTCCGCCCACGGCCACCTGGTGGCCCTGTTCGAGCAGTTGCTCGGCAAGCGCGGCGCCGATGCCGCTGCTTGCGCCGGTCAACCAGCAGCGGCTCACGCCAGCCGCCCCTTGAGCCAGCGAACCGCGCCGCCGAGGACCGGAACGTGTTCATACAACAGCGCGCCGGCGTCGAAGTAATCCTGGTGGCTGAACACCCGTTCGCGCCATTGCAGGAAACTGCAACCTTGCAGGCTGACCGGCTCGCCGCCTTTCAGCCGCGGGTGGCAGAAGCGCAAGTGCCAGCGCAGGTAGCCCTGGCCTGGGCGCACCTCGTCGTAGCCGGCGAAGCTGTAGCTGATATCGCCGACGTTGGCGTACAACTGGCTGAAATAGCTGTGCAACGCTTCGAGCCCCTCGATATGGTGCAGGGGATCGCGAAAAGTGACCGAATCGTCATATAACTCGCCGAGAATGTACAGGTTGTCGCGCTGAAGGCAGGCAAACCGCTCGGCGAACTGCTGAAGGTAGGCGGACATGTGCAGCTCCAGTTAAATCTGTACAAGTCACATAACTTGTACAGGTATGACTGAAGCCTATGGCGAAAATTGTACAAGTGCAACGGTCTTGTACAATTATTTCTTCAGGATTTCTGTACGGCGAGCTGCCGACGCAACTCCGCGACTTCCGCCTCCAGCTCGCGTACCCGCTGTTCGGCATGCACCTGCGCCGTGACATCACGCTGGATGCCGATGTAATACGTGAGTTCGTCGGCGTCGTTGTGCACCGGTGTGATGGACAGCTCGTTCCAGAACAGGCTGCCGTCCTTGCGATAATTGCGCAGCACCTGGCAGCAAGGGCGGCCCTCACGGATCGCTTCGCGGATGCGTTCCAGCGCCACCTGATCGTGGTCATCGCCTTGGAGAAAGCGGCAATCCTGATACAGGATGTCATCGCTGCGATAACCGGTCAGGCGTTCGAACGCGGGGTTGGCATAGATGAGAATGCTGTCGGTGCCTTCCTGTTCGGCGACGACGATGCCGTCGTTGGAGTTGTCGACCATCAGTTGCAGGAGCTTTGCGTTGATCATTCAAGCCCACCCGGGAGTCTGTCTGTCGTATGCGCAGCCTGGCCGACCAGGCCAGGCGACGCGTTTTGCCCATGATGGCCCATACCGGCTCGCCGCAGAAGGGGTGGATGGGGCTAGAATGAGCGCACCTAGCGGACGAATCCCGGTATGACTGAAACGACCCCCACCGATTTGCTGCCCATGCGTGACGTGGTCAGCCTCACCGGCATCAACCCGGTTACCCTGCGTGCCTGGGAGCGCCGCCATGGCCTGATCCAGCCGCATCGCACCGAAGGCGGGCATCGTCTGTACACGGCCAGCGACGTACAGCGTATCCGCGACATCCTGCGTTGGACCGCCAATGGCCTGCCGATCAGCAAGGTCGGCCCGTTGCTGAACCGGCAGCCTGTCGAGCAACGGCAGGGCGACGCACAGTTTGCCGATTGGCGGGCATCGCTGGCCCGGGCGACTGCAACCTACGATGTGCAGGCGCTGGAGGCGTTGCACGGGCAGCTGTTCACCCTGTTGCCGAAAGCGGTGGTGTTCTGGCAAGTGTTGCTGCCGGTGTGGCAGGAACTGCGCGGCAGCGACGCGCTGGGAGCGCGCAGCCAATGGCTGTTTCTCGATTATTTCCTGCGCGCGCGGCTACTGCTGCGCCTGCAGCTGAACCAGGCCGACGCCCCGCGGGTGCTGCTGGTGGCTGGCGATGAACAGCCTGAGCTGGCATTGCTGGGCACTGCGCTGCTGCTCAGTGGCGAGCAGCAACGCATCGAGGTCCTGGGTGGGCCGCTGCCATTGGAGGAGCTGGCGCTGGTGTGTGCGGCGGTGCAACCTGCGGCGCTCGTGATGGCGATGCAAGGGCCGGTGAATGCCGCGCTGGCCAAGCGCCTGCGCTGGCTGCAGATGGAGATCGCCTGCCCGCTGGCCCTGGCCGGCGAGGGGCCGGTGCTGTCGCAGGCGCTACTCGACGGCGCGCCCGTGTGCCTGCTCGATACCCAGGGCGGTGACGTGGCAGCGGTGCTCAACGCCTTGCTCAGAGGCGCTCTGGATGTGTAAGCGCTAGCGCGGCTGCAGCCTGGCTGCCATGACGCCGCCGATCACACCTGCAACGCCAGCAGCGCCGCCACCAGGGCCGGGGGCATCACCAGCAGCCCCAGGCGCAGGAACTGCCAGGCACTGACATGCTCGCCTTCGCGACGGATCGCGACCAGCCACAGCAGCGTCGCCAGCGAGCCGGTAATCGACAGGTTCGGCCCCAGGTCGACACCGATCAGCAGCGCAGCCGTGGTCTGTTGCGGCAGTTGCACCAGCGACCCCATGGAACCCGCCATCAACCCGGTGGGCAGGTTGTTCATCAGGTTGCTGGCAATGGCGACAGCCACGCCCGCCAGCCAGCTGGCCTGGCCCGGCGCAGCCTCTGCCAGCGTGGCCAGCGCCTGGGCCAGGCGCACGACCAGGCCGGTCTGGGCGACCGCTTCGACCAGCACGAACAAGCCCGCCACCAACGGCAGCACGCCCCATGCGACATGGCGTAGCACCGGCAGCGGGCTGCGCCGCTGGCGCAGGTGGATCAACGCCGTGATCGCCACGCCGGCGCCGAACGTCGGCAGGCCCAGCGCCATGTCCAGTGCCGAGGCGCCCAGCAGCAAGGCGGCCGTCAGCGCGATGCCCAGCGCGCACAGACGGGCGCCAGCCGACAGCGGCTGGGTGTGCACGCTCAAGGCCAGCGGCTGATTGATCTTCCGGCGCTGGGCCAGGCGCAGCGTCAGGTAGGTCAGGGCGATGGCTGCCAGCGATGGCAGGGTGAACTGCCGGAGCCAGTCTGGCAGCGGTGGCATGTGGCTGCCGAACACCACCAGGTTGGCCGGGTTGGAAATCGGCAGCACGAAGCTGGCCGCGTTGGCGATGAACGCGCAGATGAACAGGTACGGCAAAGGCTCGGCTTTGGCCGCCTTGCACGCCGCATAGACTGCCGGCGTGAGCACCACCGCCGTGGCATCGTTGGAGAGGAACACGGTGACCAGCGTACCGACCAGGAACACCAGGTCGAACAGCCGTTGCCCGGAGCCCTGGGCGTGCTGCACGGCGTAGCGCGCCAGCCAGTCGAACAGCCCCTCCTGGCGGGCCAGCTCGGCCAGCACCATCATGCCGACCAGGAACAGGTAGACGTCGCTGCCCTCGGCCACTGCGGCCAGGGCGCTGTGCGCTGTGATCAGGCCCAGGCCGACCAGCAGCAAGGCGCCGCCCATGGCCCAGACGTATTCCGGGATGCGCCACGGGCGCAAAATGACGCCAGCGGTGGCCAGGGCGGCTATCGCCCAGATGATCGATGCGTGTTCGCTGACGGGCATGGGCTGTTCAGTTTCCGGCAAGGGTAGTCAGGGAGGGTGATGGCGAAGCGTCGGGCTGGGTCTCGGGCAGCGCGACCAGCACGAGCACGAAGGCGGCGAGGGCAATCGCGGCCAGGGTCAGGAATGCCGCATCATAGCCAGCGGCCTGCAGCACCAGCCCGGCGATGCCCGGGCTGAGCGCGGCACCCAGGCCGAATACCGCCGCCAGCGCACCGAGGCTGACATTGAAGCGCCCGGTGCCGTCGGTCAAGTCCTTGACCACGATCGGGAACAGCGCGCCGAAGATACCCGCGCCGACACCGTCGAGCAGTTGCACGCCGACCAGCCAGAACGGGTTGTCGGACACCACGTACAAGGCCCCGCGCAGCGGCAGGATGAGAAAACCGGCCAGCAGGAACGGCTTGCGCCCCCAGTGCTCGGCCTTGGCCCCCACCAGCAGCGCCATGGGGACCATCACCAGCTGCGCCGCGACGATGCAGGCGGAGGTCAGCGGGGTGGCCAGGCGCAGGTCGACCTGCGACAGCTTCTGGCTCACCAGCGGCAGCATCGCCGCATTGGCCAGGTGGAACAACGCGCAGCACACCGCGAAGACCAGCAGGGTGCGGTTGTGCAGCAGCAGCTTGAACCCGGCAGGGTGGTCATCACCGCCTGGGCCATGGGCCAGGCCGCGCGCCAGCTGGTGGTCGATCGCTGCGGCGGGCACGCGCGCGACGGCGACAATGCTGGCCACGGTCATGACCGCCATCAGGTAGAACACCACCACCGGGCCGAACAGGTAGGCCAGGCCGCCGGCCAGCAGCGCCGAGCAGGCATTGCCGGCGTGGTTGAAGGTTTCGTTGCGCCCGACCCGCCGGGTGAACGCCCGGGGGCCGGTGATACCCAGCGAAATCGCGGCAATCGCCGGGGCGAACACCGAGCCTGCCAGGGCACTGATCGTCTGGGTCAAGGCCACCCAGCCGAACGACGATAGCAGCGGCAGCAACAGGCAACTGCCGGTCACCAGCACGGCAGCAAGCACCAGCACCGCGCGCTTGGCCGGGGTACGGTCGATCAAGGCCCCGGCCGGCGTCTGCGCCAGCAGCGCGACGATACCGGCCAGGCTCATCAGCAGGCCGATGTTGGCCGGCTGCCACTGGTGCACGGCGAGCAGGTAGATGGCCAGGTAGGGGCCGAGGCCATCGCGTACGTCGGCGAGGAAAAAGTTCAGCCAGTCGAGGGCACGGTGATGGGAAGCGAGGGGCCTTGAATTTGCCAAGGAGGTGGTCTCGTGAAAGCCATGGGGGAGCGCTAGCGGTAGCTGCGTGTGCCGGATTCAGCCGAACGGCAGCGGCGCTTCGCGATGGGGTAGCGAAGCGGGTGAGCGATGGATGGCCGAGGGCAGTGGAACAACGAGGAGAATGTCACGTTTCACGATAGAACTTGATGAAAATCCGATTTTCCGCGCTGGCGATCCTGCTGAAGGCCATGGCACATCGCCAATCCTGGCGTGGGCCAATCATACCGTGGGGGGCTTTGAAATGCAGTAGCTGCGCCGAGGTGCAAGATCGGACTCGTCAGCATCTTTGCGCGACGCGGGCTGGCGGCCGATGTGCGCATGCCATTGGTCACAGGGGGCCAGGCATTTCATGTCGAGGCGCCTTTTCTGCCTGCTGTTGCTACTGCGGTGATCGACGAAGCCTTGCGCGGCACGGATGCGCTCAAGGCCACTGTCGACCCTGTCCTCAGGTACAACTCGTCGCCCAGGTGTGGCTTACTTGACGCTGATGGCGCTGGCTGCCTCGGCTTGCTCGCGCTGGCGCTTGCGGCCGATGACCAGCACCGCGATACCGGCCACGGTGCACAGCGCGGCCAACGGCATCAGGGCCAGTGAGTAGCTGCCGGTGGCATCGTGGATGGCGCCGTAGGCATTGACCATCAGGCCTCCGCCGATCAGGTTGGCCATGGCGCCCACGGCTGCCAGCCCCGCCGCAGCGGTCGACGAGGACAACCAGCCCGAGACCAGTGCCCAGAACGGCCCCTTCATCGAGTAGGCGCCCACCAGGACCATGGTCAGCATCACCACGGTCGCCGGCAGGGACGAGGTGAACAGCGTCATCAGCAGGCCCGCCGCGATCAGCAGCATGGTCATCGCGGTATGCCAGCGGCGCTCGCCGGTGCGGTCGGAGCTGCGCCCCCAGATGATCATCAGCACCGAGGCAATGCCATAAGGGATGGCATTGACCAGGCCGATTTCCATGGCGCTGAGGCCGAAGGTTTTCAGCAGCTGCGGGGCCCACACACTCATGGTGCTGCCCGCGGCGGAGGCGCCCGAGTAGATCAGCGCCAGCAGCCAGATGTCTTTGTGGCGCAGCAGCTTCCACAACGAGATATGGCCGATGGCAGTCTTTTTCGCGGCTTCTGCAGCCAGGCGGCCGGTGAGCCAGCCACGCTGCTCGTCATTGAGCCACGAGGCCTGTTCGGGGCGGTCGGTCAGCACGAACAGGCAGGCAATGCCCAGCAGTACGGCGGGGATGCCCTCGAGAATGAACAGCCAGTGCCAGCCACGCATGCCCAGCCAGCCATCCAGGCTCAACAGCAGGCCCGACAGCGGCGAACCGATGAAATTGGCGGCAGGGATCGCCACCATGAACAGCGCTACCATGCGCGCACGGTAGGCCGAGGGCAGCCAGTAGGTGAGGTACAGCAACACGCCCGGGAAGAACCCGGCCTCGGCAGCACCGAGCAGGAAACGCATCACGTACAGCGAGTTGGCGCCCTGGACGAACGCCGTGCCAGCCGAGATCAGGCCCCAGGTGATCATGATGCGGGCGATCCAGATGCGTGCGCCGTAGCGTTGCATGGCCAGGTTGCTGGGCACTTCGACCAGGAAGTAGGCAAAGAAGAACAGGCTGCTGGCGAAGCCGAACACCTTGGCCGTGAGCTGCAGGTCTTCGTTCATCTGCAGGGAAGCCATGCCGATGTTGCCCCGATCGATGATTGCGATCAGGTAGCAGACGATCAGGAAGGGCAGCAGGCGCCAGGCGACACGCCGCATGGTGCTGCGTTCGAGTTCATCCGGGCGGGATGGTGCTGAAGTCATGGTGCTCTCCGATTGTTTTTTTTCTGGAGTGATGCGTGGTGAGCGCGCCCCTTCCTGCGAAGCAGCGCGCGGGGCTCGCGATCAGCTGGCGAACAGGTGACGGTTGACCACGCAGCGCGGATCCAGCGCCTTGCCCGCCCAGACATCGAGAACCTGTTGCAGCGCTACCTGGCCTACGCGGTCACGGGCTTCGGCGGTGTTGGCGCCGACATGCGGCGTGGCGACAAGGGTCGGCAGACCCCACAGCGGGCTGTCGGCGGGCGGCGGCTCGGGGCTGAAGGTGTCCAGGCCGGCACCGGCGATTCGCCTTTCGCTGAGCGCCGCGACCAGTGCCTGGGTGTCGATCAGCTCGCCCCGGGCGGTGTTGATCAGGATCGCGCCTGGGCGCATGCGCGCGAACTGCGCAGCGCCGATCAGGTTGCGGTTGGTCTCGGTCAGTGGGCAATGCAGGCTGATGATATCGCTTTCCGCCAGCAGGCGATCGAAGTCTTCTTCACGTTCGACGTGCGGGCGCGTCGGCAACTGCTTGAGATAGGGGTCGTACACCTTGACCTGCATGCGCAACGGCGCCACCAGGTCCATCAGGATACCGCCGATCGAGCCCAGGCCAACCAGGCCCAGGGTCTTGCCCGCCAGCTCGATGCCGTTGGCCGAAGCCTTGTCCCAATGCCCGTCACGCATGCGCGCATCCAGCAAGGCCGTTTGCCGAGCCACGCTGAACATCAGGGCGAAGGCCAGCTCGGCCACTGACTGGGCATTTGCGCCCACGGCGATCGATACCGGGATGCCGTGGTCCGCGGCGGCCTGGATATCGATGGTGTTGTAGCCCACGCCGTGCTTGGCGATCACTTTCAGCTTGGGCGATGCCTCGATCATGGCGCGCGTCAGGTTGCCCTGGCGCACCACGATGGCGTCGGGCTGTTCCTTGCGGATGATGGCTTCCAGCTCTTCGGCCGGCAGGTAAGGCGTGGTGGGGACGACTCTGACGCCCTGTTCGGCGGCAAGGTGCATGGCCTCGGCGGCAAGCTCGGGGCCGGTCAGCAGGAGGGTTCGGGACATCATGGATACCTTGTTCTTGTCGGATGCGTTTCAGGGCAGTCTGCCGCTCATCTGCGGCACCGGTCTAAACCCTATCATAATGAAACGACGTTGCAACAAAATAAAATAAGTCCCGCTTGGAGCGCATTCTTGGCGTGTAAATAGGGATTGCATCGCCTTAAATGAAATGACATTCTAAAAATAGATTCGGCTACAACCGATGACATCGAATAACACCAAGAGAGGTATGTCACATGAGCATTGGCTTCCAAGTGCTTGAGCGCGCACGTAAAGTCGGGGATGAGTGGGTTGCACGTTACCGTGAGGTTCCGGTGGCCAATGTCAGTGACTCGATGAACCGCATGACTGCGGGTGGTGCCCGTCTGCGCCCCATGCACCGCGAAGGCGGGCTGTGCGGCCCGGCCCTGACGGTCAAGGCGCGCCCAGGTGACAACCTCATGCTGCACTACGCGATCGACATCGCGCAGCCGGGCGATGTGATCGTGGTCGACGCCGGCGGCGACCTGACCAACGCCCTGATTGGCGAAATGATGGTGGCCTACGCGGTCAAGCGCGGCGTGGCCGGTATCGTCATCAACGGCGCGATTCGCGATGCAGCCAACATCGGCTCGGGCGACTTCCCGCTGTTCGCTGCCGGTGTTTCGCACCGTGGCCCATACAAGGACGGCCCGGGCGAGATCAACGTGCCGATCGCCATCGATGGTATGGTGATCGAGCCAGGTGACCTGGTGATGGGTGATGACGATGGCCTGTTGTGCGTGCCTTACGAGCACGTCGCCGAGGTCTATGCGCGCGCGACGGCCAAGCACGCTGCCGAAACCGCGCAGATGGAAAAAATTGCCCAAGGCACCAATGACCGCTCCTGGGTCCTGGAGTCCTTGA
This sequence comes from Pseudomonas sp. SMV7, assembly GCF_052041995.1. Taxonomy (NCBI): domain Bacteria; kingdom Pseudomonadati; phylum Pseudomonadota; class Gammaproteobacteria; order Pseudomonadales; family Pseudomonadaceae; genus Pseudomonas; species Pseudomonas sp. SMV7. The sequence goes on along the minus strand of NZ_JBKGGT010000011.1, from coordinate 131,368 downwards.
AGAACAAAGGCTGCCTGCTGCCAGCCTGATCCAGCACCAGCTGCGCACCTTGCGATGGGGTGCGCAGCGGCTGATGGATCGGTGTCGGCCGTAGGCCTATTGAGAGTTCACAGACTTGTCCGATTCGTCATCACCCCATCGCAGGCGCTGGCCAACCGCCGTGCGCGCACTTGCCCACCGCAATTTCCAGATCTATTTCGCTGGCCAGGGTGTCTCCACGCTAGGCAAATGGGTACAGCAGGTTGCACTGGCCTGGCTGGCCTACCACTTGACCGGCTCCGCCGTGCTGCTGGGGCTGATCACCTTTCTTTCGTTGGCGCCGCAACTGTTCATCGGTCCATTGGCAGGCGCCTGGATCGACCGGCACGACAAGCGCCGCTTGCTGATCCACGTGCAGCTGCTGCTGATCGTGCAGTCGCTGGTGCTGGCGGTGGCGACCTGGCAGGACTGGGTCGATGGCCCGTTCATCGCCGTGATGGCGTTGCTGCTTGGCTTGCTCAATGCCTTGGAGACGCCTCTGCGCCAAGCGCTGATCGGCAGTTTCGTCGATGACCCGGCAGACCTGCCGAATGCGCTGGCGCTCAATGCCATGTTGATCAATGCCGCCAGGTTCGTCGGCCCGCCGTTGGCCGGTGGGCTGATCGCCCTGGCCGGCGAGGCAGCCTGTTTCGCCCTGACTGCAGTGGCCTTCCTGGCTTTGCTCGGTGGCCTGCTCAAGGTGCCTGGCAGCGCTGGGCCAAAGGCCAGTGGCTCAACCGCCCAGGTGTTCCGCGAGGGCCTGGCGTACATGTGGCAGACGCGCAATGTGCGCCAGTTGCTGGTCAACGTGATCATGGTCAACCTGCTGGCATCCTGTTATGCAGCACTGCTGCCGATCCTCGCCAAGTCGGTGTTCGCCGGCGACGCGCGCCTGCTTGGCTGGTTGTGGGGGGCGGCGGGCGCGGGCGCGTTCGTGGCAACCCTGGTGCTGGCAGTGGGCGGTGCATTACCACGGCTGCGCCAGTTCACCGATGCCGGTGCACTGCTGTGCGCGGCTGCCCTGGTCGGCCTGTGGGGGGCGGGGGCACTGCCACTGGCGCTCGTGGCGCTGGGGGTTCTCGGTTTCGGCATCACGCTCAGCAATGTGAGCACCAACATGCAGCTGCAAAGCGCTGCACCCAGCCATTTGCGTGGCCGGGTGATTGCCTTCTATATCGCCATGCGCTTCGGTTTCGAGGCACTGGGCGGTATGGCGGCTGGCCTGATCGCGGCCCGCTGGGGGGCGCCGGCGACCTTGGGGATCGCCGGCGTGATCCTGGTGATCGGGCTGCTGGGTCAACACGGCATGCGCCGCTGCGGCTGATCTGTCAGGCAGTCTGGCCTTGATGGCCAGGCGCCTGCTGTTTGGCTGGGTCGCCAAGCCACAGCATCAGGCAGGTGCCGATTAGCAGGATCGACGCAACGGCAAAGAACGGCATGCTGAAACTCTGCGTAGCATCCTTGATCAGGCCGATCAGGAACGGGCCGGTGAACCCGCCCAGGTTGCCGATCGAGACGATCATCGCCAGGCCACCTGCGGCGGCGCGCCCTGTCAGGAAGGTTGACGGGATCGCCCAGAAGGTGGCCTGGAATGACAGAATGCTCGCCACCGCCACGCACAGGCTGGCGATCTTCAGCATTGGCTGGTCTGTCAGGGCAGCCGCCACCAGCGCCATTGCAGCCAATGCCAGCGCGCTGACCACATAGGGCAGGCGCTGGCGGCTGCGGTTGGCCAGGCGTGCCCACAGCGTCATGGCAAGCGCGCCCAGCAGGTACGGCATGGCTACCACGAACCCGACCACGCCACTGTCGATGCCCAGGCCCTTGATGATCTGCGGCAGCCACATGCCAATGCCGATCGAGCCGACGATGCAGCAGAAGTTGATGGCGGCCAGAGTGAACACCTTGGGGTTGGTCAATGCGGCGCGCAGGGTATTGCCGTGGGAGGCACCAATGGCTTGTTGTTCCGCGGCCAGGCGCTGGGTCAGCCAGGCTTTCTCTCGCGGATCGAGCCATTTTGCCTTCGCCGGGGAGTCGACCAGGATGAACAGGCAGGCGATGCCCAGCAGCACGGCCGGCATCGATTCGGTGACCAGTAACAGCTGCCAGTTCTTCAGGCCCCACACACCATGCTGCTCCATGAGCCAGCCGGACAGGGGCGAGCCGACGATGTTGGCCACCGGAATGCCCAGCAGGAAGGCGGCGGTGGCTTTCGCCCGCCATTTACCGGGGAACCAGTAGGTGAAGTACAGGTACACCCCGGGGGTGAAACCTGCTTCGGCAAGCCCTAGCAGGAAGCGCGCAATGCTGAAGCTGATCGGCCCGGTGGCGAATGCCGTGGCCATGGAAATCAGCCCCCAGGTGATCATGATCCGCGCAATCCACACGCGGGCGCCGAAGCGTTGCATCAGCAGGTTGCTGGGGATCTCGAAGAGGAAATAGCCAAAGAAGAACAGGCCGGCCGCCCAGCCGAACATCGTGGCGGTCAGCCCCAGGTCCTGGTTCATGCTGATGGCTGCAAAGCCGACATTGGTGCGGTCCAGGTAGCTGATCACATAGCAGATGAAGATGAACGGTACCAGGCGCCAGAGAACGCGGCGCATCAGCCGTTCGCCCTCGGCATCGCTGAGCGGCGCCTGGGCGGTGAGGGGGTCATGGGTCATGTCGTCACTCTGTTGTAATTGTTGTGTGCCCTGACAGGGCTGTTTCAGCTGTGGGAATACAGTTGCAGCCCGGGTGTGGTGGTGCGTACCTGCAGGATGCTGGCGGTTTCGGATTCAGTGATGAACAAGGTCTGGCCGTCTTCGCCACCGAACGCCAGGTTGGTGTTGCTGATGCCCGCGCAGGAGACGATACGCTGCAGCGGTTCGGCGACCTTCGACAGTTTCCAGACCGAGCCGAAACCGGTATGGGCGATGTACAGGTTGCTCTGCGCGTCGAGGGCCAGGCCGTCTGGCCCGCCAAGGCCGCCATGCAATTGAGCGAACACGCCGACCTTGCCGACGAGTGCGCCATTGCCCAACGGGATGCGCCAGACCTGTTGCGCGCGGGTCACTGCCACCAGCAGGTGGTTGAGATGCGGGTCGTAGACGATGCCGTTGGGGCTGGGAATGGTGGCCAGCAGGCAGGTGAGGTTGCCGCCGGTGTCGAGCTTGTATACGCGGCCGCTGGGATCCTGCAGTCCGGTCTGGCCCTGGTCGGTGAAGTACAGGTCACCATTGGGCGCGAAGACCAGGTCGTTGACGCCTTTGAAACCTTCCGAGCCGGCCGAATCGAGCAGCGCTTCGATGGCGCCGGTGTGCGGGTCGAGCAGCATCAGCCCGCGCTTGTAGTCAGTGATGAAGATACGCCCGTCCTGGTGAATCTTCAGGCCGTTGGGCCAGCCATCGTACTGGCACACCAGCTCCCATTCGCCTTGAGGCGAGATGCGGAAGATCCGCCCATTGGGGATGTCGGTTACATACAGGCGCCCTTGGCGATCGAACGACGGGCCTTCGAGGAACGAATCGATTGCCCGGCCTTGGCGATTGGCGTTGGCCCAGGCAGTGGGTCGCGGGTCACGGAAGTGATCAGGCAGGCGCGTGAAGACCGTGGTTTCAACGGTCGGCGGGGCAGCGAAATAACTCATGGACGCTCCAGGCGGCAATGGGACGCGTAGGCGTCCGTTATGGTTGTTATTGCAATGCCGTTTCAAAATAAATCATGACGTAAAGAAACGCGACCGATTTTTTGCAGATTGCTCGCCTGGATGCGGCTTGTCTTCGCTTTGATTGTTGTAAAAAGGAAACGGCATTCTATAAGAACCCAAGTGCAACCTGAGCGCCGCTTTTTTGCCAGGCGATGCACATGCGCCGTTGGCGAGGGCCGAAGGTTGGCGGATAATGCGGGTTTTCCGTCCCTGCGCACGCTGGAGGGCATCAATCCTATGAGGTTTTGCAAATGGTGAAAGCGCGGCCGCGTCCAGCGGTGAATGGTGTGGCATCGGCGGATCGTGTCCTGACCGTGCTGACCGCGTTCCAGATAGGCGATACTGCGCTGAGCCTTGTCGAACTGGTTGAACGCACCGGGCTGATCAAGAGCACGATCATGCGCTTGATGGTATCCCTGGAAAATTACGGCTTCATCACCCGCATGGCCGATGGGCGCTATCAGCTGGCCAGCGAAGTCATGCGCTTGAATGCCGTGTATCAAGAGGCGCTCGACCTGGAAAAGCATGTGATGCCACGGCTGCATCATTTGGCCGAACAGTCCGGTGAGACCGCTTCGTTCTACGTGCGCCATGGCGCGTACCGGATGTGTCAGTACCGGGTCAACTCTTCCCATCGGCTGCGCATGAACCTGCAACCCGGCGACATGCGGCCAATGGACGAAGCGGCGAGTGCTCAGGCGCTGCGGGCGCCTTACCAGGTCGGCATCGCGTTGCAGAAACCTTACTATTCCAAAGGCGCCACCGACCCGCACGCTGCTTCGCTGGCATTGCCTATCTACGGGGCACAGCAGGAACTGATGGGCGCCCTGGTCATTTCAGGGCCCGTGAGCCGTCTGACCGAAGAGTATGCGGAAAGCCTGAGGGACATGTTCTTCGAAGCGGCGCGCGACCTGATGCGAAGCCTGGGTTTCAAGGCTTCATCGGCGGATCAGCAAGCGGCTCGGTAACCTGTTGCGTACAATCGCTGGCCCGATATTCAGCAGGCATGGCGAGAGGGCGTTTCAATGCAGCGGGTGATGGTCATTGGTCAGCCAGGGTCCGGGAAAAGTACCCTGGCACGCAGGCTTGGCGAGCGCACGGGCTTGCCGGTCGTGCATATCGACACGATTCATTGGCAGCCCGGCTGGGTCGAACGCAGCCGGGAGGAGAAGACGCGTCTTTGCCATGAGGTCGAGGCCGGTGAGCGCTGGATCTTCGAAGGCGGGCATTCGACCACATGGCACAACCGCCTGGCGCGTGCCGACATGTTGATCTGGATTGATCGCCCGGCGCCGCTTCGATTCTGGCGCGTGCTCCTCAGGACGGTGCTGAACCGTGGTCGAACCCGACCGGACTTGCCGGACAACTGCCCGGAACTGCTGGCCAACCTGCCAGCGTTTTTCAGGTTCATGTGGCGCACGAGAATCTCGTCTCGGAAGGCCATGAAGCGATTGGTGGCGATGGCCCCGTCGGGTTGTCGCGTGGTCTGCCTGCGGAGCAATCGGGATACCGAGATTTTTCTGACAAGTATGGGCACACAGCCTGACCAGGCAGCTTCAAGATCGTAGCGCCGTGCTGCGCCGCTTTCGCGACATCAGGCCGCTCCCTCCATGGCCCGGCTCCATGCGCGACAGCGCAGCTATCAGTCCTTGCGCTGCGCTCGATGAAACGCGACCTCGTGCCTAGTTTGCGGGCAACAGGATCACGAAGTTCTTTTTCATGTCCTCCAGCACCGTCCATTTGCCCTTGGCGCCCGGTTCGATGATGAACGTGTCGCCAGCAGCCAGGGTAATGGGGGCGCTACCCTCGAGTTCGATGACGCAGCGTCCACTCAGGACATGGCAGAACTCCCAGACCTTGTAGTCGATGCGCCACGCTCCGCTGCTGGCTTCCCATTCGCCGGAAATGCGGCCTTGCTGCTCATCGTGATAGTACTTCGACGTCAGTGTGTGCGGGGTGCCTTCCACGACCTCTTCAAAGAAGGGGAGGTCGCGTACCGGTTGGATATCCAGTTCGCGGAACACGGTCAGTTTCTGGGTCATGGTTATTTCTCGAGCACGTTGTGGATGGGGCGATACATCAAATAGGCTTCACCGGTTACGCCCAGCATCGGGTGCGGAACGATCTGGCAGGTTTTCACGATCTGAAAGCCGTGACGTTCGTAGAAGCGGCGGGCACCGTGGTTTTCTGCATAGTCGATCAGGCATAGCCCACCCAGGCCAGAGTCCTCGGCGCGCTGCTGGGCGAGGCGCAGAAACTCGGCGCCCAGCCCCTGGCTGCGCCAGGCCTCATCCAGGGCCAGGCTGGATATGTACAGGGTGTCGGGTATTTCCATGTCGGAATAAGGTGCGAGGACCGGGTCTGTCTCGACAGGCCTGTCAGGGGTCTCGCGCAAGGCATAGCTATGCATCATGCCGATGACGCGCCCTTCGAAAGTCGCCATCAGGCAGTTCTTGTAGGAAAAGTCGCCCTGTTCCCTGGCATAGCGAGACGCACCGACACTCAGCAAAGCTTCTCCAGGTGCGGCAAGCTTGCTCCATATGTAATCGGCCATGCCCTCCGATGTCAGTTGAAAGAAGCGCGCGATATCGTGCGCGTCCGAGGCTTGGGCGGGCCTGAAGTCGATAGGCATGTACAGTGTTTCCATGGGATCGGGTGATGGGTGTTCAAGGATTACGCCTTTGACAGGGTGGCAGGGTAGGCGGCTTGAACGGTCGCCATCATGCTGTAGGCGAACACCGTCAACACGGTGTGCGACGCTGCTCGATGAGCATTCGTGCCGCCAGTGTCAGCAGACTATGCGGCAAGCGGTGTAACGCTGGGCTCAAGCACCGGCCAACTCCTGCAACAAACGCTGTTTGAGATCGTGCAGGCGTGCGCTGTCTCGTCGGCGTGGATGGGGCAGGGCGATGCTGATGTCTTCCTTTATCCTGCCAGGCTGCGCGTCCATCACGATCACCCGGTCGCCCAGGTACAGAGCCTCTTCGATGTCATGGGTCACCATGATCACGGTGCAGCGCTCCTGCACCCAGATGCGTTGCAGCTCCTCTTGCAAACGCACCCGGGTCAAGGCATCCAGTGCACCGAGCGGTTCGTCCAGCAACAACACCTTGGGTTTGTTCACCAGTGCCCGGGCAATCGCCGCGCGCTGGGCCATGCCGCCGGACAGCTGGTGCGGGTAGGCCTGCTCGTAACCGCCCAGGCCCACCCGTTCGATGTGCTCGGCCACCAGCCGATGCTTTTCAGCTGCCGGTAACCTGTGGTTCTTCAAGGCCAGGGCTATGTTCTGCTGCAGGGTCATCCACGGGAACAGGCGGTGGTCCTGGAACACGATGCCGCGCTCCAGGCCCGGCCCGTGAACCGCCTGCTGGTCCAGCAGGATCTGCCCCTGGTAATCCTGATCAAGGCCGACGATCAGTCGTAGCAGGGTCGACTTGCCGCAGCCGCTGGCGCCGAGGATGCTGACGAACTCGCCGGGGCGGATGTCCAGGTCGATGCCTTCGAGTACCGGCACCGTCTTGCCCTTGAGCGGGTAGGCCTTGCTCAGGCCGCGGATGTGGAGGGCGCCAGGGCTGGCGCTGGTGGGTAAGGCATGGGCGATAGCGTTCATGATAGGACCTTTCAACGGGTGGGCTGCCAGCGCAGCAGGCGGCGGGCAAGCAGGGAGCACAGCCAGGACATCAGGTAGCCGCACAGGCCGATACACAGCACGCAGACCACGATGATCTCCATGCGCGCCGCAGCCTCGGCGTTCATCATCAGGCTGCCCAGGCCAGCCCCGGCGGAGAGAAACAACTCGCTGCCTACCGAGGTCACCCAGGCGATGGCCAGCGCTTGCAAGACGCCGGCGGCAATGCCTGGCAAGGCTGCCGGCAGCAGGATCAGCCACAGTTGCTGCCAACGGCCGAGCATCAATACCCGCGCCGCTTCACGGTGCGGGCCGGCGACCTGGCGCAGGCTTTCAAAGGTGTTCAGCACCATCGGGTACAATGCCGCCAGGCTGACGATCAGCAGCTTGGCGCCTTCACCGTTACCCAGCCACAGGGCAATCAACGGGATCCAGCCCAGCATCGGCACCTGGCGCAGGGCATGGAACAGCGGCGCGATCAGGCGGTTGGCCGGCACGCACAGGGCCATCAGTGCCCCCAGGCCGACACCGCCGATGATACCGATGGCGAGGCCGCTGCAGGTGCGCAACAGGCTTGCCCACAGGTTGACCAGCAACTCGCCGCTTACCAGCAGTTCGGCCAGTGCGCTACCGACCTGTGCCAGCGGTACGAAGGCATAGGCGCCAGTCGCACCCTGGCGCGAGGCGTATTCCCAGGCACCGAGCAGCAACAGCGGTAACACCAGGGCACGCACATTCTGCAGTTTCATCGCATTTTCCTCAGCGGCTCTGCCAGGCAGACAGGCGCCGTTCGACACGGCGCAGGGTGAAATCCAGGCAGAAACCGATCAGCCCGGTCAGCACCACGCCAACCATCACGACATCGATGCGCAGCATCTGCCGGCCCATCTCGATCATCTGCCCCAGGCCGCTGTCGGCCGCCAGCAGTTCGCAGGCCACCAGCACCACCCAGGCGCGGGTGAGGGCCACGCGGATCCCGGTGACAATGGCCGGGACTGCGGCGGGTAGGGCCACCCGGCCTACCAGCGTGGGCCAGCGCAGGCGGTACACCGCTGCCACTTCGAAATGGCTGCGCGGGATGGCGCGGATGCCTTCGCAGGTGGCCAGCGCCACCGGGAAGAACGCGGTCTTGGCGACGATGACCACCTTGAAGGTTTCGTCGACGCCGAACAGCAGCACGAACATCGGGATCAGCGCGATGCTCGGCACCTGGCGCAGGGTATGGAACAGCGGGGCGCAGTAAGCCTCCACGGTTTTCGACAGGGCCAGCGCCGCGCCGAAGGCCAGGCCGGCCAGTGCGCCACCGGTAAAGCCCAGGGCCAGCCGCGACAGGCTGCCGGCCAGGTGCTCCTGCAGCTCGCCGCTGGCCAGCAGGTCGGTGAGGCTGCGCCACACTTCCAGCGGCGGGACCAGCAGGTTGGCCGGAAACAGTCCGGCATTGGCCACCACGGCCCACAGCGTGAGCAGGGCCAGGGGTGAGATGAACCAGGTAAGGGACGAGAGCACGCGCATGGCTGGCCTTGGGGAAGCAGAGGGTAACGGCTTGTCGCAAGAGCTGTGCCAGGCAGCGCAGGCCCGTGACTACAGGGCTGCACGGAGGGGGATGGTGCTGGGGAAGCAGCGCGGTGTTGCTGCAGCAGCAGTCGGTCAGCAGCAGCGGTGTTGGCGGCTGCGCGGGTTTGCCCGGGAAGCCGCCCACTCGGTTGCAGATCAGAAATCGTAACTCACGCTGGTGTAGTAGAACGCCCCCTGCGCCCCCTCCGGGCTGGTAATGGAGTATCTCGGCACGCCATACAGCTGCGCGCCCTTGAGCTTGTCCGGGTGGCTGTCGAACAGGTTGATCGCGCCCGCCGACAAGGTCAGGCCCAGGTCGAAGCGGTACGACACGTCCAGGTCGGTTACCCACTGCGGGCTGAAGGTCTGGTCCAGGGTGGGGTTGGCGGCGTTGCGGTTCTGCCATTCGCCATAGCGGCGCTGGGCCACGGTGACGCTCCAGCCGTCATACAGCCAGTTGGCGCTGAGGGTCAGCTTGTCCTTGGGCGTGCCGTCTTCGATCAGGCCCTGGGTGTTGCGGCCGATGATCTGGTTGCCGGGAATCTTGCCCACGTCGTCCAGGCCGGTAATGCGGGTGTTGTTGCGTGCATAGCCGCCATTGAAGTCCACACGGCCCCAGCGGCCCACCTCCAGCTGGTAATGGCCGGCCAGTTCGAAGCCGTCGGTGCGGGTGTCGGCGATGTTGGTGTAGAACGCCGCGCTCTGGATATTGGCGTAGGGCGTGCCGGCGAAGATCGGGCCGACCACCGCCGCGGGCAACTGGTCGGACAGGGTGATGCGGTTGTCGATGTCGATGCGGTAGGCGTCGAGTGTGAGCGAGGCGTTAGGCAGTGGCTGCCAGACCAGGCCCACGGAGAAGTTGGTCGACTCTTCCGGTTTCAGCGCCTTGCCGCCCAGCAAGGCTGCTTCCGGGCTGTCGGCGCGCAGGGTGCGCTGCTGCACCTCGACCCAGTTGCCACTGCCCGGCGGCTGCTCCACCACCTGCACGCTGAACGACGACAACCCGCTCTGCACCAGTGAGGGCGCGCGGTAGCCGGTGCTGGCGCTGGCCCGCGCGGCAATTTGCGGGGTGAAGTCGTAACGCAGCGACAGCTTGCCGTTGGTGGTGTCGCCAAAGTCCGAGTAATGCTCGCTGCGCACCGCCACGCCGGCCTGGAATTTCTCGGTCAGCTGGGCTTCGACATCGAAGTAGGCACCGATCACGCGGCGGTCCAGCGACACCGCATCGACCTGGGTGATCCCCGAGTAGTAACCCGGAATACGTCGGCCGGTAATGGGGTCGATCGTGTTGAACAGCGGCCCGTTGGACCAGCCGGCAGCGTCGCCCTCGCTGAGGTCGTAGTTTTCCTGGCGCCAGGCCAGCCCGGCGGACACGGTCAATGGCTTGAACAGCCAGGCGCTGGCGAAGTCGCGGGTCCAGTCCAGGGTCAGGTTGGTCTGGTCTGCTTCGCGGCGGCCGGTGTAGATGGTCGACGGGCTGCTGGTGCCCCAGCTGGGGTTGATGGCGTTGCGGTCGGTGGAGTCGACGCGGTTGTTACCGTAGTTCAGTGCCAGGTCGAAGTTGCCCAGGGCGTCGTGTTCAAAGCGCAGGCCACCGGTGACGGCGTAGTCTTCCAGGCCATAGCGGGTGACCGGCAGGCGGCCGTCCGGGTAGCGCGCCAGGGCTACGCTGCCATAGTTGCTGCGCAGGGTGGTGGGTGGGTCGAAGAAGTTCTCGGCGTCGGTGTTCTTGTGGGCGTAGGTCGCGAAACCATAGGCGCTCAGGCCCTCGCTCAAGCCCATTTCGGCGTTGGCGGTGAAGTTGTACTGGTCCGAGACATTGCCCGAGCCCCAGCGCCAGTTGCGGTAGCGGTTGTTCTGCTCGCGCGGTGTGTCGATGCTGGTGGAGCCGGGGTAGAAGAGGCGGTTGTCGTCGCGGGTATCGCTGGCGGGGTCCTGGCTGCCGGCATCGAAAGCCAGGGTCAGGAAGCCGTCGTTGGGCAGGGCAAAGCCCTTCCAGCCGCTGAGCTTGCGCTGCAGGCCGTCACCTTTCTTGTAGCCTCCGAAGCGGTAGCCGGCGTTGCCGCCTTCGTCGCGCTCCTTGAGCACGATGTTGATCACCCCGGCGATGGCGTCCGAGCCGTACTGGGCGGCGGCGCCATCGCGCAGGATCTCCACCCGTTCGATGGCCGACAGCGGGATCAGGCTGAGGTCCACTGCGGCCGCGCCCCTGGCGTTGACCAGGCCCTGGCGGGTGACGTTGGCGCTGGTATGGCGGCGTTTGCCGTTGACCAGCACCAGTACCTGGTCCGAAGCCAGGCCGCGCAGCGAGGCGCCCTGGGCGATGGAGCCGGCAAACGCACCTTGCGGCGACTGCGGGAAGCTGAATGAGGGCGACAGCGCGGTGAGCGCGGCAGACAGGTCGCTGGCACCGGTTTGCTGGAGTTCTTCGCTGCTCAGTACATCGACCGGGGCGGCGCTTTGCAAGGCGGTGACGTCGCTGCGATGGGTGCCGACCACGACAACGGTGTCGAGGCGGTCGTCGGGTTCGGCGGCGAATGCGGGCACGGCAAGGCCGGCGATGGCCAGGGCGATGGCACTGGCCAAGGCGGTGGGGTGGGGCATGGCGTAGTCCTTTTGTGCAGCGTGATGCTTTGGGGCTGCTGCACAGCAGCCCCAATGGCTTGAGAATCAGAACCGGCTGGTAACGCTGAGCCCGACGGTGCGCGGGTCGCCGTAGGTGATCACGTACTGCCCGGCGGTGCCGTTGGGCCGGCCGTGCACCTGGTAGCGGCGGTCGGTGAGGTTGTTGACGAAGCCCGTCACGCTCAGCTTGTCGTCATGGCTGAACCAGCTCAGGCGGGCGTTGGCCAAGGTGTAGTGGGGTTGGCTGAGGGTGGCGTCGACGCTGCTCTGACGGTCGGCCAGGAAGTACTCTTTGTCGCGGAAGCTCACGTCGCCGCCAGCCACCAGCCTGCCGCCCACTTCCAGCGGGATGGTGTAGTCCGCACCCAGCGACACCACGTTGCGCGGCGAACGCACGAAGCTGTTGCCGCTGTAGTCGCCGGTCACTGCGCCGGTGGTGGGGTTGGTGTTCTTGAAGTCGGTGTACTCGGTGTCCAGGAACGATACCGCCGCGCGCAGGTGCAGGCGGTCGGTCGGCTGGCCCTCGATCTCCAGTTCCGCGCCCTTGACCTTGCCTTTGGCGCCGTTGGTCAGTGCGGTGGTGAGCACGCCGTTGTTCACCGTCAGCAGGTTCACCTGGATGTCGGAGTAGTCGTAGTAGAAGATGTTGGCGTTGACCGTCAGGCGGCGGTCGAACCATTCCGACTTCAGCCCCAGCTCGTAGGCGTCCAGCTCTTCCGGGTCGACCGTGGTCAACTGCGCGAGGCTGGTCGACAGCCCGGTGTTGAAGCCGCCCGAGCGGAAGCCATGGGCGTAGCGGAAGAACACCCGCAGGTTGTCGTTGATGCGGTATTCAGGTGTCAGGTCGTAAGTCCAGGCTTCCCAGGTCTTGTCTTCCTGGCGGTTGCCGTTGGTGCCTGCTCCGGCCAACGGGATCAGCGGGCCATTGGCCGTGGCACGGGTCAGCTGCACCAGGTCCAGGTCGATGTCCTTTTTCTCCTGGGTCCAGCGCAGGCCGCCGGTGACGCTGAAGTCACCGGTGAAGTCGTAGGTCAGGTTGCCGAACAGGGCGTAGCTGTCGGTGCGGTGATCGTAGCCCAGGTCGCGGAACGCGGTGGTGCCCACCTGGTTCGAGCCGGTACCGTTGGGGGTCGGCCCGGGGGTGACGATACGCTGCGCAGAGCTGTCCAGGTCTTCATGGAAGTAGTGGGTGCCTACCAGCCAGTGCAATGGGCGGTCTTCCGGCGAGGCCAGGCGCAGCTCCTGCGACCACTGGCGGTAGCTGTTGTCGGTGATGGCCGCGCCGTTGACCTCGTAGGGGGTGTAGTCGGCATCGGTGGTCGAGCGGTTGCGGATGTAGTCGTAGGCGCTGATCGAGGTCAAGGTGTAGTCGCCCAGGTACCAGTTGAAGGTCAGCGAGGCTCCGTCGTGGTCCAGGCGATAGTCTTCATTGACGTTCAACGAGATATCGCGCCCGTGCGGGCGTTCGTAGCCGACGTTGTAGTAGCGGCCTACCGGTAGCGAGCCGTTGCTGCCGTCGCCCTTGAACTGGCGGCTGTGCAGCTTGAGCAGGGCGTCCAGGTCGGGGTTGAGCTGAGCCAGGAACTGCAGGCGGATGGCCTTCTTGTTCACGTCGCCGTAACTGTTGCCATCGAAGTCGTTGTTCTGGAAACCGTCGCGCTCCTCGGAGTACAGCGCTACCCGCCCAGCCAGTTTTTCATCCACCAGCGCACCCCCGACGGCGCCGGTGACAATCCGCTCGTTCTTGGTACCGAAGCCGACCGTGCCGTAGCCGTCGGTGTCGAAGGTCGGCTTTTTCGAGATCACGTTGACCGCGCCGGCCGTGGTGTTCTTGCCATACAAGGTGCCTTGCGGCCCACGCAGGATTTCGATGCGTTCCAGGTCGAACAGCGGCCCACCACCGGCGATGGGTGCGTTGAGGTACACGTCATCGGCGTAGATGCCCACCGGGTAGACCGTCGCCGCGCCGGTGTCGCCGGTACCCAGGCCGCGGATGTACCAGCGCGGGCGGCCGTCGCCGTCGGGGTTCTTGGCCGCGGCGTTGGGCACGAAGGTGGTGATGTCGCCCATCGAGCGCACACCGTCGGCGGTGATGCTGGTGCCCTTGATGGCCGACACGGCGACCGGGACTTCCTGCAAGGTCTGTTCGCGGTGCTGGGCGGTCACGGTAACGGTTTCCAGGGCCGCTTCGTTCTTTTGCTCGTCGTTGGCGGCGAAGGCCTGGTTGCCGGTGCCGGCCAGCAGCAGCGCAAGGCTGATCTGGCGGGCGAGTGGATGACGTTGGTGCATGGTGGATCTCCCCGTATGTAAAGCGTTGTTGGGGAGGGCTAGAGCAGGGACTGTGCCATGTTGTTAACTGATTGATATATAAGGTTTTTAATGCTGTGCTGGGTAGGTTTTGCAGGTTGGGCAGCAGTGGGGTGCTGGGCGGGTGCTGCTGGGGCAGCAATGGGGTGGCAGAAATTGCCTGGGGCTGCTGCACAGCAGCCCCAGGCTCTCAAACAGCCAAGCGCGAAGTCGAGCCGATCACACTCTCCAGCACGCGAAAATCAATCCATTCCCGCACATCGAAGCGCCGTGGGATGAACCCCCACCTGAACAGGAATTCGGTAAAGTCCTGCAGTGCCTCGATCGAGCGGCTGTCCAGCGTCGTCCGCAACCGCCGGTGCGCGTCGTCGCCATAGGCCGCCGCCACCCAGTACTCGCTGGTGTTCAGCTCACGCGCGAGGAAGCGCCGAGTTTCTTCGGGGTTGGCCCAGGCCCATTGCTCGGTGCGCAGCACCGTGTCGACCAGCGTGCGGCTGGCCTCGAAGTGGTTCTCCAGCAAGTGCCGGTCGACGGTCAGCGTGCGCGGCGTGCCGTTGTTGCTGCGGATCAGCGGGTCGGGGTGGCTGCCGGTGTCCACCACCACGCGCAGGCCGAACTCATGGGCCAGGTGGACCGCATGGGCGCCCTTGAGGAAGATGGCGTCGATGTCGCCACGCAGCAGGCCGATCAGCTCGTTGTTGCGGCGGCTGAAGCGGCTGGTGTCCAGGCTCACTTCGGCGCCATACAAGTGCTGCTTGGCATCGTCGCTGTAGGTGCCGCCGTAGGGGTAGTCGACCAGCTCCACATCGGCCACCGCCAGGCCTTCGAGCTTCAGGGCGTTTTCCAGCCCGCGCAGGGCTTGGGCACGGGTGAAGTCGATCTGCACATTGGCCCACTTGGGCAAGCCGAAGCGGCGGTTCTTCAAGTCGCGGATGCTGCGCACACCGCTTTCTTCGGTGGTGAGGATCAACTGCACCTCATCGCTCCACGACAGCCCCAGCACGCGGGTCTCGACGCCGCTGGCGTAGGCCCATATCGCCGGGATGTTGCCGCCGTGGCGCACCGAGTTCTGCAGGTGGTGGTCGTAGTGGGCCTCGCGCACCTCGCGTTCGCTGGACTCGCGCAGCGACTGGATATTGGTGCCGAATGGCGCAAAGGCCTCGGCCAGGCGCCCCGACTGCACGGCAATGCCGAGACCGGTGGGCACCGGGCTGTGGGTGTACCAGAGGGTTTCCAGGGGCTTGGTCATGGGGCAACGGGTTTCCTGTCCATGGGGGTAGGGGCCAGTAGCTGGTCCAGGGGTTGGCGAGCGATCCAATCGCGCACCGCGAAGCGCGCCGGGATGAAGCGCCAGCGTTCGAGGAACTCGACAAAATCCTGCAAGGCCACGATGGCCTGTTCGTCCAGGCGGGTGCGCAGGCGCAAGTGGGCGTCATTGCCGTAGGCCACTTGCACCCAGTACTCGCTGCTGTTGGTTTCTCGCGCCAGGTAGCGGCGGGTTTCATCCGGGTGCTGGTGCGCCCAGCGCTCGGCGCGCAGCACCGAACCGAGCAGGGTGCGTACCACCTGCGGGTGCTGCGTCAGCAGGTGGCTGTCCACCGCCAGGGTGCGTGGCGTCCCGTTGTTGCTGCGGATCAGTGGGTCGGGGTGGCTGCCGGTGTCGATCACCGTGCGCAGGGCAAAGGCGTGGGCCAGTTGTACGGCGCTGGCGCCCTTGAGGAAGATGGCGTCCACTTCGCCGCGCAGCAGGCCAGCCAGCTCCAGGTTGCGACCTTCGCTCTCGGTGCTGGACACCGGTGTGCCAGCCACGTTGCGCACCGGACGGTCGCTGAAGGTGCCGTCGTATCGGTAGTTGACCAGCGCCACGTCGTCCACTTGCAGCCCTTCGAGCTTCAAGGCGTTTTCCAGCCCGCGCAGGGCCTGGGCGCGGGTGAAGTCGATCTGCGCGGCAGCCCAGTCAGGCAGGCCGAAGCGCCGGCCCTTGAGGTCTTTCACGCCGTGGATGCCGCTGTCTGGCCGGGTCAGGATCAACTGCGCCTCATCGGCCCACGACAGGCCGATCACGCGGGTTTCGCGGCCCTGGGCGCGGGCCCAGATGGCCGGGATGCTGCCGCCATGGCGCACCGAGTTGAGCAGGCTGTGGTCGAAGTGCGATTCGCGTACCGCCTGCTGGTCGGCCTCGCGCAGCGATTGCACCTGGGTGCCCAGGCTGGCCAGGTCGTCCTGCAACCAGCCTTGCTGCACGGCAATGCCCAGGCCGGTAGGCACCGGACAGCGGGTGTACCACAGGGTATCGAGGGGTTGGCTCATGTTCGGGCCTCCGTTCGGGATCAGGCGCTGGCCTGCAAAGGGGGAGTACTCGCCTGTTGCACCAGCGGCAGCACCTCCTGGCCGATGCGCAGGGCCTCTTCCAGGTGCGGGTTGGCGGCGAGGATGAAGGTGCTGAAACCGGCATCGCGGTATTCGGCCAGGCGCTCGGCGATGTGCTGGTGGCTGCCCACCAGGCCCACGGTAGGGCCGGGCTTGGCCTTGGCGAAGCCGGCCCACAGGTTGCGCGCCAGGATCAGTTCGTCGAAGCCCTGCAAGCCTTGGTGATAGGCCGCCTGTCGTGCGCCGCCGACAGAGTCCGAACCGGTCACGAAGCCCTTGGCGCTGGCGCTGGCTTTGCCTTCCAGGCGCTCGAACTGCTGGCGCAGCTCGCGCCAGGCCTGCTCTTCGGTTTCGCGGGCGAACAGGTCGACGCGCAGACCGAAGCGCACCGTGCGGCCTTGCTTGTCGGCCAGCTCGCGCACCCGCTCGATATGCGGCTTGAGCTTGTCGAGCGGCTCGGCCCAGTTCAGGTAGACGTCGGCATGGCGCGCGGCCACCGCCAGCGCGGCATCGGAAAATCCGGAGAAGTACACGCCCGGTTTGCGTTCGTGCTGCAGGCCTGGCGGCAGGCTGCCGTTTTCCAGGCGGTAGATGTCACCGTCGTAGGAGAACCGGTCCTGCGCCCACAGGCCCTGGATCACGTCGAGGAATTCGCCGGTGCGCTTGTAGCGCAGGTCATGTTCCAGGAAATCGCCATTGGCGCGTTGGCTGGCCGGGTTACCGCCGGTGATGATGTTCCAGTCCAGCCGGCCACCGCTGAGATTCTGCAGGATTGCCGCCTGCTGGGCGGCATAGGCGGGCAGGGTCCAGGTGGCCTGGAAAGCGATCAGGAAGCGGATGCGCCGGGTTTCGCGGGCGAGCGCGGCGGCGGCTATCCACGGCTCCGGGCCGGTGGGCAGCAGCGCGCCCTCGAAGCCGGCCAGCTCGGCAGCCTTGGCCACCTGGGCGATGTAGTCGATGTAGGTGAAACCGTCGGCCTGGCCATCGGGCAGGCGGCCGGGGGCGATGTTGCCGGCGCGGTGTACAGGGTTGCCACGGTTATGGCGATCGGTGGACAGCTGCGGGCCATCGGTACCCAAGGGCAGGCGCCAGAAGAACTCGGTGGTCATGGGGACTCCTGAAGGGGCAGGGTGTGCGAGTGGGGAGGGTGGTGCAACGGCTGTGCCATGGGCGCTGCAGGGCTTGTCGGGCGGGGGCTGGCGGGGTGGCTACGAGATGCGCTGCTGCTGTGGCAGCAGCCGGGCAGCAGTGAATGCTGAGACAGCAGCATGGGCAGTTTCGGCCTCTTCGCGGCGGTTCGACGCCTCGATAGACCCGTCCTCACCGGTACAGCGCCGGGATTACCGGCAGCGCCGAACCTGTGGGAGCGGGTTTGCCCGCGAACAGGCCGACACGTCAGGCCTCGATTTCCCCCATGGCAACTTCACCGGCACTGCGCAGATACGCGTCATGAAGCGCTGCATAGGCGCCCCTGCGCCTGATCAGCTCGGCATGCGCGCCTTGCTCAACCACCCGCCCATGCTTCACCACTGCAATCCGGTCAGCATCACGAATGGTCGCCAAGCGGTGGGCAATGATGATCGCCGTGCGCCCGTGGCACAGCCGGCGCAGGGCGCGCTGGATGCGCCGTTCGGTGTGCACGTCCACTGCCGAGGTGGCTTCGTCCAGCACCAGCACCGCCGGGTCGGCGAGGTAGGCCCGCACCAGGCACACCAACTGGCGCTGGCCATGGCTCAGGTGCGCGCCCAGCGGGCCGACTTCAGTGTGGTAGCGCTGCGGCAGGCGGTCCAGCACTTCGTCGGCGCCCAGTTCGCGGGCCGCGGCAATCAGCTGCGCATCACTGGCAGCTGGCGAGGCCAGGCGCAGGTTGTCGAGGATGCTGCCGCTGAACAGCACGTTGTCCTGCAGCACCACGCCCACGTTGCGCCGCACGTCCTGCTGGGCCAGGGCACGCAGGTCGATGCCATCCAGCTTCACGGCGCCGTCCTGCACATCGTAGAAGCGCGTCAGCAGCTGTACCAAGGTGCTTTTGCCGTGCCCCGAGGGGCCGACGATGGCGATCACTTCACCCGCACGAATATGCAGGTCGAGCCGGTCAATCACTGGCCGTGGGCTGTTTGGCAGATAGGCAAACCCGACCTTTTCGAAATCCACCTGGCCGTGTGCCCTGGCCAGCGCTTGTGGCGCAGGTGGGTCGAGTACCTGCGGGCGGGTGTCGAGCAACAGGAAGATGCGCTGGGCCGAGGCACTGCCGGTGGCATAACGCTCGAACAGGTCCGACAATTCCTGCAGCGGGCCGAGGAACAGAAACACGTAGAACAGGCTTTCTGCCACCTGGCCAACGCTGACCTTGCCCTCGGCCAGGCCGTGGGCGCCGACCAGCAACAGCACGGCCATGCCGGCGGTGCTGAGCAACGCGGTGAACGGGGCGAACCAGCCAGCGCGCAGGCTGCCGCGGATCAGCGCCTGGTTGAAGTCTTCCAGCAGGCGTCGGTAGCGAACCTGGTTGCTCTGCGCTTGCCCGCACTGCTGGATCAGCCGCACCCCGCTCACGCTTTCCACCAGGTGTGCGGTAAAGCGGCTGCGTTGCTCGGCCACCTTGGCCCAGTTGCGCTGCGACACCCGCTTGAAGCGCCAGGTGGCCAAGGCCAGCAACGGTACGGTGGCGGCCAGGCTGTAGAAGAAGCTGGGCTCTATGCGCCACAGCATCACCGCAGCCAGCCCGCAGCGCAGCAGGGCGCCGAGGAGCTCTGGTGGGCCTTGCACCAGCAGTGGTTCCAGTGCATCGACATCACGGTCAACGCGGGACATGATGCGCCCGGCCCGGGTCTGGTCGAAGTAGTTCACCGACAACGCCTGCACATGGGCGAACACCTTGACCCGCAGGTCGTTGAGCACGCCGATCGCCGCGCACCCGGCAATGAACTGCGATAGCCCGGCCAGCAGAAAGCGCCCCAGCCAGCTCGCCGCCAGGCCGAGGCCCAGCCACAGCAGCAGACGTTCATCGAGCAGCCAATGGTCGGCGCTGTGTACCAGGCCCTTGTCCAGCAGTTCGCGCACGAACCATGGGCGCAGGAACACGGTGAACACCAGCAGCAGCTCGATGCCGATCACCGCCAGGATCTGCCCCCGAACGGGCTGCAACAGGGGCAGCAGGCGGTGGAACATACCCCGGTCCAGTGCCTGGCGGGCCAGGCGCTGCTCGATGTCGATATCGTTGGCGGGCGTATGTTGCACATCAGTCATGCTCGACCCCCAGCAAATCGCGGTAATGGGCATTGTTCGCGCTCAGTTCGGCATGGCTGCCGCTGGCGCTGATACGGCCGTTTTCCAGCATCAGCACGCGGTCGGCCTGCAGCAGGGTGGAGAGGCGGCTGGTGATCAGGAGCAAGGTCGGGCGCGGGCCGTGTGCACCGTGCCGGTGGCGGATGTTGTGCAGCACCTGGCGTTCGCCCAGGGCATCCAGGGCGCTGGTGGCGTCGTCCAGGCAGAGGATGTCGGGTGCGCCAAGCAGTGCCCGCGCCAGGCACAGACGCTGCCGCTGGCCGCCAGACAAGGTAACGCCACGGTCACCCAGCGGCGTATCCAGGCCGTGGGGCAGGCGCGCCAGCACATCCTCGGCGGCGGCCAGGCGCAAGGCTTCGCGCAACTGGGCATGGCTGGCTTGCGGCGCCGCCAGGCGCAGGTTGGCGGCCAGGCTGTCGGAGAACAGGAAGCTCTCCTGCGGCAGTACGTGAACGCGGCGGCGCAGCTCGGCCAGGTCCAGATTGCGTACGTCATGCCAACCGCCGGCATCACTGCCGACCTGCACGCTGCCGTGTTCTACATCGGCAAGGCGCGGCAGCAGGCTGGCCAGCAGGCTTTTGCCGGTACCGGTGGCGCCGACCAGCGCCACTACCTCACCGGGTAGCAGGGTCAGCGAGCAGTCCTGCAAGACAGGCCGACCCGCCTCCACTGCACTGGCCTGTACCAGGTTGAGCTTCAGCCCCAGCGGCCCGGCAGGCAGTGTGGCATGGCCGCCGAGGATGGCCGGGCGTTCGTCCAGCAACTGCCAGATGCGTTCGGCGCTGGCGCGGGCATCGGCGAAGGTCTGCATTACCCGGCCGATGCCTTCGATACGGAACACCAGCGTGGTCGCCACCAGCAGCGAGGTGACCAGTTCGCCGATGCCCAGTGCACCGGCCGCCACGCGATGGGCGCCGTAGACCAGGATCCACACATGCCCCAGCGCCACCACTGCCTGCGGTAGCGGAATGCGCGAACTGGCGTAGGCGAGGGCAGCGCGGGCGTGATGGGTGAACACCTCGACCTGGCTGGCGAATCGGGCGATACGCTGGCTTTCCAGGCCGAAAGCCTTGATCACCCGCACGCCGCCGATGCCTTCGGCCAGGTCCTGGCTGACCTGGTCATAGGCGGTGCCCACGGCGCGGTCCAGGGTTACCAGGCGATCGGTCTGTAGCACGAACAGCCACAGCCCGGCGCCAGTCAGCAGCAAGGGCACCAGGCCCAGCAGCGGGTCGTACCAGCTCAACAGGCCGACGGCGGCGATCACCACCAGCGGTGTTTCGATGATCTGCCGCCAGAAGGTGATCAATGCATCGCGCACCTTGTCGGCGTCGCGTGTGGTGCGGGTGACCAGTTCACCCATGCCGTGGCGCCAGTGGTAGCCAAGGTGCAGGCGCTGCACCTGGTTGAGGATACGTTCGCGCAGGCGCGTGAGCAGGGCCTGACTGAGCACCAGCGACAGCACGGCGGCAGCGTATTGCAGCAGGCCGCGGCCCGAGGCGATGGCCAACAGCAGCCACAACCAGTGCCAGGCGATGCTGGCGTCCAGGCTGCCATCAGCCAGGCGCAACACGGCGCGCCCGGCGCTGACATCGTCGACCGCGTGGCCGATCAGCCACTGTTGCCAGGCCAGGCCGAGATTGCCGGCCATGTACAAGGCTGTGACCAGGGCGAAGCGCCAGGGCATTTCGCGATAAATCGCCAAGGCCCGAAGTAGAGGGTGGTTCATGTAAATGCTCGATCAGAATTCGACGCCGCCCCTGCCAGGAGCGGCCTGGTGTCGCGACAGGGGGCAACGCCCCCACGCAAACCCGGTTTCAACGGCGGGTAGCGCCCTGGTTTTCCTTGGCATTGAGCACCGCCGTGTACTCCCCAGGGTCGGCCCCATTGAGGTAGTAGTTGCCGACGTTGTGCAGCCGCCAGCGGATCGGGTCGTGGGTGGTGTGCACCCGGGCATTGCGCCAGAAGCGATCAAGGTTCCACTTGCTCAGCGACGCGCTGGCGCCCAGCAGCGAGAACAGGTCGCTGGAAATCTTCAGTGACGCCGCATCGGAATGCGCACGGGCGGTGGCCACCGAAACAATCAGCTCATCCTGCAGGGCCTTGTTTTCCGGGTCGCGCTCGTGATCGTCAAACACCCGCGCGGCCTCGCGCAGCACCGACTCGGCACCGCGCAGGGCCACGGCATACTCGCCAACCTGGCGGATCACATGGGGCTCGTCACTGGCGCGCTCGACGCCGCTCTCTACCCAGGCGCGGGCATGCTCGCGCAGGTACTCGATGGCGGCCTGCAAGGCGCCAGCGGCGATGCCGGTGTCGATGGCCGCGTGAAGGATCTGCGGGAAGGTCAGGCCGGTGCGCTTCATCGGCCCGTTGCGCCGGGTCAGGTAGCGCTCGTCGAGCACGATATTGTCGAAATTCACCGTACCGCTCACCGAGTTCTGCTGGCCGAAGGCTTGCCAGTCATCGACCAGGGTCAGCCCGGGGGTGTCACGGTGCAGCAGCACGCCAACACCGCCGTCTTCGCTGGCGGCAGTGAGCGAGATCCACTCGGCCAGGTACGAGCCCGTGGAGTAGAACTTGCTGCCATTGAGCAGCCACTGGCCATCGGCGTTGCGTTCGACGCGGGTCTTCAGGGCGAACTTGTTCTTGCCGCCGACCTCGGCCAGGGCATTGCCGAAGCGCTTGCCGGCCAGTACATCGGCGATCAGCCGGTCGCGCACTTCATCCGGGTAGCCGCTAAAGATACCGCGCAACATCACGTTGTGAATCTGCAGCAACTGGCCGACGCCGCCATCGGCAGTGGACACCAGGCGCACGGTTTCGACCACGGTCTGCACCGAGGCACCAAGGCCGCCGAATTCGGCCGGCACAGCGATGGCGGTCAGGCCGCTACTGGACAACAGCTCGGCCTGGCGGCGGGGGAGCTGGCCGTTGTTACGCGGGTCGGCGGCCAGCTCGGCGATTTTTACCGCGACCTGGCGGGCGGTTTCGATGGCTTCGGCTTCGCTGGTGAGGCGGCGGGCGGGGGAGGGTTGTATGGCACTCATGGAGAGGTCTCGGCTAGGTCTGAAGGGGCCAGTGCGCCTGTTTCGCGGGTGAAGCCGCGATTGGCCACGGCGCGGCCTCAAGCGCTTGAGCAATATCTTTGCCACCGCTCTTCAGGCCCCGTGCTACGCGGCTTGCGCAACCTTTTGCTGGCACAGCAGCAGCCACTCTGCTGATCTGGCAGCAGCCCGCCCGCAATCCTGCTCCCCCTCCAGCAGCAAGCGCCCTGTCAAACCATCCATCCCCAGTGAAATCAAGGCCTCCAGCGGTTGGCACGCACACTGCAATGGTGCTTGCACGACGCCCAAGGAGCCACCCCATGACCCTCGCAAGCCCCACCGCAATACGCCCTGCAGACGACCTGTCTGCCCTGGAGCGCATCTGGTTCACCCGCTGCCCGGTGCCGACCGCCTCTGGCATCGCTTACAAGCTTGGCTGGCTGGAGCACGAGTTCGCCGTCGACGGCTTGCCGGTCTCGACCCTGCAGGAGGCCCGCCAGCTTGGCCATCACCACTACGATCACCAGCTGCCCGGGCTGTTCCGCGAAGGCGGCAACGTACCGGCGTTGGCCGCGCGCGCTGCCGGCTCGCCCAGCCGGCTGATCGGCCTGACCTGGATCGAAGAATGGCAAACCATTCTGGTCCGCCCGGATTCCGGCATCCGCAGCGCCGCCGACCTGCGCGGCAAGCGCCTGGCCCTGCCAGCCTGGGGCGATAGCCGCCCCGGCAGCATCGCCCGGGCCATGAGCCTGCACGGCTACAAAGGCGCCCTGGCGTCGGCTGGCCTGCAGCTGGGTGACGTGCAACTGGTGGAAGTGGCCCTGCTCGACCAGGCCAACGCTGCAACCCCGCAGCTGGGCCTGCAACGGCTGTGGTCGGGGCTGGAGTACCTGGCGCGCGGTGAAGTCGATGCGGTGTACGTGAAAGGCGCGGCAGCGGCTGATGCGGCACGTCGGCTGGGCCTGGTGGTCGGCGTCGATCTCGACCTGCTGGCCGACCCGCGCCACCGCATCAACAACGGCACGCCGCGTCCGATCACCGTACACCAGCGCCTGCTCGACGAGCACTTCGATCTGGTGGTGCGCTTCCTCGCCCAGACCTTGCGTGCCGCGGACTGGGCAGCCAACAACCGCGACGCGCTCAAGCGCATCCTCGAAGAAGAAACCCGTGCCGGCAGCCAAGGCGTGGCGGAGGCCTACCGGGGTGACTTCCACACCACCCTGGCGCCAGACCTGTCCGAGCAGCGCCTGGCCTTTCTCGGCACGCAAAAGGACTTCCTGTACCTGCACGGCTTCCTTGAGGCCGACTTCGCCATCGCCGACTGGGTCGACCCGCGGCCCCTGCAAGCTGCCCATGAACTGCTGGCCCAGCGCCGCGCCTGACCTGACTGGAGATTGACCATGACTGTACTGATCAACGAACGCCCCGTCACTGCCGAACTGCAAGCCTTCATCGACCAGGTGCTGGCCGAAGCCGAAGCGGCCTTCGGCGTATTCCGCGAAACCAACACCATCACGGCCAATGGCACGGTCGGCTTTATCGAACGCGTACCCGGCGAAGAACTGCTGGTAGCGGTCAACTATGGCGGCCCGTGGAACCAGCGCAAGCCGCTGCAGGCCACGGTGAGTGATTTTTCCGGCAACGTCATCGTCGGCAAGGGCAAAGGTGGCCTGGGCCGTTACACCAAGCTGTTCCAGACCCACGCCGATATCACCACCGTGTCACACGTGCACAGCCCGTACCTGGGGGCCTGGGCGCAAACCCACCGGACCTTGCCGTTCCACTATGTGCCGGTGCAACGCTACCAGCTGGCCCGCGAGCTGCCGGTATACATCGACCGGCGCCAGGCCGAGGTGGACTTCATCCTCGACAAGATCGCCGAGAACCCGTTCAACCTGGCGATCCTGGAAGCCAACGGCGGCGCCACGGTGTGGGGCAAGCAGGGGCTGCGAGCCACGGCGGAGTTCATCCTGTTGCTGGAGGAGGGCGCACAGATTCAACTGTTGGCCGATGCCCTGGGTGGGTCGCGGCCGTATGGACCGGGGGTGCTGACCCAGCAGTGGAAAATGAGCGGGTTGTATGAGCGGGCTGACGAGCTGGGCCTGGTGCCGGGTATTGACCGGCGTAGCTGATGTCAACGCTGGGGCGCTGCGCGCCCCCTTGCAGAAAAGGACGCACCCCATGGCAGTAAAGATACTCTGGTACCTCACCACGCCGGACGGCCCGCACCCCTGGGAGCCTGAAGGCCGCTGGCACACCGACTTCGAGCACCTCAAGCAACTGGCCATCGCGGCTGACCGCCTGGGCTTCTACGGCTCGCTGCTCGGCTCCAGCCCCAATGAAAGCCTGGCCGTGGCGGCGGCGCTGATCGACGCGACCAAGCGCCTGCGCTTCCTGGTTGCCCAACACCCGGGCGAGCTGTCGCCAGCCGTGTTGGCCAAATGGGCGCTCACCTTCGACCAGTTCTCCAACGGCCGCCTGCTGTTCAACGTGGTCAATGGCAACGACGCTGGCTTGGCCACCTTGGGCGTGCATTACCCGCACGATGAACGCTACGACTTCAGCCTGGAATACTGGCGCGCCTTCCAACGCTTCTACGCCGGCGACACCGCTGGCTACGACGGCCGCTACGTCAAGCTGTCGCCGCGCTCGCCGGCGGCCGCCTCCCACCCGCTGGGCGGCTGGCACCCACCGAAGCAGAAGCCTGGCATCCCGCTGTGGGGCGCTGGCACTTCGGCACCGGGCGTTGCCCATTCCGTGCAGTTGCTGGATGTCTACCTGAGCTTCGCCGATACCCCGCAAAAGCTCGGTGACAAGTTCCGTCGTGTGGCGGCCGAAGCGGCCAAGATCGGCCGCGAGCTGACCTACGGCACACGCCTGCAGGTGATCGTGCGCGAGACCGAGGAAGAAGCCTGGGCCCATGCCGAGCGCTTGCTGCAGCGCACCTCGCTGGCCACTGCACGGGCCGCCATCGAACGCCAGTTGCCTCCCGGGCAAGACATCGACAGTTACGTCAGCGCCGACCCGCGTATCCAGCGCAACCTCGACAGCATCCGCGCCGGGCGCTTGCCCACAGCCCGTGAGCTGGAAATCTACCCCAACGTCTGGCTGGGCCCCAGCCTGTTCGGCTTCAACATTCTCGGCCCGGCGGCCGGCACCTACCTGGTCGGCAGTGCCGAGCAGGTGGCCGAGCGCATTCGCGAATACGAAGCCCAGGGCACATCGGCCTTCATCCTCTCGGGCTTCCCGCTGATCGACGAGGCCCACCGGGTGGCCGACCTGTTGTTCCCGTTGCTGGACCTGGACCATGGCTTCGACGTACCGCGCCTGGGTGCGGCCAGCAAACCCGGCGTGGCGCTACCGGCGTGAGGAGTGGGTCATGAGCGAGCTGTTTTCGCGCCGGGTGTTTCTCGGCAATAGCCTGGCCGTCGGTGGCGGCCTGCTGCTCGGTGGCGGTTTGCTCAGCGGCTGCGACAGCGGCGCGCCGGCAGCCGCCACGGCGCTGCTGCCGGGTATTCCGGTGCGTGGCGGGCGCTTGCGGGTGGGCATTATCGACGGTGACCAGGCCGGTAACCTCGATGCACACAAGCCGGTAGGTGGGGGCATCATCCGTGGCTGGGCGCTGTACGCCAAGCTCTGGGAATGGAACGCCGATGTCAGCACGCGCCTGGCGCTGGCCGAGTTCGCCGAGCCGAATGCCGATGCCAGTGCCTGGACCATTCGCCTCAAGCCGGGGCTGGAGTTCCACCACGGCAAGCGCATCACTGCCGACGACATGCTGTTCTCGATCCTGCGCCTGACCGACCCGCAACTGGCCTCGCCCTTCGCCGGGCTGGTCGCTGCGATCGACCGCCAGGCCCTGCGCAAGCTGGACCAACGCACGATAGAGATCCGTTTCAAGCAGGGGCAGAGCTTCTACCCGCTGGACGAAACGCTGATCAGCTTCGGTGGTATCGTGCCCACCGACTACCATCCGCTGACCAACCCGGTGGGCGCGGGGCCGTACCGGCTGAAAAGCTTCATTCCCGGCCAGCGCTCGCTCTACACCCGTTTCGAACACTACTACAAGCCCGACCGCCCCTTTGCGGACGAGCTGGAGATCATCGAGTTCAAGGACCAGGTGTCGCGCGCCGCGGCCTTGCGCGCCGGGCAGATCGATGTGGCCAGCGGTGTGCAGGCCGAGCACAGTGCGTTGCTCAAGGCTGACCCACGGCTGCGCCTGTATGTCTCGCCTACCACCTCGTTCAGCGGTTTCAACCTGAACCTGGCCAAGGCGCCGTTCCAGGATGTGCGCGTGCGCCAGGCGTTCCGTCTGCTGGCCGACCGCCAGGAACTGGTAACGCGTGGCCTGAATGGTTTTGGCCGCGTGGCCAACGACCTGTATTCGCCCCACGACCCCACCTACAACCACGCCATTGCCCAGCGCCCATACGACCTGGACCAGGCCCGTTCGCTGTTGCGTCAGGCGGGGCAGGACGATTTACGCGTCGAGCTGACCACCACCCCAGGGCCTGGCGTCAACGCCGCGCTGGTGTTTGCCCAGCAGGCTTTGAAGGCCGGGGTGCAGGTGAAGGTCAAGCAGGTGGACGCGGCTGTCTTCAACGGCCCGCAGCGTGAGCAATGGCAATTGTCGCCCGGCTCGACCCCGGCGCGCGGCTTTCTTGCTTCGGCACTGCACAACGATGCGCCGCAAGCCATCTATAACCGCAGCAATTTCCACGACCCTCGCTTCACCGAACTGTTCCGGCAGGCATTGGCGCAGCCCGACCTGGCCCTGCGCAAAGCCCTGGTGCACGAAGCCCAGGCCATCCAGCACGAACGCGGCGGCTTGCTGGTCTGGGGCTTCTGCGACGTGCTCGATGCCGCGTCGGCCAAGGTCGGCGGGCTCACCCCGGAACAGACCACTTTCGCCTCCTGGCGCTTCGACGAACTCTGGTTGAACCCCAATGCCTGATACACGACACACGCCCCGCACGCCGGCCTGGCTGGCCTGGTTCATCGGCCGCCTCGGTTACGGGCTGCTGACCGCCTGGGTGATCAGCCTGGTGGTGTTCCTTGCCACCCAGGCACTGCCCTCGGATCCGGCGCGGGTGATTCTTGGCCCGGATGCGCCGCTGCAGAGCATCCTCACGCTGCAACGGCAACTGGGGCTCGACCAGCCGATCCTGGTGCAGTACCTGCGCTGGCTGGGCGCGGCGCTACGCGGTGACCTGGGCATTTCGCTGGACTCCCAGGTGCCGGTGGCGCAGCTATTGTTTGCCCGCTTGGGCCACACCCTGGCGTTGTTGGCCGGGGTGCTGGCGCTGGTGGTGCCGGTGGCCTTGCTGCTGGGCGTGAGCCTGGCGCTGCGGCGCGACAGCCGGGTGGACCGCTGGGGCCTTTCCGCGTTGATCCTGCTCAAGGCCACGCCGGGTTTCCTGCTGGCTATCGGCCTGGTGCTGTTGTTCTCCATGCCGGGCATGGGCTGGTTGCCGGCGGTGTCGATCCTCGACCCGCAACTGCCGTTGTGGCGCCAGTGGCCGTCGCTGGTGCTGCCGGTGCTGGCCTTGAGCCTGACGGCCCTGCCGTACCTGACGCGGATGGTGCGGGCCTCGATGATCGAGGCGCTGGAATCCGACTATGTGATCGCCGCACGCCTGCGTGGCATTGCCGAACGGCGCATCGTCTGGCGGCACACCTTGCCCAACGCCCTCACACCGGCGATCCAGGGGGTGGCGCTGACCTTGCGTACGCTGGTCGGTGGTGCGTTGCTGGCCGAAGTGATCTTCAGTTTCCCGGGCATCGGCACCGCGCTGAACGCGGCAATCCAGCTGCGTGACCTGCCGATGATCCAGGGCGTGGTGCTGGTCATCACCCTGGCGATAGTGCTGATCAATCTGCTCGCCGACCTGTTGACGGTATTGCTCACGCCCAAGCTGCGCACCGCGCGCCGGGTGCGGATGATCCGCCGGGTACGGCGTGGCATCCGCCCGTGGTGGCGCCGTGCGCGCAGCATCCCTGCCCAGGAGGCGAGCCATGACTGATCCCCGTTGGCTGGCCGACCCGCAGGTGCGCCGCGGCGCTGTGATCACCTTGCTGATAACGCTGCTGGCAGCGATCGGCCCCTGGCTGGCGCCGCATGCGCCCACGGCCATGGTCGGGCCGGTGTATGGCGCGCCGGCCGCTGGTGCGCCGCTTGGGCACGATTTTCTTGGCCACGACTTGCTGTCGCGGTTGCTCAATGGCGGCCTGTCGGTGCTGTGGATGTCGGTGGCTGCGGCCACCCTGGCATTGCTGGTCGGCGCCAGCCTGGGCCTGTTGGCCGGGTTTTCGCGCAGGCGCCTGGACCAGGCGATCAGCTGGGCGGCCGATGTGTCGCTGGCGTTCCCCGACCTGATCCTGGTGCTGCTGATCGTATCCATGCTTGGCCGGGCGCCATGGCTGATCGTGCTGACCGTAGCCATTGCCTTCACGCCCGGGGTCGTTCGCCTGGCCCGTGGCAGCACGCTGGCGGTGGCCGGACAGGAGTTTGTCGAGGCCGCGCAGATGATGGGCTACCCACGATGGCGCATCCTCTTCCAGGAAATCCTGCCAAACATCCTCACGCCGCTGCTGGTGCACTTCGGCAACATGCTGACCTGGGCGGTGGGCATGCTTTCGGGCGTGAGCTTCCTCGGTTACGGGGTGGCCCCGCCAGCTGCCGACTGGGGCCTGATGATCAACGAAAACCAGGCCGGCCTGCTGGTGCAGCCCTGGGCCGTGCTGGCGCCGGCGCTGCTGATCGGGGTGTTTGCCTATGGCACCAACATCCTGGCCGAAGGCATAGGCCGGGCCAGTGCACGGGTTGCGGAGAAACAGCCATGAACATGCCGCTGAATGTTGTGGACGAGGTATTGCAGGTCAGCAACCTGCGGGTAGAGCTGGCCGGGCAGGTGGAGGTGCTGGCCGAGGTTTCCTTCAGCCTGGCGGCGGGCGAGATCGTGGGCCTGGTGGGCGAGTCCGGTTCAGGCAAGACCACCTTGGCGACTGCCTTGCTGCGCCATGCCCGACAGGGCGCGCGTATCGTCGGCGGGCACGTGAAGGTGGCCGGGCAATCGCTGCTGGAACTGGAAGGCGAGGCCTTGCGCCTGGCCCGTGGCGGGCTGGTCGGTTACGTGGCCCAGGACCCGGCCACGGCGCTGAACCCGGCGTTGCGTCTGCGGACCTTGCTGCGTGAAACCCTGCTGGCGCACCAGCCCAGGCTGTCGCGTCAGGCGCTGCGCCAGCGCATCGGCGAAACCCTGGTGGAGGTGGGCCTGCCTGCTGACGATGCCTTCCTGCGCTGTTTCCCGCACCAGCTGTCGGGTGGGCAGCAACAGCGGATAATGCTGGCCTTGGCGTTTGTGTTGCGGCCCAGGCTGATCGTGCTCGACGAGCCTACCACCGCACTGGACGTTACCACCCAGGCCCATGTGTTGCAGACGCTCAGGCGGTTGTGCCGTGA
This sequence comes from Pseudomonas sp. SMV7, assembly GCF_052041995.1. Classification (NCBI taxonomy): domain Bacteria; kingdom Pseudomonadati; phylum Pseudomonadota; class Gammaproteobacteria; order Pseudomonadales; family Pseudomonadaceae; genus Pseudomonas; species Pseudomonas sp. SMV7. The sequence goes on along the minus strand of NZ_JBKGGT010000011.1, from coordinate 101,384 downwards.
ACACGGTGTGGCGGCGCTGTACGTCACCCACGACCTGGCGGTGGTGCGTGAACTGGTCGACCGGGTCATGGTGATGTACGCCGGGCGGCTGGTGGAACTGGCCGGGCGCGAGGCGCTGTTTGCCAAACCCGCGCACCCGTATACCCGTGCCTTGCTCGCGGCCATCCCGGATGTTGCCAGCCGCCAGCCGCTGCAGGCCATCGCCGGGCAAGCGCCGGCACCCGGGCAACGCCCGCATGGCTGTGCGTTTGCGCCGCGCTGCGGCAGGCGTCGTGCCGAGTGTTCGGTGATCGAGCCGCCGTTGCTGACGCTCGACGGCAAGCACCAGGTCGCCTGCCTGTTGCCGGACCAGGAACCGCGCCACCTTGGGGGGGCGGCTGTCGAGCCGGTGTCGGTACCGAACGAAGCAGTGTTGCTGGAGGTTCTCGGGTTGGATGTCGCTTATGATCGCCAGGTGCTGTTCGACGTCTCATTGTCTGTGAAGCAAGGCGAGTGCCTGGCACTGGTGGGTGAGTCGGGCTCGGGCAAGACCAGCCTGGCCAGGGCCATTGCCGGGCTGGGCGAGAACATCCAGGGGCAGATGCGCTACGCCGGCGAGCCATTGGCGGCAACCGCGCGCCATCGTGCGGCCCGGTTGCGCCACCAGATCCAGTATGTGTTCCAGAACCCGTATCGCGCCTTGAACCCTAGGCAGACAATCGCGCAAACCCTCAGCGCGCCGTTGGCGCACTTTTTCCGGGTTAGGGGGGGGGAAGCGCGTCGTCGGGTCGAGGCGGTGCTGGAGCGGGTGTCGCTGCCGGGGAGCGTGGCCGATTTGTACCCGCACAGCTTGTCTGGCGGCGAACGCCAGCGGGTGGCGATTGCCCGGGCGCTGATCTGCGAGCCGAAACTGCTGGTGTGTGACGAGATCACCTCCGCGCTGGATGTGTCGGTGCAGGCGTCGATTCTGGCCTTGCTGCAGCGTTTGCAGGCGCAGGGGCTGACTTTGTTGTTCGTCACCCATGACCTGGGGGTGGTGCGGGCGATTGCCGATCGGGTGCTGGTGCTACGTCAGGGGCGAATGGTGGAGCAGGGCAGTGCCGAGCAGGTCCTGGATCGGCCGGCTGATGCCTACACCCAAGGGCTGCTGGCGCATGCGCCGAGCCTGGGCAGCGGCATTGCCGGGGTTTGCGGCTGAAGCCGCGAACCTGGGCAATGCCCGTGCCCTTGCTGCGCAATTACCTCACAAACCGTGCCTGGCGCCGGCGAACCTCCTCGCGCACTGCCGGGATCACCCAACGGCCATAGTCCACCGTGTCATACAGTGGGTCATAGCCTCGGTTGAGAAAGGTGCTCACCCCAAGGTCGACATAGTCGAGCAAGGCCTGGGCGACGGTTTCCGGCGTGCCCACCAGCGCGGTGGTATCGCCATAGGCACCCACCGCAGTCGCCGTCGGCATCCACAACGCCCGATCATGCCGGTCGGCGCGGGCGGCGGCGGCGAGCAGGCGTTCGGAACCGGTGCCCTTGATGCGCTTCTGCCATGGGCTGCCTGCCGCGAACTGCGGGTTGGCCTTGATCTGTGCGAGGATCTGTTCGGCACGCTGCCAGGCCAGCTCCTCTGTGGCACCCAGGATCAGCCGCACCGACAGGCTCACCCTTGGCGCCGTCACGCCTGCGGCGTTCGCGGCAGCCTTGAGCTTGCCGATCTGTTCGGCGACACCGCTCAGCGGCTCACCCCACAAGGCATACAAGTCGGCATGCTTGACCGCGATCTGGTAGGCGATGTCCGACGAGCCACCGAAGGAAATCGGGATATGTGGCTGCTGCAGCGGTTTCACCGGCGAGAACGCACCCTTGATGGTGAAGTAGCGGCCCTCGTAGTCGAACGGCTCCTCGGCCGTCCAGGTGCGGCGGACAATCTCGAGGTATTCGTCGGCACGCCGGTAGCGCTCGGTCTTGTCCAGCAGCGTGTCCCCCTCTTGCGGCTCGGCGGTGATACCGGTGATTGCATGCAGGCGGATGCGCCCGCCGCCGGTGGTGTGGTCGAGGGTGGCGAATGCTCGCGCAGCCACCGTCGGCGCGGTCAGGGCCGGGCGGTGGGCGATCATGAAACCAAGGCGTTCGGTGTGCGCGGCAGCATAGGCGGCAATCTGCAGGCTGTCGGCGCTGCCTGGGCCGCTGGCGATCAGCACCCGGTCGAACCCGGCATGCTCATGGGCGCGGGCGTGGTGGCGGATGAACGCCAGGTCGAAGTCCGCTGTTCGGATGCCGCGGGTCTCGGACCACTGGCGGGGGAAGATCATGCCGACAAATTCAATGGACATGGCTGAGGCCTTTCAGGTTGAGGGTGATCAGAACTGGTAATCGACCTGGGCCAGCAGCGTGCGGCCCGGCATCGGTTGCAGGAAGGTGTTGGTCGAACCGGCCAGGCCACTGACGAAATTCAGCTCGTCGGTAACGTTGAGCATGCGCAACGTCACACCCCACTGCGGCTGGCGGTAGTACACGGCAAGGTCGAGGTTGTATTCGTCCGGCACTTTCACCGTCTTGCTCAGGTTCAGGTACCAGCTGCTGGTCCACCAGCCGGAAAGCTCGGCGCCAAACCCCGAGTCGAAGCGGTAATCGACATAGCCACCGGCGTTGTATTCAGGAATCTGCACGGCATCGAACTTGCCGGACGGGCGCTGGTTGAGGCTGTTGTTGTCGCCGAATACGGTGCCGTTGTCGGGAATGAACCCGGCCGAGGCAAACCCGGCCTGGCTGGTGAACTCGTTGTAGGCGCTGATGCGGCTGAGGTTGAGGCCGCCGCGCAGGTGCGGGTCCTGGTAGCGCAGGGTCGCTTCCCAGCCTTTGACGATCAGGCGGGCAATGTTGTTGTTGCTGTCCGGCGACTGGTCGCGGGCCTGCCGGTAGGCCGCCAGGGTCAGGAACAGCTGGTCGGGTAGCGCCTCCACCTTCAAACCTGCCTCGTGCAACACGCTCAGGCTCTCGAAGGCCAGCGGGTTGAGCCGGTTGGCCCCGCTGCCACTGCCCCAACCCAGGCCGTTGGTGAAGAAGCCGGTGTTCACCGCCAGCGAGCGGTCGAAGGTGTAATACAGCGTGCTGTTTTCCGTGGGTTTGAAGTAGGGGCTGACTTGCACCGAGAACAACCGGTAGTTGTTCGAGTCCTTGCGCGGGTTGCCGCCGGGCAGCACGAAGGGGTTTTCGATGCGCGCGTCGATCCAGCTGCGGCTGGCGCCGACGTTCAGGCCCAGGCGCTCGCCCAGGCGCAGGTTGTGCTGGCTGAACAGGGTCCTGGTGGACCAGGTGCTGTCGGCGGTGTACGGCGCCACTGATTCGGCATACAGGCCGTGCCCGGCCGGGTACATGGCGGGCAGGTTGAGCCAGCCGTAGTAGCTGGAGAACTGCGGCACGCCCGCTTGGCCGATCCATGCCGCGTTGCCACCGGCAGGGTTGCGGCCGCTCAGGCCGAGCAGGTCGCCGGGGTTCTTCAAGGCCGGGTCGAGGGTCAGGTCGTAGGCGTTGATGGTGCTGCCGAAGCTGTTGTTGGCGGCGATCGACTCGTTGCGCTCGCGGCGGTAGATCAGCCCGCTGTTGCTGTCGTCGGTCAGGGTCAGGTCGCCCAGTTGCCATTGGCCCCGCGCGCGGAACTCGAAGCGGTTGTCGAAGATGTCGTCCTTGCCCTGCACCTGGAACGCGCCCACGGCGTCGGTGGTGTCGGTGGAGTGTTGGAAGAACGTACTGTTGGCCAGGGTGATCGAAGCGCTCAGGTCACCTTCGACACGCAATTGCGTGGTAAAGCGCCGCGAGCGGTTTTCATCCTGCGCGCGCTGGCCGGTCTGCGATGACAGCGATGTCAGGCCATTACCGGCAAGCGACGGGTCGTAGACCCAGCCCCGCAGGGAGCCGGGGTTGGCCTGGGTGTTGGGTGACGCGCCCTGGAAGCTGCCGTCGACCACCTGATACTGGCCCTGGGCATTGCGCTGTCGCTGCACCCAGCCAAGCACCTGGGCGTCTGCAGCACCGGACGACAGCACGGGTGACCACAACGTGTTGCCGTTCTGAATGATCGGCGTGGCGCGGCCGGCGTAGTACTTGCCGTGGTCGACCAGGCTCTGGCTGGCTCGGTTCCAGCCGTGGGTGATGTTGTAGTCGTAGTAGTCGTCGTAGGCGGCGTTCCAGTCCACCCGCAGGTTGTCATTGCGCCAGGCCAGCGCACCGTAGAAGGCGTCGAAGTTGTTCTCGACGTTGTCGTAGAAGTCATCCTGGCGCTGGCGGGTGATGCTTACCCGGTAGGCCAGGTCATCGGTCAGCGGGCCGGTGTTGTCGACGCTGAACTTGCTGGCATCGCGTGATTCGCCGTCGGGGATCCAGCTGCCGATCTCACCGCTGAGCCTGGTACGGAAACGGTTGAAGTCGGGCTTCTTGCTCAGGTAGTTGACGTAGCCGCCGCTGCCGCTGACCGAACCGTAGGACACCGAAGACGGCCCGGCGACGATGTCGGCGCCCTCGTAGGCGTTGAAGTTGGCAGGGTGGCGAACGCCGTAGGCGCGTTGGCCATCCTGGAATACCTCGGTGTTCTGCCCGCGCATCTGCGGGGCGATGCCGGCGTTCTGACCACCGCCGCGGGTGATGCCGGGGGCGTACTTGACCAGGTCGTCGGAGCTACGGATCGGGTCGTTGGCCAGTTGTTCGGCGTTGATCTGGGTGACCGAACGCGGAGTGTCGAGCACTTTGGCTTCCAGGCCGCCGTAGATCGAGGCAGGCGGACGGGTGGGCAGGGCGTCGTCGTCGCTCTGCTCGGCCTGTACGGTGACGGTTTGCAGCTGGGTGTCTTCGGCGTGGGCCAGCGGCGAGCTGGCGGCCAGGAGCGCCAGCGCCAGGGCGCTGGGCGGGAATTTTGGGTGCAGCAAGGTAACGCGGGACATTGGCTGGGCCTCGTTCGAAAGTGGGCATGTGGGAGAAGCGAGGGCGCAGCCGCGCCTGCGGTTATGGAGGGTGTGGTGCGTGATCGATCGGAGTGGGAACGGGCAAGCCCGCTGCCACAGATGGCCGTGCTGCCCTGGCGATCAGCTTCTGAGCCACACGTTTTCGAACCGCCAGGTACTGAACAGTGACTGCTCCGCCTGCGCGCCACCCACACGGGTGCTGACGCTGTCGAGCAGGTCGGCAAAGCCCCAGATCAGCATGCCGCCGCGCTCGTACTGGACGCGTTGCGCCCGGTGCACCAGTGCCTTGCGTCGCTCCAGGTCCGGTTGGGCCATGGCGGCGAGGAAGGCCTCGCTGAATTCTCGGTCGTGGAAGTGGGTCTTGTTGGCCACCGCGAACGGCGCGTCGGTGTGGATGGCGCTGGCCAGGAACGGTGCACCGATGCTGCCACCGGTACTCAAGGTCCATTCGTCTCGCTGCGGCCCCTGGAAGGTGGCCAGGTCGACCTGGCGCACGTTGAGTGTCACGCCGACGCGCCGGGCCTGTTCGGCCAGTACCAGGGCCGAAGCCAACCCCGGCCCTGGGGTGGTGACCAGCTCCACCTGCAACTGTTCATGGCCGGCTTCGCGCAGCAACTGCGCTGCGCGCTGCGGGTCATGGGGGCGCGGGCCGATGCTGTGGTCGAAGGTTGGGTCGAACGGTGCATACAGGTCGTTGGCCACCCGGCCCTGGCCATTCAGCGCACGGCGCACCAGCTCTTCACGGTCGGCCAGCAGGCGGAACGCCTCGCGCACCCGTGGGTCGTCGAACGGCGCCTTGGTGGTGTTCATGTCGAACGACAGCCAGTTGCCGCTCACCGACTTCAGCAGGCGCAGCCGTGGGTCGGCTTGCAGGACCTGCAGGTGTTCGGTGGACATGACGTTGGCCATGTCGATCTGCCCGGCGCGCAGCGCCGCCAGGCGGCTGGTCTGGTCCTTGAAGTCGATGATCTCCAGTTCGTCGGCGTACGGCTTGCCAAGCTTGTAGTAATTGTCGAAGCGGGTGAACAGTGAGCGCTGGCCTGGGGTGAAGCTTTTCAGTTTGTACGGCCCGGCGCCGACCGGGTTGCTGACCGGGTGGTAGTCCACCGGCACGATGCCGCCGAAGTTGACCCAGGTTTCCGGCAGTGGCAGGTAGCTGCGCCCCTCGCGGAAGCCCAGGCGCACGGTCCGCTCATCCAGCTTGACCAGGTTGTCGCGGTCCACCCAGTGCAGCAGCGCCGCATAGGGCGAGGCCAGCTGCGGGTCGGTGAGGCGGCGGATGGAGAAGATCAGGTCGTCGGCGTCGATGGTCTTGCCGTGGTGGAACTCCAGCCCCGGCTTCAGGCGCAAGGTCCAGTTGCTGGCATTGGCATTGGGCTCGGCGAACTCGGCCAAGGCCAGGCGCGGCTGCATCTGCTCGTCCCATTCCCACAGCTTGCTGTACAGGGCGAAGCCACGCACGATGCCACTGCCGACAGGCTTGTGGGCGTCGAGGTTGCCGCTCTGGCTGCCGTCGATGATGCCCAGGCGCAGGCGCCCGCCATGCCGGGGCGCGTCGGCCACGCCGGGGTTCGGGCTGTCGGCGGGGCCGCAGCCGGCCAGCAACCCGCCGGCCAGTACGCCGGCGTGGCCGAGAAAGCTGCGCCGGCTCAGTGGGTAACTGTCCCTGGCCATGGCATCAGGCTCCGTTGCTGGCGTGCAGTGGCACGGGTTCGGCCGGCGGGCGGGCAAGGGCTGCGCGTTGCTCACGGAAGTGCGGCAGGATGTGCTCACCGATGCGGTAGGCTTCTTCCAGGTGCGGGTAGCCGGCGAGGAAGAACAGATCGATACCGATGCCGTGGTACTCGCGGATACGCGCCACCACGTTGGCGTAGCTGCCCACCAGCGCGCAGCCCGGCGGAATGCCGATGTAGCCGAAACCAGTCCACACGTTGGGGTGGATGAAGAAGTCGTCGAACGCCTGTTGCCCGTCCTTGTCGTGGTAGTCATGCTCGTAGCTCAGCTTGCGCGCCGTACGCAGGCCGGCGTGGGCGGCGCGGGCCTTGGCCGTGCCCTTGGCCACCCCTTCGTCGAAGAACCGCTTGGCCTCGGCCAGTGCTGCGTCTTCGGTTGCGCGGGCGATCACGTCGATGGACAGGCCGAAGCGAATATCGCTGCGGCCCCACTTCAGCGCGCGGGCGCGGATATCCGCAATCAGCGCGGCAATCTCGTCCGGGTGTTCAGCGCGCATCAGGTAGAAGTCGGCGTGCTTGGCGGCGAACTCGCGTGCTGCCAGCGACGAACCGGCCGTGCAGATCAGCGGCAGCTCGGCCTTTTTCAGCGGGCCGCGCAGGCCGCCGCCTTCGGCGCGGTAGTAGCTGCCTTGGTAATGGAACTGCTCGTGCTGCCAGTAGCCGCGCACCACGTCCATGAACTCGGTGGCGCGGGCATAGCGCTGGTCGTGGTCCTCGAAGTCGCCGACCTGGCGCTGGATGGCATCCGAGCCGCCGTTGATGATGTTCCACACCAGGCGGTTGCCGGTGGCGCGCTGGTAGGTCGCGGCCTGCTGCACGGCCACCCAGGGGGTGTAGTGATAGGGCTGGAACGCGGTGACGAACTTCAGCGTGCGGGTTTCCCTGGCCAGTAGCGAGCACACCGTCCACGGCTCTTCGCCAGTGGGCGCATTGACCATCAACGCGCCGCCAAAGCCGTTTATTTCAGCGGCGCGGGCGACCTGGCCGAGGTAGTCGATGTAGGTGAAGTGGTCCCCCACGGCAAACCCCGACACCGCACCGGTGCTGGGCCCGCCCGCATGCCAGTCGCCGCGGTTGCGCGGGTCGCCGGGAAGAAACTGGGTTTCGCCATGCAAGGGCAGGCGGGTAAAGAATTCGATGCTCATGGGCTGGCCTCCTTACTGGACGCTTGGGCTGCAATTGGCGGTGACCGGCTGGTCGCTGATGACCTGACGGGCGAACGGGATGGAGTCCTTCAGCGACGCGTTCACCGTTTCGCTATGGCCCAGGCCCTTGTAGAGGTGGCCCTGCACGACCGAGCCGGCTTTGCAGGCATCCTGCATCAGCGCGACCTGAGTGGCGGCAGCGGGGGTCTTGTCCTCGGCGCCGGTGCCAATGAAGATCGGCTGGGCAAGCTTCAGGGTCGGGTACGACACCTGCGCCAGCCATGGCTTGAGCTGGTCGCCCTGGTAGTCTTTCTTGGCGTTGGCCGGAGTCAGGCCGGTACCGACCACATCGCTGACCAATGCCGACAGGCAACTGCTGCGCGCTTGCTCGAACAGCGGCAGGGCCTTGTCGGTGTAGAAGTCGCGCGGGTCGATGCTCGGGTCATACTGCTGTGCGGCGAGCAGGGTGTAGAAGCCGTAGGCCAGGGCTGGGTCGACCTTGTCCTGGTCCTGTTCGCCAACATTCTTCGCGCCCACGGTGTAGATCACACCCGTGCCGATACTGCCCTTGACCCCCAGCCTGGGCGCGTAAGTGGCCGCATAGGCCCCGGCGGCAAAGGCCCCGGCCCCGCCTTGCGACTGGCCAATGATCAACACCTTGTCGGCCAGCCCTGGTACGCCGGCGACCACGGCCCTGGCTGCATCGAGGATGCCGTAGGCGGCCATGCGGTTGTTCAGCAGCGGGTGGCCGCCCGGCACACCGAGGCCCTGGTAGTCAGTGGCGACAATGGCATAGCCTTCGTCGAGCCAGCGATTGAGGTATTGCACGTCGCGGTAGCTGCGGCCGGCCCAGGACGGCGCGCAGATATCCGCCACGCCGACCGTGCCATGGCCCCAACTGGCGACCGGCCAGCCGCCCGCAGGGGCCTTGCCCTTGGGGATGAACAGCGCACCGGAAACCACGATGGGGGTCTTGCCGTCGATACCATCGAGCGAGGTGTACAGGATGCGTTGCGCGCTGGCGGCATTGGGCAGGCTGAGCGCCTGCTCCAGCGGTTCGCTGCGCAGCAGTTTGCCGGGGGTAGCGGGGATCGCCTTGGTCCAGGTGTAGAAGGCCGACACCCGGCCATCGCCCTGTTGCGGGTCTGCTTTGGGGGCGTAGGTTTCGGCGGCCATGGCGCCGATGGACAGGGCCAGGGCGCTGAGACCGAAGATGAGCGAAGCAGGCAGTTTCATGGGCAAGATTCTCAAGGTTGTTGGCTGATCTGGGCGTCGAGGGATGGCCAGTAGTCGGTCAGTTGCAGGTCGATCAGCGCCTGGCGGGTAAAGCCCGTGGCCAGGTCGCCGGTAATGTCGTAAGGGGTGCGGATCAGCCGGTTGGCCAGGGCGTATTGGCCAAGGGCGTCGTAGTGGGCCTTGAGCTGGGCATCGCTCTTCGGTGCCCACCGCGCCTTCCAGGCTACCGGGTCGTCCTGGTCGTCACGGCGCAGCACGCTTTCGCTGACGCCAGCGCGCGAAGACAGCGCGTAGTAGGCGTCGCGGTTCTGCTCCTGGGAGATCCACCAGGCCGCGCGCACCCAGGCAGTGGCCACCAATTGCGTCAGGTCGGCGTGCTGCTGCACGAAGCGGTCGGTGCCCCACAGGTCCGAGACCAGCCGCCAGTCGTTGGCGCCTTGCTTGGTCGACCAGAGGATGCGCGCCACGCCCTTGTCTTCCAGGGCGTAGGCTTCGTTGAGCAGCACGGCGGCATCCACCTTGCCGGCAGACACCGCAGCGGCACCGACCTGCGGGTTGAGGTTGGCGATCTTGAAGTCGCTCAACTGCAGGCCCTGGCTCTGCAGGAAATTGCTGAAAGCGAATTCCCATGGCCGGCCGCGGTGCAGCGCCAGGCGTTTGCCCTTGAGGTCGTGGATGCTGCGTGCCGTGGAATTGCTCGGCACCACCAGGTAGATGTTGTTGCCGCTGCCGCCCGGCACCACCAACTTGCCCGGCACCTGGCCGGCACCGGCGATGACCGAGGGCAGGTCGCCGCGTACGGCAAAGTCCAGGCTGTCATTGCTGAAGCCTTCGTTGATCTGCGGCCCGGCGCCAGCATGGGGCAGGGCGGTCCATTGCAGTTTCACGCCGCGGGCGGCCAGTTGCTGTTCCAGCCAGCCTTCTTCGATCACCCGGCCAGGGATGCCACCGAACACTGGCGCGCCACCCTGGGTGAAGGCGACGATGGCGATGCGCACCGCCGCCGGTGGCTCGGCTGCCAGCGCAGCCAGGCTGAGGAACAGGCCGCCCAGAAGGGCGAAGGCGTGACGCCAGGGATTATTCATGTGCAGCTCCAGGCAAAGGGTCTAGCGGCCAGGAGCGAAATGCATGCCAGCCTGCTGTGAAGTGGCTACAGCCCTTTAGTTACAAGGCCTCCAGCCATAGGCGAATGGGCCTGAAGGGCACCGGCTGCTGTTCCGCGGGCAGGGCAGTGCTGACGGATTGCTGCTGTAGCAGCAGTCGATTGTTGGAAAACTCCAATATTTCCAATTCGAATATCTAAATATTAATTAATAATTTTTTGATCTAATTTGTTTCATGCACTATGGGGCTGCGCGTCAACTGCCAGGAATGCCCTATGTCGCTCATCACCCACCCCAATGCCCGCGAGCTGACCAAGTCGGTACGTGCCACCGTGCTCGTGTTCAAGGACCCGCGCTCCCAGGAGCTGCTCAGTCGCATCGAGCGCCTGGCGCCCAGCGAGGCCAATACCCTGATCATCGGTGAAACCGGCACCGGCAAGGAGCTGGTTGCCCGTCATATCCACCACCTCAGCCGCCGGGGCCGTGAGCCATTCGTGGCGGTAAACTGCGGTGCCTTTGCCGAAACCCTGGTGGAGAGCGAGCTGTTCGGCCACGAGAAAGGGGCGTTCACCGGTGCCACCTCCAACAAGGCCGGCTGGTTCGAAGCGGCCAATGGCGGCACGTTGTTCCTTGATGAAATTGGCGACTTGCCGCTGAACATGCAGGTGAAGCTGCTGCGGGTGCTGCAGGAACGTGAAGTGGTGCGCCTGGGCTCGCGTACGCCGATCCCGATCAATGTGCGGCTGGTGGCGGCGACCAACGTCAACCTGGCCGATGCAGTGGTGGCGGGGCACTTTCGTGAAGACCTGTTCTACCGCCTGCACGTCGCGACGATTCGTTTGCCACCGCTGCGCGAGCGCCCGGGGGACATCTTGCCGCTGGCGCAATTCTTCATCGAGGAACACAGCCGGCGCCTCGGTTACGAGCGTGCTTCGTTGAGCCCGGATGCCGAACGCAAATTGCTGGCGCATAGCTGGCCGGGCAACATCCGCGAGCTGGAAAATGCCATTCACCATGCGTTGCTGGTGTGCCGGTATCAGGTGGTGGCGCCGGCGGACCTGCACCTGGTCGACATGCGGCCGCAGATGGCGGCGCCGGTTGCACAGGGGTATTTGCCGACACCAAGCGCGCCACCGGCAGACCTCGAAAGTGCCTTGCTGGCGCTGTTTGAGCAGAATGTCCCGAATCTGTATGAGCACATCGAGGAGACGGTGTTCAGGGCGGCGTATCGGTATTGCCACGGCAACCAGCTACAGACGGGGCGTTTGCTGAACATCAGCCGCAATATCGTGCGGGCGCGGCTGGAGAAGATTGGCGAGCTGTCCAAAGCATGAGGGCTGTACGAAGCTTTGTTATTTGCCAATGGTAGATGTATTTAAAGGCTTTTTTCTTGGTGGAACTTGATCAGGAACTATCCGGATCGCCGTCGGAGATCGCGATGCGAAGTGTCTTAAGCGACACGGCCGCGGCGGCCTGTGTGGAAGTGCGGGCTTGGTTTAATTAGAGGTGACTAATGATGATTGCCCATGCACAGGGTAACCTTCCAAGGTACTAGAGCTTGGGTCGGGATTAGACGAAGCTGATAGGGTACGATACCGTTCGCAACCGGTATTGTCGGCCAGCTCCGCCTGAGTGTGAGGCCGGGAGATTGAATCTGAGCAGTGATATGCATCTTAATCAACGTTATTCGACTAATGGGTTCGTACAACCAGTGGATTATCAGACCCAATATAATGAAAACAAGCCTCCTTTCATACGGAGAAAAAGTATGTTGGCAATATGCGTCAAAAGGGACTTGCGTGCGAAGAGGTCACCAGAGTCGAATTTAGATTCATGATTAGAGCATCAAAAAAAGGCGTGGCTTACCCATTGGGAACCATATGGAGGAGCCACGCAGAAAGAGGAGGGCAAAACATAGAGAAATAGTGCTGAACATCCATGCTCAGTAAATTTACAGACCCAGTTCAGACAGGCTCGGATGGTCATCTGGACGACGGCCCAGCGGCCAGTGGAACTTACGCTCAGATTCCTTGATGGGCATGTCATTGATGCAGGCGTAACGGTTGATCATCAGGCCATCATCACCAAACTCCCAGTTTTCATTGCCGTACGAGCGGAACCAGTTACCAGAATCATCATGCCATTCGTAAGCGTAGCGAACTGCCAGACGGTTCTCAGTGAACGCCCACAACTCTTTGATCAAACGATACTCATGTTCCTTGGCCCATTTACGAGTCAGGAAGTCCTTTGCTTGCTCGCGATTGAACGCGAACTCAGCGCGATTACGCCATTTCGTATCGAGAGAGTATGCCAGAGAGACTTTTTCCGGATCACGGCTATTCCAGCCGTCTTCGGCCAGACGAGCTTTGAGAATGGCCGTTTCGCGGGTAAATGGCGGAAGCGGCGGGCGAACTTCGTTATTAGCGGACATGATAATTCCTCGCTTACTGGGCTGATATCGCCCGCCTACTGGTAATTAACGATTTAGTAGTTGCTGCGCAATGGTTTTTGCGTCAACTGCTGATCGGTTGTCACCGAGTAAATGGGCAACGGTGATGGCGCCGTCGATCAGAATCAGAAATTGGCGTGCAAGTGCCTCTGGATCAGCGATGCCATATTCTTCACAAATAGAGAACAAAAATGCTTTTAGTTTCTCTTTGTGCTCTTTATCTACAAGTCGTACAGGATCCTCAGGATCGCCGGTTTCACCGGCCGTATTGATGAATGCGCATCCCCTGAAATTTTCAGAGGTAAACCAGTCGCCAAGTACATCAAAAATCCGTAGAAGCTTTTCCGCCGGTGAGTCAGCCGTATTCACTTCTGATTCAAACCATCGCATCCAGTTACTGTCGCGGCGTTTTAAAATTTCAACAACGAGCGCTTCCTTAGTGCCGAAGTGGCGGTAGATACTCTTGCGAGCGACACCAGATGTCTTCACGAGAAGGTCCATTCCGGTTGCACCAATTCCGCCGCGATAGATCAAGTCTTCCCCGATCTTCAACAACCGCTCTTTGGTTTCGTTGCCACTATCGCTGTTCATGTCGGCAATGGTAGAACGATCGTTCTCCATGGTCAATACCTCCCGCTCCAGTATTTTCAAAAAAATAAAATCTGCTGAATTTACAACCAGTTAGGCAACGCCTCGTGCTCCTTAGGGTTACAAATGCTACACGTTGCACGGGAAAAGCGCTTGTTCTGTAAGGCGTTTGTCCACTGAGGTGTTCCGAAGCCCGTGGATGCATGCACAGCGGTTCTATGCTATCTAGGAAGCGGTGCGCCTTTGCTCGTCGCCATTGGCCAAGCGTATAGTTGACCGCCATGCTGCTCCGACATATCCGATATCTTCTTGCGGTGGCTGACCACCAGAATTTCACAAGGGCAGCAGAGGCGTTGCACGTCTCGCAGCCAACGCTGTCACAGCAAATTCGTCAGATGGAGGACGCTTTAGGGGCCCAGCTTTTTGATCGTTCGGGCCGAACGGTGCGCCTGACAGATGCTGGTGAGATTTACGTGCGCTTTGCGCGCAGGGCTCTACAAGATCTAGATGCAGGCAAAAGGGCGATCCATGATGTCAAAGACTTAGCCAGGGGCTCGGTTCGCCTAGCGATCACCCCAACCTTTACGGCTTATCTGGTCGGGGCGTTGGTCGAATTATTCAACACACGATACCCAGGCATCTCTCTCTGCATAAAGGAGATGCCTCAGGATCAGATGGAGGCTGCGCTTGCAGAGGATGAGCTAGATATCGGTATCGCTTTTTCTGAAGTGCGCTCACCGGAAATCGAGAGCCAGCCATTATTTGTTGAAACGTTGAGCATGATGGTCAGCTCCCAACATCAATATGGTGTAACTGATGCTCTATCGATCACCCAGCTCGAGGAACAACCCTTAGTGCTTTTAAGTGGCGATTTCGCGACAAGACGCTACATAGATGAATATTTTTACGAGCACAAAATTGTTCCGCGTGTCGCAGTGGAGGCAAACTCAATTACGGCAATAGTTGAGATTGTTCGGCGTAGCCACTTGGCGACAATTCTTCCAGACGCAATCTCTCAGGAACAGGCAGGACTAATCTCAGTCCAATTGACACCAACACTCCGTTGTAGGACAGCAGCCCTACTGGTCCGGCGAGACGCTTACCGGAGCGCCGCTTCAGAGGCATTTATGAATATAGCGAAAAGCTGGGGGCAAAAATCAGGCTCTGTGAGGCCGCTGGATTCTTCTTTAAAGATGTAGAGGTATGTCCGCATTCAAAGGCAATGCCTTTTCTACTGACCAGTTATGTCAATTATCTGATTGCAGCCTCTGTCGGCACCGTGGCATCGTCCCAGGTAGGGAGTAAATTGCCGCGTGTGCGGCTGCGGTAGCCGCGGAGTTCTGCCTATGTAAGTAAGCATTCGAACGTTTATCGAAAGCCAGCATGGTATCATCTGTTTCCAGATGCGTGCGAACTTGAGTGCTGCGCACAATCTTAAATCTCCGCACTAATTGGAGGAGTTTGCAGATCTGAAGCTTCATGATGTTCATTGGTTGCCTCGACTAGGCTATGGCCTAAAGCGGTTTTTGTAATTCTGAGTAACATCTGATCCTTGTTGCGCTCGATTTGCTTGATCTATAGAGGGCAGCGTTTCCGATTTTCATTTCAAGCTGCGCACTAAAAACTTAGTGGCGCAGCCGATTGAAATGAACCATCGTTTAGCTGTCCTTGCATCCAGTTCCATACACCTGGTAGCGAATCGTGTGCTGGTCACCACTGTGATCGACGTAAGTCATCGTTACTGGGTAAACACCGCATCCGTCAGGTACCGGTGATATATTGACAACGTCAGCTATATCAAGCTTCATGTCGTAACGATAGTCCTCTACGACAGTTTGCTCTTGGACTTCTGAGGCATTAGCAATTGTCATTTGATATTGGGCCGCAAGCAGCAGTGAGGCGATAACGATCTTGATTTTCATGGCTGAACCTTCCGATTTAAGTTTCCATATTGAGAAATATAAAGCGCTATTAAAGTGAGCGCGCAATACTACTGCATCCGATAGAAGGAATGCGAGGGCAGCTTCATTTAGTAGTAGTGACTTGCGCGCTACGTATTGCTTTTGCAACTCCCGCGCCTCACCGGTGCGGTGATGAATGCAGGCCTATTTAAAATGGCTTGTACGGCAGGAACTTACCATCAAGAGTGATGACTGCACGAGATCCGCCTTCTGGATCTTCAACTTTCTTGATGTCCATTTTGAAGTTGATCGCGCTGATGATGCCATCACCGAATTGCTCATGAACGATTGCTTTGAGAGCCGTACCGTACACCTGGATCATCTCGTAGAATCGATAGATTGTAGGGTCGGTTGGCACTCCACCTGGAATGGATCCTCTCACTGGAATGGCTTGCAGTTGGGCGACTACTTCCTTATCCAGATCCAAATGCGCAACTACGGCCTTGGCTGCAGTTTCGCTTAGTGGGTGTTGGCCCAACAGTGCAGCAGTAAGGTAGAACAGACTCAGGCCAGTGCCTTCGGTAAGGCTCTCCCAGGAAAGATCTTTACGAGCCTTCGCTTCGAGGATTTTCCCGGTCAGCGCCAGGGTTGGGTCCTGATAAGCATGAGATTGTTGCATGGTTTTTCTCCTACGGGTGGTGGTCACTGTCTTCAGGCTACTTTTGTTACTTGCCGCGCAGGGACAGCGCAGGTGGCCGGGTAATCGACAATCGATACGAATTGGCCAGAGCTGTTATCCAATGCGTCTATGCCTCCGCTTGCAATGTCGTAGACCCAGCCGTGCAGATTTAACTTCCCTTGTTCCTGCGCGATCCGAACGCTTGGGTGGGTCTGCAGGTTGGCCAGTTGTGCAATGACGTTTTCTTTGACCAGAGAAGCCAGTCGAGCGCTGTCATTACTGTGCGGACGACCCGCATTGATTACCTTGGCGCCTTCTGCATAGCGCAGCCAATTCGAAACTGCTGGCAGGTGATCAAGGCACTTGCACTGAGCGATTGCTGTCATGGCCCCGCAATCGGAATGGCCGCAGATGACTACATCAGTGACACCGAGGACGGCGACCGCATATTCGACCGTAGCGGAAACACCGCCTGGTTCCGGGCCGTAGGACGGCACGATGTTGCCAGCGTTGCGGACCACGAACAGCTCACCGGGTTCTTGCTGGGTGAGCAATTCAGGGACTACACGACTATCCGAGCAGGCAATGAACAAGGTTTTCGGGGACTGGGTTGAAGCCAGGTGTTTGAAAAGGTTCGAGCGTTGGGGAAATGCCTCACGCTGGAACTTAATCAAGCCTTCGATGAGGTTTTTCATGGCGATTGTCCTGGTGGGTGGCTGTTGGGGTTAGATTGACCTTAAGCAGCGATAGCGTCCAAGACCCATGTATTATCATGAGCATAAGCGCAGCCTATAGTTATGCAGCGTCATGCTTCGTCCCCACAGCCGTACTCCTGCTTTGCGGCTTGATGGATACCAAGCGGGATTGTGACGTTGGAAGGAGAGGTGGGTTCAGCTGCGCAGGCGGGACTTCTATTTGCGCCGCATGGAAATCCTGGGCAGAGCACCGGTATCTTTGAAGGGTAACAGGACGTGTGTCGCTCAAGCTTTGTGTTCCCAAAGTCACTTGGCTCAACTCGAAGTCGTCGTCCACACAACGCAGGTGGCGATCAGATAGGGGTTAGGGAGGTTGCCGCCGGATTAGGGGCAAAGCCGCTCCGCAGTGCGGCCAGATGCTTCGTATTGGTGCCGTTCAGGAAAAGATGCAAAACGGTGAGCAGCGTCTAGTGAACCGTCCCTGTCAATGCCTCGACAATGTACGGAAGATCTAGGCTCGTGCTTCTGGTGAAGATAGCTCTTGAGGCTTGTTAGAGGTGGGTTGGATTGGGAAGAGGGGCCTGTCCAGCGCTCGGAGTAGACATCGGAACTGATCGGACATCCTTGTCCATTAGTCAGCTCAGAGGCCCAGCTCTGAAAGGCCTGGATGGTCGTCGGGCCTACGCCCGAGTGGCCAATGGAACTTGCGTTCGGACTCCTTGATTGGGAGATCGTTGATACAGGCAAAACGGTTT
Organism: Pseudomonas sp. SMV7; assembly: GCF_052041995.1. Classification (NCBI taxonomy): domain Bacteria; kingdom Pseudomonadati; phylum Pseudomonadota; class Gammaproteobacteria; order Pseudomonadales; family Pseudomonadaceae; genus Pseudomonas; species Pseudomonas sp. SMV7. The sequence goes on along the minus strand of NZ_JBKGGT010000011.1, from coordinate 84,169 downwards.
TCCATCAGACCGTCATCCCCGAACTCCCAGTTTTCGTTGCCGTAGGAGCGATACCAGTTGCCAGAGTCATCGTGCCATTCGTAGGCAAATCGCACCGCGATTCGGTTACCTGTGAACGCCCAGAGCTCCTTAATCAGTCTGTAGTCGAGTTCTTTGGTCCATTTTCGAGTGAGGAAAGCTTTGGCTTCAGCCCGGTTATGAGCGAATTCGGCACGATTACGCCATTTGGTGTTGAGGGAATAGGCCAGAGAAACACGCTCGGGATCGCGGCTGTTCCATCCATCCTCCGCCAAGCGGACCTTCTCGATCGCAGTTTCGCGCGTGAAGGGCGGAAGCGGTGGACGCACTTCAGAGTTGGTATTCATTTTCGGATCTCCTACATCAGGGGCAGGAATTCAGCACCAGCGTCGCGCGTGATGAGTTCAGTACGCGGCGCCATTTTCAGCTCAAGACTGGCAGGACCGTTCGCTGACCACCGCACAAACCTCGACCAGAAAACAAATAGCATCGTGGTTGATTTTGTGGGTTGCTGCCTAACGTACATCCCTTCGGACGCTCGGTCCTTGGATGAATTCTGAAGATCCTGAATTTCTTATCGCCCATTCGTCCCGGACTGGAGCTCCTCCAGGAGCTGGCGTGCATTGATGACGTCTGTGCTACCAGATCCCTCTCGGATACGGCTACAAGAAATCGCCATTAACTCATAGGCATCCTGCTGCCGACCCACCTTCGCCCACAGGCGAGCCAGGCAAGTGGTCACACGCAGCTCCCAAGAAAAAGCTTCCTGTTGGCGGGCCCACTTAAGTGCCTCCAGGAAGCAGCTTTCAGCTGGTTGATGCTTTGCTAGTTGAGTTAGGACCTCGCCTTTTATTCGGAGCAGTTCGGCGGTGTTCCAATAGCTTTCGTTGATGAAGGTGAAAGTGAGGGCTTGTTGGATCTTGTCTTCTGCCTCGATAAAAGCACCAGATCGGCAAAGCTCCTCGGCAAGAATCCCTAGAAATGAAGTGAAATGCCCTGTGAATGAGGTCATTCTTAATGCTTCGACAGCATTGCGGAGCAGCGCTATTTCCTCGTTTGAACTGCGCCGGCGGAGTGCAAGCGTATGCTGGAAGCAGCGGGCCCAGGCTCCCCACACTTCCAAGCCGTGCCGTGAAGCGGTATCGCCCAGAATTGCAAGGTAGCGAGCAGAGGTCTCGTAATCTCCTACTATCAGAGATATAGGGATGGTGGCTTCGATTAGTGCATAGCACCTGGTCATAATGTGATCGCAGGCCAGCGCCTGCTCTGCGACCTCTGTGGCCAATGAGGCTGCTTGATCTGGGAGTCCTTGTACCCATAAGGTGCGCGCTTGAATGGCTCGAGCAACTAAGCCCTGATCGACTTGGTACCCTACAGTACTAGTGTGATGGACCGAATGGATATAACGTGAAATCAGATACTCCAATTCCCGCTGCGATTCACGTTGCTCCCCGTAAAAATGAAGCGACACACCGAGCAGACGATGACTCATCAGTATGTCGGGGTCATCTTGGCGCTCCTCTGCTAGCACCGCGAATTTTTTTGCGACCTCTAGGGCCGCGCGCGGTTCTCCGCCATAAATTCGTGCTGTCCATAGTCCCCACAGAGCCTTCGCTTGGCTTCTCTGGTCTCCTAGCTTCGAGGCTAATTCAAGAACATCGGCCCAAAGCGAGGCCGTAGTCTTAGAGGGCCCATGTGTGAACGTTAAGGCCACCGCAAGGCCGGAGCGTAGTTGCATGACGGATCTGGGAGAGGAGCCTGGTACTGTATCTACCGCCGCGAGTGCTGAGGTAAGCCGAACGCGGCACTCATCCACCAACGAGAGCTCCATCATCAGAGGGATTGATCCGGCTGCCAAATCAATCCCAACCTCAGTTTTCCCTACAGGCGAGAATGCCCATTCTAGAGCTGTTCGAACATTGTCTATCTGGTGTTTGTACAGCTTTAGCCATTGTGATGACGGCTCGCGTTGATAATCGTGAATTGCCTTCACCAGCAAAGCCTTGATGAAGTCCGCATGTCGATAACCGCATGCTACGAACTCTCCATGACTCTTAAGCTTTTCCAACGCATATAGTCGCGTTGTCTCATGAAGCCTGTAATGCGGCACCTCAGTGGAACGCTCGATCTGTACCAGGGATTTTTCTACCAGTTCGGACAGACTGTTCAATATCTCAGACCGATCATCGCCTGCGTTGCCTGCTACCGCTACCGCTGTTGCTTGGTCAAAGCTCCCAGATAAAAAACCGAGCTGCCGAAAGATCTTCTTTTCAGTGGCACCGAGCAATTCATAGCTCCAGTCGAGGGCCGCGCGCAGTGTTTGGTGTCGTTGCAGGGATGTTCGATAGCCGCACCGAAGCAATTTAAGGCGATCATGCAGTCCATCCGCTAAACCCTCAATCCCCAGCGAAGCAGCACGCGCTGCCGCGAGTACTATGGCCAGAGGGTTGCCATCAAGCTGGCGGCAGATACCGCTAACCAATGCGATAAGCCTGCCCTCAAGTAGGGCTCTTTGGTCCGCTGCTTTCATCCGAGATAAAAACAACTGAACTGCAGCAAATGGTAGAAGGTCGTTAGCGTTCGACAAACCAGGGGTAGGAACAGCCAAGGGGGGAACGTGGTAGAGATGTTCGCACTCAATACGAAGCAACTCTCGACTCGTCGTGACAACGCTCACGCTTGGATTTAAACGGATAAGTGTTTCTACGAATTGTGCAACGGAGTGGATCACGTGTTCACAGTTATCCAGCAATAGCAGTGTGGCGTTGTCGCCCAGTGCCTTTGCAACCCGCTCTGCAGATGCGGCGCCGCCCGCAAACCTCAGTCCGAGGGTCGCCCCTATAGTGTCGGCAACTAGGCATGCCGTCGTGAGCGGCGCTAATTCAACGAACCAAACGCCGCCTGGAAAGTTATCAGACTGTTGCTTCGCCACCTCCATAAGCAGGCGCGTTTTGCCTATCCCCCCGGGTCCAGTTAGCGTGATCAATCGATGTTCTTGCAGATGCTCGTTGACTTCCCTAACGTCTTGCTGCCGTCCGATCAACGGAGAGTCGATAAGTGGCAGATTTCCGTTCGCGGCGGTCTGCTTAACTTCCTGTGTTACGGATTTTTCATTGGGCGGCATGACGAATCTGTATCCCTGTCCCCAGACCGTCTTGATCACATCTCGATCGGCACCCAACGCTTTACGCAGAGCTGACATATGCACCTGCAAATTATTCTCATCAATGAGCTTGTCAGGCCACACGTGCAACATGATTGCGTCTTTGCTAACTAGCTCGCCGTTAGCGGAGATCAAAAGGTTCAGGATATCAAAGGCAGGTCCGCTTATCATGACTGGAAAGCCGTCAACCAAAAGCTCCCGGCGATTTGACCTTACCTCAATTCGACCGAATTTGGTCATGGTGTGGGCTCCTAATGCAGGCCCCGCTTCTTAGTGAGCAAGGCGTCTGATAAGCCGCGCATCCATAGCCGTTTCTCTAGCGGATGTTCCAATTCGCTCGTTCAGAGAAACCTAACCCGGTAGTGGCTAAGCGCAGCGCCCGCTGCACCATCCAGGCAAGCACCGTCCGGGGTGCCTATGAGCAGTCTAGCTTCAGAATCTTCAGATTTCCCCCAAGGACTTAAGCACGCGAATGGCGGTAGCTTTGAGCTCAAGCGTCCAGGAATGTCTGTGCCAGGGGAGGCCTATCGTAGCCTCAGGCAGGGCCTCGACTTATCGAAACAGGCCTGCGGTGAGCAGGATTCGTAACCAAAACTGACTGCAAGGTACAAGTCAGGATTGTGACCACCAACGTTTAGGCATTGTGGTCATTAATGCGATATCACGCTGACTAAACCCTTCATCTGGAGGAGTCATTCATGAAAGCCGTTATGAAAATTGCTGCATCTTCCGCGCTCTACCTTGCGCTTGTTAGCACCGCCGTTTATTCAGGTGCGCCTAGTGAACAAGTTAGCTACCGTACCCTTCAAGTTAGCGGTTTTGAGGTGTTCTACCGCGAAGCAGGGCCACACGATGCACCAACCGTCCTACTTTTACATGGTTTTCCGACATCCTCCCATATGTTTCGCGAACTCATACCTAAACTAGCAGTAAAATACCATGTGATAGCACCTGACTTACCGGGGTTCGGCTTCACTCAGCGCACAGGCAACAGCGAATTTGATTACACTTTCGATAATTTAACAAAAATTATCGATGGCTTCATTGAGGCGAAAGGACTAAGTAGGTTTGCCATGTACGTTTTCGACTACGGAGCGCCAGTGGGGTGGCGAATCGCCGCAGCTCACCCACAAAAAATTTCAGCACTTATTTCGCAGAACGGTAATGCTTACGAGGAAGGGCTGAGTGATGGATGGGCGCCTATACAAACGTATTGGGCAAATCCTACTCAACAAAATCGATTGGCGCTCCGTAAATTGCTGGAGCTTAAAATGACAAAGTGGCAATACATGGAGGGTGTAAAAGAGACTTACCTTGTCTCGCCAGACGGATACACACTTGACCAGGCGCTACTAGAACGCGAAGGTCAACAAGACATCCAGCTCGACTTGTTCCTGGATTACGCAAGCAATGTGAAAAAGTATCCGGAGTTTCATAATTATTTCCGCAAGCATCAACCACCGCTCTTGGCTATTTGGGGAAAAAACGATCCATTCTTTCTTCCTGCTGGAGCTCAAGCATTCAAACGAGATATTCCAAAAGCTGAAGTCAGCCTCATAGAAAATACCGGCCACTTTGCCTTGGAGACTCACTCCAGTTTAATTGCTGATAAGATCCTTGACTTCCTAAATCGAAACTCAGAATAACAGTGGTCGTATCCGCAGATATCACGGAGAAGGATGCAATAACTGTTGTTTTGGTCGCGCCCTGAGGTGATGACATGGCAGAGCACGCACTGACGTTATATTACTCTCCTCTTTCAAGCAGTTATCATAGCGTTTTGATCATGCTGTCATTGCTGGGGATATCTTGCAAAAAAGCTGAGATTAATATAGGCGACCGCGCATTCCAGTCATCGGAATATTCTGCGTTGAAGTCTTTTTGGCGAGGCCCGGTAATTGATGATGGGGGCGTTGTCGTTCCAAGCTCAAATGCAATACTTATCTATTTAGGTCGTAAATATGGAGGTGAACAATGGTGCCCAAGTGATCCCGAAAATTCTGCCGCAATACAGCGCTGGATTTCGGCCGCAGCTGGACAGTTATTCCATGGCGCAGGCGACACTGGAGTCGCATTGCTCCGCAACGGATTGGATGCAAATCATGCGACTCATCGCTATAAAGGCTTTCTCGACCTCTTGAACTCAGAGCTCACTAGCCGTCATTTTTTAGTGAAAGGAAACCCCACTGTTGCAGATATCGCCTTGTATCCATTCGTGTCTAGCGCCCCACAGGTAAACATAGCTCTTAGTGGCTACCCCCACATTCTGAGCTGGCTAAAGAATATCCAAGCGCTTCCTGGTTTTTTGAACTTGGATTAACGCATCGAGATCGAGCTTATAGCTATCGGAGCAAATCATGAATAGTTCTGTTGTGATCGGAAATTCGGCCTGCTCAGATTATCGTACTTATAATTTCAGCGCGGGGCCATCTGCGCTCCCTCATAGCGTTATAAAAAGAGTGCAAGCAGAGCTGGATAACTGGCAGGGGCGAGGCCTGTCGATCATGGAAATGAGCCATTGCAGCGAAGAATTCATGGAGATTGCAAAAAAAGCGGAGGCTGATCTACGCTCGCTGCTGGGTATTCCTGAACACTATTCAGTATTATTTCTTCCCGGTGGAGCTAGCCTTCAGTTTTCGCAAATCCCTTTGAATCTTTTAGGAAAATATGATAAGGCTGACTATCTAGATACAGGGATTCGGTCGCAACAAGCTATTAAGGAAGCGCATAGATACACAGCTGTAAACGTGGCGGGAAGTTCAAGAGCGTCTGGCTACTGCTCTATTCCACGCCCAGACGAATGGACAATTTCCAAATATACCGCTTATCTGCATTATACTGCGAACGAGACAGTTGGCGGACTGGAGCTTAGTGTAGCTCCCAAGATTGACTGGATTCCGCTTGTGGCAGACTTTTCTTCCAGCATTCTTTCTAGGCCCATCGAGGTCTCTCGTTTTGGGTTAATTTATGCCGGAGCGCAAGAGAATATCGGTCCTAGCGGGTTAACACTGGTAATTATCCGTCAAGACCTACTTGATCTGGCAAGCAAAAGCTGTCCCGCGGTGCTGAATTACAAGGTTATGGCGGAGCACAGATCCATGTACGATACGCCACCAACGTTTTCGTGGTACATCTCGGGCTTAGTATTTGAGTGGCTTCAGGAACAAGGCGGCTTAGCTGCTATCGCTGCAGTCAACGAGCGTAAGCAGCGCTTGCTGTACGATTACATCGACCGAAGCGAGTTATATTTTAACCCTATCGCTTCGGAGTATAGGTCGTGGACGAACGTTCCGTTTCGCCTTGGAGATGCACGTCTAGACGAGTTGTTTTTAGCAGGGGCAAAGGAGTGTGGACTTCTTGGGCTCCAAGGGCATCCATCAGTTGGTGGAATGAGAGCCTCGCTTTATAATACCGTTTCCGAGGAAGCTGTACAGTCACTGGTTGAATATATGTCTGTATTTGAGCGCTCATTCGGGTAGGTTGGCACGAAGGTCGGGCCACCCACCCTTGAACTCATACTTCTGGACGGTGTTGTTCATGGTTGGGGGCTATTGGAGGCGGCATTTTGCTGGACGGTATACCGACAGGTTTATGAACTGCCAGTAGCATGCTTGTAGAATTTGTTCGCTTAGGTTCGATTGCGGCCATGTGTGTGCGTCCGCTTTCGACCCATAGCGGACATTCAGCCCTCTGGCTTCAGTGGCTGTGTTGGCTTCGATACTCGCCTGGCGTCATGCCTGTCCAGGCCTTGAAGGCGCGCAAGAAAGAATCGGCATCCACAAAGCCGATCAGGGTTTTATGGATCTTGGTGGAATTCGGTCAAAGGCTATCGGGATCTCCGAAGAACATCTGTATCCGCGACCGCAACCAGCGCTCTGCCGGGTCATTGTCCTGCGCCCCGCGCCAGGCCATGTGCAGTTCGAAACTGCGCACCTCCAGCGGGAGATCCTCCGCCCGCAACCCACCCGCAGCGGTCAGTGCATCGGCCGTGTAGTCCGGCACCGTGGCCACGATATCGGTGCCCGCCAGCAAGCTCCCCAGCCCGTTGAACTGCGGCACCGCCAGCACCACATGGCGCTTGCGGCCGATTTCCTCCAGGGCTTCGTCGATGAACCCCGACAGGTCACCGGCGAACGACACGAGTGCATGCGGCCGTGCACAGAAGTCATCCAGGCTGATGGTGCCAGGCACGCTGTCGGCGCGCAGCAGCTTCGGCATGCTGCGGCGCAGCACCTTGCGCTTGGCGTTGGCTGGCAGTTCGCTGGTGTAGCTGACCCCCACCGAGATCTCGCCCGAGGCCAGCAGCGTCGGCATCAGCAGGTAGTTGACCCGGCGCACCACCAGCACGATGCCCGGCGCTTCGGCACGGATACGCTTGAGCAACTGCGGCAACAGGGCGAATTCGGCATCGTCCGACAGGCCGATGCGGAACACCGCATTGCTGGTGGCCGGGTCGAATTCGGCGGCGCGGCTGACGGCGGTGGAAATCGAGTCCAGCGCGGGAGACAGCAGGGCGAAGATCTCATGTGCCCTGGCCGAGGGCTCCATGCTGCGGCCGGTGCGCACGAACAGCGGGTCGTCGAACAGGTTGCGCAGACGCGACAGGGCTGCGCTGATGGCCGGCTGGCCGAGGAACAGTTTCTCCGCGGCACGGGTCACGCTACGCTCGTGCATCAGCGTTTCGAACACGATCAGCAGGTTGAGGTCTACGCGACGCAGGTCGTTTCGATTCATCGGGGCGCTTCGCCTGAAAGGGGGCAGGGGTGAATCTTAAGGCCAAAGGCTGGTACCCTGCACGGGTTTACGGGGACCAATCGCAAGGAAAGTCAGGTGCCCAATCGATGACAAGCATGTCGACTATTAATGACCACTGATGGTCTAACCGGTAAAGCCCGGATAGAGTTCAGGGTAATTAGAGGTTCACAAAGGCGAGGTATGCGATGTCCCGCATGATCCGGTTCCACAAGTTCGGCGCTGCCGATGTGCTCCGTTGCGAGGAGCAGGCCGAACCGTCACCCGCTGTCGACGAGGTGCAAATCCGCGTCGAAGCGGTTGGCGTCAGCTGGTATGACGTGCTCTGGCGGCAGAACCTGGCCCCCTCCCAGGCACGCCTGCCGGCAGGCATCGGCCACGAAATGGCCGGGGTGGTGACTGCGGTTGGCGAAGGTGTCGAGGACATCGCGGTAGGCGACCGGGTGGCGAGTTTCCCGGCCACCAGTGCCAACCAGCACCCGGTTTACGGCGACGTGATCGTACTGCCACGTACCGCCATTACCCGCTACCCGGATGTACTCACACCGATCGAGGCCAGCGTGCACTACACGCCGCTGCTGATCGCCTATTTCGCCTACGTCGACCTGGCCCGGGCCAAGGCCGGGCAGACTGCGCTGGTTACCGATGCCAGCCATTGCGCCGGCCCGGCGTTCGTGCAACTGGGCAAGGCTCTCGGGCTGAAAGTGTTCGCCGCCACCAAGGAAGCGGAACAGCGTGAATACCTGCTGGGCCTGGGTGCTGACAAGGTGATCGTCACCGAAGAGCAGGATTTGCTGCTGCAGGTTGGCAAGTACACCGACGGCCGTGGCGTGGACATGGTCCTCGACGGCATGGGCGGGCCGCAGATGTCGCTGCTGGGCGATGTCCTGGCGCCGCGTGGCAGCCTGGTGCTGTATGGCCTGCAAGGTGGCAACCAGACACCGTTCCCGGCGTGCGCGGCGTTCCAGAAGAACATCCAGTTCTATGTGCATTGCATCGGAAACTTCACCGGCAAGCCGGAGCTGGGTATCAGCCAGGACCAGGTGGCGTTGCAGCGTGCCCTGCGCGATATCAACCAGTTCACTGCCGACCAGTTGCTGACACCGCAGATCATCAAGGTGTACCCCTTCGAGCAGGTGGTGGAGGCGCACCGCTACATGGACCAATGCCCGTGCGGCGGGCGTGTGGTGCTGGATATGGCGCATCACTGACGGTTGTTCGAACGGTCAGGAAACCCGGGCTTTGTCCCGGGTTTTTTTGCGCCCAAAGAATAATTCAACTGTTAAAAACAGAAATTCCTTACAGCAACTAGCGAATCGGATTACTTGAAAACTGAATAACAGGGGTATACCGAAATATCTTGCCAGGTTTTCTGGGTTGAACTGTCGCTGCCGTGCGGTCAATGTGTTTTTCCGTTTTCTCTGAATGGTTTTTATACCCTGATCTGTATCTTCTATTCGCTTTCCATCCCTCGATAATGGCCCGATGATAGTTTGCGCAAGGAGCGTGGGATGAGCAGTGCTATGCCCGAGCCAGGGCGGTATTTGGCAGCAGTGGACTGGCGCGCTGGTGCGTTCTTCTCGATGGCTTGGCGACAGTGAATGGTTACGTCATTACTTCATTTTAGTTGTAGGAAATTTCTTCTGGAAACGCCGCGGCATTTGCTCGAGCAATTTACTGTTCGGCTTGCGTGAGGTGCTTGAAGTTGATGAGGTGATTCCGTGACTGCTATTCACGACCAGGCAATGCACTATATCTACCAGCAGGTGCTTGAGCGCTTGCTGAGCCACATGTCCCAGGCCCAGCGTGCCTCCTTGCAACTGCTTATACAACGGTTGCTGGTTGCCGCAGGCGGGCCCGAATACATCGGTACATTCCGCCTGCTGGTGCTGCACGGCAACGACCGTCGCAGTACGCGGCTGTTGGCCATGCTGCGTGCCGCCCAGTTGAGCATTGCCCTGCGTGCGCCGGTCACTTTCCAGTTGCGGGTGCTGGTGGTCAGCTTGCCGAGTGCGGACCACGCTACGCTCGAAGGCCATGAACGCTGCTTCAGCGCCCTGTTCATGCAGGATGATCAACGGGTGCAGCTGGAGATGATCGAGGGACGCGAGGTAGTGCCGTTCAGCTGTCGGCCTGCGGTTGTACGCGAACGTTGGCGGCAAGCGCGGGATGCCATGCTGGTTTTTGGCCACCTGGTCGATGCCAGGCCCGAAGCGCTGTTGGGTAGCCGCCTGCATCTCGAGCTGGCCGAAGCCGTGGGCCTTGCACTGCGCGACCAGGCTGCCGACGTGCTGGTCACCGCTGTACCCGCGCGCCTGCGGCGCAAGTACCTGGCCTGGGCCCGGCGCAGCCTGCGCCTGGCAGGCGCGCACGGTTCGCAGCAGGTGCATCAGTGCCTGGCGACGCTGGCCCAGGGGTTGGGCTGGCTGCAAGGCACCCTCGACGGAGCGCTGGACACGCAGGGCGAAGCGGCCGCAAGCGTTGCCACGGAAGAGGCGCCGGTGCGGGTATTTGCCATCGACGACCTGCTGCCACATCTGCTGGGTGTGCAACAGCTCGACGTGATGCTCGGCTGTCGCTTCGAGGACGCCCGGGACGCCTGGCCCCTGGCGGTGTTCAGCGAGCCGTCGGCGTTGCTGCAATTGCACGAACTGTACGACCACAGCCTGGAACCCCTGGCTGGTCGACCTGCCCTGCGCCTGGCTGGCAAGCCTGGCGGCAGTCGCCACGGCGATGTGCAGCCGGTGCAGTTTGGCAAAGCCTACGGTATCAACCAGACCCAACTGGTATGCGTACTGTTCAGGCCGTTTGCCAGGCAGGGGAGGAACCTCGAGCGGTTCCTGCAGTGCCGGCATGCCGACATGCTGGTGGCCTTGCCCTATCTGCACCGGGCCCTACAGGGTAAAAGCTGCCCGGAGGCGGTCAAGGACTGGCTGGTCAACACCAGCGGCCTGCCGCTGGGGCAACTGCGGGCGATCTATGGCGGGCGCTTGCGCCTGACGACCTGGCGCCTGATGAACCACCTGGCGCAACGCGATATCCACCTGCGCTGGATGCCGCCCTGCGCGCCAGGGCAGCGGCGTGATGCGGCGGGGCAGCCCTGATGGCGCGGGCTGTTCGCGGCGAGTTTGCCTATCGCAAGGTTTACCGTTACCTGATAGCGCTGGTCGACGAGGCGCCGGCTGCGGGCACAGGCCGTTTACCGTCGCTGCGCGCGCTGTCGCGCCGGCTGAGGGTATCGCTGGCCACCGTGCAGAGCGCCTACAACCTGCTGGAAGAGGAGGGCCGGGTCCAATGCCGGCCGAGATCCGGTTACTACATACAACGTGCTGCCACATGTACCACTGCGGTCATGCCGCGCCAGGCGCCATTGCCGGCACAGCCAACGCTCGAACGTGCCCTGTTCAGCCATGAACGGCGCCTGGCGCGCCAGCGCGCGCACAGTGCCACGGCCTGGGCAGAACTCGGCAGTGTCCGTCTGCGCAATGCGCTGGCCGCGCGTTATACCCGTTCTTCCGGCCAGTACTGGCGTGCCGAGGATGTACAACTGGCCCCGGACATTCCCGCGCTGCTGGAAACGTTGCTGGCAGCGCTGGCCCTGCAGGGGAAGACCGTACTGGTCCACTCGCCTTGCTGTCCGCAAGTGCTGCGCGCCCTGGAACGCACCGGCATGCGGGTGCTGGAACTGCCGGCAGACCCGCGCGGTAATCCGGACCTGCGTGGCTTGGCCCGCCTGCTGGAAAGCGAGCCAGTGTGCATGGTGGTCATGCCGTCGTGCCTTGGCATGCCACAGGGGCGTCTGGTCACGCCACACTACCAGCAGCAGTTGGGCGAACTGTTGGCCCGGCACCCGGTGTGGCTGCTGGAAAACGATCTGGACAGTGACCACTGTTACTGCGGGCCGCCGGCCAGGCGCCTGCGCGATTGGGCCGATCCGCGCTGGTTGCTGGTCATGGGGGCGTTCGAGGCTGTAATAGGGCCCGAGGCACCCTATGCCTATGTACTGGGGCAGGGGGCCGTGCTGGCCGGGGCGTTCGCCGAGCGCGGGTTCCGGCTTGCGCCGCTGCGCCTGCAGGCGCTTGCCCAGATGCTGGGCCGGGGTGAGGTCGAGACCCAACTGGTCCGCTTGCGAACGGACCTGCAAAGGCGCGCGCAATGCCTGGCGCGTGCGCTGGAGCTGCAGTTCGGCCAGCGCGTGGTGCTGGAAATGCCCGAAGGCGGGCAGGCCCTTTGGGTGCGTTTTCGCCAGCCGCTGGCTTGGGAGGGCATTGTCGCGGCATTGGCTGGTACGGCACTGCATGCGCTTCCGGGCAAGCAGTTCAGCCTGCACGGGCGCTATCAGCAGTACCTGGCACTGGCGTGGGTTGGCGAGCAGGCGGATGCCCTGCAACAGGCCGTGGAACGCCTGGCCCAGGCGCTGGAACTACGCTGCGGGCGGCCCGCCGGGATGGCCGGTTGAAGGCCGCGGGAGCAGGGGATGGAACAAAGCGGGGTGTTGCGCAGCCGCCGCGCCGCTGGGTGAGCGTGGTACGACCTGCGGCACTTGTCAGCTGGCTGGTCTGTATGTATAACCAGTATCCATTCCAGCCGCCTGACCCAGCCCAGTGATCGCCCATTCCGTCGATGACCCGTTCTACTACCTGCACAACTTCCGCCAGGTAATGCAGTGGGTAGAACAACGCTACGCAGACCTGCTCGACGACCAGGAACTGGGTTTCATCCACGCCTTCAGCCAGCTGGCCGTACCGGCGCAGGCCCTGATGGTGCGCATGGTCATGCGCAAGGGCGAGCTGTTTCGCAGTGACCGCCTCGACTACGCCGAAATCGGCGACACCTGGCAGGCACTGCAACCGTTGCTGGCCCTCGGCTGGGTGCAGGAGCCCGGGCAACTGGCGCTGGAACAGCTGTTCACCCTGTTGCGCAAGGACGAGCTTGCCCGCTGTTTTGCCCGCTACCTGAGCCGTCCGCGTGCCGCCAAGCATGACCTGCTGGCACAGCTGCAACCGCTGGGCCTGCAAGCCCGAGCACTGGCCGAGTGGTTCCCCGACAGTGGCGTGCGCATCCTCCAGTGGTGTCAGCAGCCCTTGTGTGACCGCATGCGTCTGCTGTTTTTCGGCAACCTTTACCAGGACTGGTCTGACTTCGTCCTCGCCGACCTGGGCCTGTTGCGCTATGAGCAGGTGCCATTCAGCAACGATTCGCGAGCCTTGCAGAAACGCGCCGAGGTCGACCTGGCCATGGCCTTGCACCAGTGCGCAGAGCGTCTGGAGCAGGGCGACGACCCGGGGGCGATCCTCACGGCCCTGCAGGGCCTGCACAGCGACAACCCGTGGCTGGCCCGGCGGCATGCGCGCCTGCAATTCGCCCTGGGCCAGCAGTGCGAGCGCCAGGGTGACTGGGCGCAGGCCATGGCGGTCTACGCGCAATGCCAGCATGCCCAGGCGCGCATCCGCCAGGTGCGGGTGCTGGAGCGCAGCGAGCAGTGGCCCGAGGCGCATGCCCTGGCGCTGCACATGGCGGCGACACCGGCCAACGCACTGGAAGTGCAGGCGCTGGAGCGCATGTTGCCCCGCCTGGCCCGCAAGCTCGGCGGCCCGCCGCAACCGCGCCAGCGTACGGCCACCCTGGAGCTGATCGAGCTGGAACTGCCGCGCGAGCACGCCGCCCTGGGGGTGGAGGAGGCGGTGCGCCAGCACTTGGCCGAGGATGGCGGGCCGGTGCATTACGTGGAGAACACGCTGTTCAACAGCCTGTTCGGCCTGCTGTGCTGGGAGGCGCTCTTCGCCCCGGTGCCTGGCGCGTTCTTCCACCCGTTCCAGGCTGCGCCCCAGGACCTGCATGACAGCGACTTCCAGCAACGGCGCAGCGCACTGTTCGAACGTTGCCTGGGGCGCCTTGACGACGGTAGCCATCACCAGGCCATTCTCGACTGCTATGCCGCCAAGCAGGGCCTGCAGTCGCCCTTCGTGTTCTGGTCCATGCTCAGCGAGACGCTGCTTGAGCAGGCGCTGGCCTGCCTGCCCGCGGCGCATCTGAAGCAGTGTTTCCTGCGCCTGTTGCAGGACATCCGTAACAACCGCGCCGGCATGCCCGACCTGATCCAGTTCTGGCCCGGGCAGGGCCGCTACCGCATGGTCGAGGTCAAGGGGCCCGGCGACCGCCTGCAGGACAACCAGCTGCGCTGGCTGGCGTTCTGCCGGGCCCACGGCCTGCCTGTCGCGGTGTGCCATGTGCGCTGGAGCGATACGCCGTGAGCTATAGCGTGGCGGTGCGCGCCTTGTGCGAATTCAGCGCCAAGGTCGGCGACCTGGACCTGCGCTTCACACCATCGCCCAGCGCCCAGGAGGGCATCGAGGGGCATCGGCGGGTTGTGGCACGGCGCGCTGCAGGCTACGAGTCGGAAATCGCCCTGGAAGGGCAGTTCGAAACGCTGAAGGTACGTGGCCGCGCCGATGGGTATGACCCTGCCAGCAATCGCCTCGAAGAGATCAAGACCCACCGTGGCGACCTTTCGCGCCAGCCGGCCAACCATCGCCAGTTGCACTGGGCACAGGCCAAGGTCTACGGCTGGTTGATGTGCCAGGCACGGCAACTGCCGGCCATCGAGGTGGCGCTGGTGTACCTGGACGTGGACACCGACGGCCAGACGCTGATCAGCCAGCATTGCAGCGCCGCCGAACTGCAAGCCTTCTTCGAAACCCAGTGCCAACGCTTTCTGGTTTGGGCGCAACGGCAAGCGCAGCGCCTGGCCGAGCGTAACCAGGGCCTGCAGGCGCTCGGCTTCCCGTATCCGGCGTTTCGCCAGGGCCAGCGCCAACTGGCAGAAACCCTGTACAAGGCGGTGAGCACTGGCCGTTGCCTGATGGCCCAGGCCAGCACCGGCATCGGCAAGACCCTTGGCACCTTGTTTCCACTGCTCAAGGCCATGGCGCCGCAGCAACTGGACAAGCTGTTCTTCCTCACCGCCAAGACGCCGGGCCGGGCCCTGGCCCTCGATGCCCTGCAGCAGATCACCGATGCCACGCCGCAACCGGCCCTGCGCACGCTGGAGCTGATCGCCCGCGACAAGGCCTGCGAATACCCGGAAAAGGCCTGCCACGGCGAGTCCTGCCCGTTGGCGGCGGGCTTCTACGACCGCCTGCCCGCCGCCCGCGAAGCAGCGGCCGCGTTGCCGTTGCTCGACCGTGCACGGCTGCGTGACGTGGCCTTGGCGCACCAGGTGTGCCCGTACTACCTGGGCCAGGAAATGGCGCGCTGGGTCGACGTGCTGGTGGCGGACTACAACTATTATTTCGATGCCCATGCCTTGCTGTTCGGCCTGACCCAGGCCAACCAGTGGCGCGTAGCAGTGCTGGTGGACGAGGCGCACAACCTGGTCGAACGCGGGCGTGGCATGTACAGCGCCAGCCTCGACCAGGGCCAGTTGCTGGCACTGCGTCAGAGCAAGCCGCCTGGGCTGGTCAGTGCGCTGGACCGCCTGAACCGGCAGTGGAATGCGCTGTACAAGGCGCAGCGCGCGCCTTACCAGGCCAGCGAGGCGCTGCCGGAAGGGCTGTTGCGCGCACTGCAGCAGTGCATCGGGCTGATCCAGGAGCAGATGAACCAGGCGCCTGCGCAAGTCGACCCGCAGGTATTGCAGTTCTTTTTCCAGGCCTTGCAGTTCAGCCGGGTCGCCGAACTGTTCGATGAGCACTTCCTGTTCGACATCAGCCAACGCCAGGGCCCGCGCAAGCGGCGGCTGGCCAGCCTGAGCCTGCGCAACGTCAACCCGGCGCGCCTTTTGGCCCCGCGCATGCAGGCGGCGCGTAGCGTGACGCTGTTTTCCGCCACGCTGAGCCCGCGGCATTTCTACAGCGACCTGCTGGGCATGCCGGCGGATACTGCCTGGCTGGAAGTGGCGGCGCCGTTCCGCGCCGAACAGCTGCAAGTCCGCATCGCCAGCCAGGTGTCGACCCGCTACCAGCAACGCCAGGCCTCGCTGGCGCCGATCGTCGAGCTGATTGCCGAGCAGTATGCGCGAATGCCCGGGAACTACCTGGCGTTCTTCAGCAGTTTCGAGTACTTGCAGCAGGTGGCCGCACTGCTGGCCGAGCAGCACGCGGGCATTCCCCTGTGGTGCCAGGAACCCGGTATGGACGAAGCCGCCCGCCAGGGTTTTCTCGACCGCTTCGTAGCGGATGGCCGTGGCGTCGGTTTTGCCGTCCTCGGTGGTGCCTTCGGCGAGGGCGTGGACTTGCCCGGCACGCGGCTGATCGGCGCGTTCGTCGCCACGCTCGGGCTGCCGCAGGTAAACCCGGTCAATGAACAGTTCAAGCAGCGCCTGGGGCGGCAGTTCGGTGCGGGCTTCGATTACGCCTATCTCTACCCGGGCGTACGCAAGGTGATTCAGGCGGCGGGCCGGGTTATCCGCGGTGACCAGGACAGGGGCGTGCTGGTGCTGATCGACGAACGTTTCGCCGAGCCCCGGGTACAGCAGATGTTCCCAGGGTGGTGGCCAGTGGCCGAGCAGCTGGGTGCTGGTTAGCCCGCATGCCTCTGCCTGGGCAGCCGGTTGATTCGGTCAGGAGGCTGCATTTGCGGTAAGATCACGCCCCGTGCCAGCTGCAAACGCCTTGTATATCAAGGTGATGGCACTTCTCCGGCTGATCATGAGTTGCCTACGGCGCTATCATGTCGCCTCGTCTATCTGTCGTTTTGGCTTGCTTCAGGGGCTGGCGTGGTTCGCCATTGCCGACGCTTCGCTACAGGATTCACGTTTTGTCCGATCTCTCGAAAAACCCGCTGCTGCAGTACATGGCCCGCCTGGCCCCATCCAGCCAGCAAACCATGCGCTACATTCTCCAGGACGCCGCCGATCGGCTGGGTTTTGTCGACTGCAATATCGTCGATGTGCCCTGGCACCGGCTCGAGCCTGGCCATGTGATCGCCCTGGTCGCGGCCCTGCGCGCCGATGGTTATGCGCCCAACAGCTCGTCGCTGTACGTCAATGCCATTCGCGGGGTGGTGAACGAAGCCTGGCGCCAGGGGCTGATCGAACATGAACAGTTGCTGCGTATTCGCGAGGTCAAGCCGGACAGTGGCAGCCGCCTGCCACCGGGGCGCAACCTGCGGCGTAGCCTGATTCGCGAGTTGATGGATGTGTGTGCGGCCGACCCGCGGCCACAGGGCGTGCGCGATGCGGCGATCATCGCCTTGCTCTACGGTACCGGCATGCGCAAGTCCGAATCGGTGGACATCGACCTCGGCCAGGTCGACTTCGAGGCGCGTAGCCTGCAAGTGCTGGGCAAGGGCAACCGCCAGCTGATCAAGTACGCGCCACCCTGGGCGTTCGAGAAGTTGCAGGCGTGGCTCGACCTGCGCCGCCAGGACCTGCCGGCAGGCGCCGAGGACGACCCGTTCCTGTTCAACCGCATCCGCCGTGGCAGCCACATCACCCGGGCGCGTATCACCAAGCACGCCATCTATTACATCGCCCGCCAGCGCGGTGCCCAGGTAGGGGTGAAGATCATGCCACATGACTTCCGCCGGGCATTCATTACCCGGGTGATCGAAGAGCACGACCTGTCGATCGCGCAGAAGCTGGCGCACCACGCCAATATCCAGACCACGGCCATCTATGACCGGCGTGATGACAACGAGCGCCGGCGCGCAGTGGACCGCTTCGACTACTGATTGTCCTGCCGCTTGACGCGTGCCGCGTAGCAGCACTCTGCCTGAGCACCTGAACAGGGCCCCAGCACGCCCCCGCTTTGTGCGCCAGCCTCCCGTATGCCCGATACCAGAGCGGCTGCCGCAGAAGTTTCATCTTCCTTCACCTGCGGAGTTGGCCCGCAACCTGCTATATCCAGCCTGAGAATTTTGATCGAGTGGTCAGGCCGCGCGCGTTTTCGCCGCGCATGCCGGGCCCTCTAAACGGCCAGCAGGCCACGGATTTCAGGGGCCGCAGGATGTCGCTCGCGGAGCAGATCGAACAACCACAAGACGACGCAGGCTGGAGCGCCTACCTGCAGTTGCGCTTCGTCAGGCGCGACGCGGTGACCCGCCTTGGTGCGTGGCGGCATTTCGGACCTCTTTTGGTGCAGCGGCCGTTTCATCCTGAAGGTGCGCCGTGCCATGTCTACGTGCTGCATCCGCCCGGCGGGGTGGTCGCCGGCGACCGCCTGGAGCTGAATATCCAGCTGGAGGCCGGCAGTCATGCGTTGCTGACCATGCCCGGAGCCAGCAAGTTCTACCGCAGCATCGGCCCGACCGCACGGCTGACCCAGCGCTTCCACCTGGCTGCCGACAGCACGCTGGAGTGGTTACCCCAGGACAGCATCTTCTTCTGCGGTGCCCGCGCCAGCCTCGACAGCCGCTTCACCCTTGAACCCGGGGCGCGCCTGCTGGCGTGGGAAACCTTGTGCCTGGGGCGGCCGGTGATGAACGAGCGTTTCGACCACGGCGCCCTGGACAACCGCTTGTGCATCGAATTGCCCGGCGAGGTCGGCCTGCATGAGCGGCTGCGCCTGGAAGGCGGGCAGCTGGCCAAGCTTGGCGGGCATCCGTTGGTCGCCACTTTCTGCGCCGCACCTGCCGACCAGGCCTTGCTGGAACAGGTGCGCTCGCTACTCGAACAACTGGGTAACCCGGCCGGCGCGACCCTGCTTGGGTCGTTGCTGGTGATCCGCCTGCTCGACCATGACAACCAACACCTGCAACGCACCCTGCAACGCCTGTGGCATGTGCTGCGTCCGGCCGTCCTTGGCCTGCCGGCCTGCCCCCCGCGTATCTGGGCAACCTGAGAGAGCGCCATGGAGCTGACCCCGAGAGAGAAAGACAAACTGCTGCTGTTCACCGCCGCGTTGCTGGCGGAGCGGCGCCTGGCCCGTGGCTTGAAGCTCAACTACCCGGAAGCGGTAGCGCTGATCAGTGCCGCGGTGCTCGAAGGCGCTCGCGATGGCCGCAGCGTGGCCGAGCTGATGAGCCTGGGGCGCGAAGTGCTGACCCGCGAGCAGGTGATGCCAGGCATTGCCGAAATGCTCCACGACGTGCAGGTCGAAGCGACATTCCCGGATGGCACCAAGCTGGTGACCGTGCATGACCCCATCGTCTGAAATAGCCCAGGAGCCCCGCATGATCCCAGGTGAAATCCAGGTCGCCGACGGCGACATCGAGCTGAACGGCGGCCGCGCGACGGTCAGCGTCAGCGTGGCCAACCATGGTGACCGGCCGGTGCAGGTCGGCTCGCACTATCACTTCTATGAAGTCAACCAGGCGCTGGTGTTCGACCGCGCGCCGACCCTGGGCTTTCGCCTGGACATTGCCGCCGGCACCGCCGTGCGCTTCGAACCGGGCCAGGCGCGCACCGTGCAGCTGGTGGCCTACGCCGGCAAGCGCGAGGTATATGGCTTTCAGGGCAAGGTGATGGGTGCGCTGGAGGGCAAGGCATGAGCCGTATTTCCCGCCGGGCCTATGCCGACATGTTCGGCCCCACCGTGGGCGACCGCGTGCGCCTGGCCGATACCGCGTTGTGGGTCGAGGTCGAGCAGGATTTCACGGTCTATGGCGAAGAGGTCAAGTTCGGTGGCGGCAAGGTCATCCGCGACGGCATGGGCCAGGGCCAGATGCTGGCTGCCGAGGCCATGGACCTGGTGCTGACCAACGCCCTGATCATTGACCACTGGGGTATCGTCAAAGCCGATATCGGCATCAAGCACGGGCGCATCGCGGTGATCGGCAAGGCTGGCAACCCCGATGTGCAGCCGGGTGTCACTGTGCCGGTGGGGCCGGGTACCGAGGTGATCGCGGCCGAGGGCAAGATCGTCACCGCAGGTGGCGTCGATTCACATATCCACTTCATCTGCCCGCAGCAAGTGGACGAGGCGCTGAACAGCGGCGTGACCACCTTCATCGGCGGTGGCACCGGCCCCGCCACCGGCACCAACGCTACCACTTGCACGCCCGGCCCCTGGTACCTGGCGCGCATGCTCCAGGCCGCCGACAGCCTGCCGATCAACATCGGCTTGCTCGGCAAGGGCAATGCTTCGCGGCCCGAAGCGCTGCGCGAGCAGATTGCTGCCGGCGCCGTGGGCCTGAAACTGCACGAGGACTGGGGCTCGACACCGGCGGCCATCGACTGCTGCCTGGGGGTTGCCGAGGAAATGGACATCCAGGTGGCGATCCACACCGACACCCTGAACGAGTCCGGCTGCATCGAAGATACCCTGGCGGCGATTGGCGAGCGCACCATCCATACCTTCCACACTGAAGGCGCCGGCGGCGGGCATGCGCCGGACATCATCCGCGCGGCGGGGCAGGCCAACGTGTTGCCGTCCTCGACCAACCCGACCTTGCCGTACACGGTCAACACCGTGGACGAGCACCTGGACATGCTCATGGTCTGCCACCACCTGGACCCGAGCATCGCCGAGGACGTGGCCTTTGCCGAGTCGCGCATCCGCCGCGAGACCATTGCCGCGGAGGACATCCTTCACGACATGGGCGCCTTTGCCATGACGTCGTCCGACTCCCAGGCCATGGGCCGAGTGGGCGAAGTGGTGCTGCGTACCTGGCAGGTCGCCCAC
The DNA here is from genome assembly GCF_052041995.1 of Pseudomonas sp. SMV7. NCBI lineage: Bacteria > Pseudomonadati > Pseudomonadota > Gammaproteobacteria > Pseudomonadales > Pseudomonadaceae > Pseudomonas > Pseudomonas sp. SMV7. The sequence goes on along the minus strand of NZ_JBKGGT010000011.1, from coordinate 63,673 downwards.
CAGATGAAGCTGCGCCGTGGGCCACTGGCGCCGGACAGCAGCTACAGCGACAACTTCCGGGTCAAGCGCTACATCGCCAAGTACACCATCAACCCGGCGCTGACCCATGGCATCGGCCACGAGGTGGGCTCGGTGGAAGCGGGCAAGCTGGCCGACCTGGTGCTGTGGTCACCGGCATTCTTCGCGGTCAAGCCGGCGCTGGTGATCAAGGGCGGGATGATCGTCACCGCGCCCATGGGCGACATCAACGGCTCCATCCCCACGCCACAACCGGTGCACTACCGGCCCATGTTCGGCGCCCTGGGCGCGGCGCGCCATGCCACACGCATGACCTTCCTGCCGCAGGCGGCGATGGACCGTGGCCTGGCCGAGGAACTCAACCTGCGCAGCCTGATCGGCGTGGCGCATGGCTGCCGCCGCGTGCGCAAGCCCGACATGCTCCACAACACCCTGCAACCGCTGATCGAAGTCGACGCGCAGACCTACCAGGTGCGTGCCGATGGCGAACTGCTGGTGTGCGAGCCGGCCCGCGAACTGCCGCTGGCCCAGCGCTATTTCCTGTTCTGAAGGAGGACTGATGATTGTCTTGACCCGCCGAATCACCGAACCCGGCCCGCTGGGCGAAACCGGCAGCGTCACCCTTGATGTGGACAGCCGGATCAAGAGCCGCCTGCGGGTAACCCTCGACGATGGCCGCGAAGCCGGGCTGATGCTTGAGCGTGGCCACCTGCTACGCGGCGGCGAACTGCTGGCCGATGCCGAAGGCACCCAGCTGATCCGCGTGCTGGCGGCGCCCGAGGCGGTGTCCACAGTGCGCTGCGCCGACCCGCACCTGCTGGCACGCGCTGCCTATCACCTGGGCAACCGCCATGTGCCGCTGCAGATCGAACCCGGCCTGTTGCGCTTCCAGCACGACCATGTGCTCGACGACATGCTGCGTGGCCTGGGCCTGGCGGTGGAGGCCGAGCAGGCGCCATTCGAGCCGGAGGCGGGCGCCTATCAGAGCGCACCGCATAGCCATAGCCATAGCCATGGACATGTGCACGATCACCCGTTCGTGCGCTTGCCCGCCCATTCCTGAACTGCCTGGAGCAACCGATGAAAAAGACTTTCGCCCTGTTTCTGCTGATGCTGGCGCTGCCAGCCTTCGCCCACCCGGGCCACGACAGCCAGCCGCTGCAGGATGGCTTGCTGCACCCGCTGACCGGTCTTGACCACCTGCTGATGTTGCTCGGCACCGGCGTGCTTGCCGCGTTGACCCGGCGCAGCCTGGCGCTGCCTGCGGCTACCTTGGCTGCCATGTTCGGCGGTGCGCTGTGTGGTCATCTGTTCGGCGACGTATTGGGCATGGAAACCCTGATCGCCGTGTCGCTGCTGGTGGCTGCCGCGGCCGTGTTGCTACCCGCTCGGCAACTGCTGCTGGCCATGGCCATGCCAGTGTTCGCCCTGTTCCATGGCTGGGCCCATGGCGTGGAAGCGACGCCAAGCGCGTTCTGGCAGTTCAGCGCCGGCTTTGTCGTCGTCAGCGGGTTGCTGCTGGCAGCCGGCTTTGCCGTCGGTTGCCTGTTGCGCCGCCACAGCGGCCTGCAGAAAGCCTTCGGCGGTGGCCTGCTGGCCGGCGCTGCACTGGTACTGGCCGGTTGATGGACAGCGACCTGGCGTTGCTGCGCCTGCTGCAACTGGCCAGCCCAGGCTTGCCGGTGGGCGGCTTCACCTATTCGCAAGGCCTGGAGTGGGCGGTCGAGGCGGGTTGGGTCCGGGGCGTGGACGGTTTCACTGCCTGGCAGCGTGAACAGATCGACGACACCCTGGCCGGCCTCGACTGGCCGGTACTGGCCCGCCTGTATCGCGCCTGCCAGGCCGAGGACGCCGCGGCCTTCGACCACTGGAGCCGGTTCCTGCTGGCCAACCGCGAAACCGCCGAGTTGCGCCTGGAAGAACAGCAGCGCGGTGCGGCGTTGGCACGCCTGCTCGACGGCTGGCAGCTGGGCCAGGACCCAGCCTGGCGGGCCAGCCTTGAGCTTACCCAGCTGGGCGGCATGGCCTGGCTGGCCGCGCACTGGGCAATCCCGCTGCGCCAGTTGGCCTTGGGCCATGGTTTTGCCTGGCTGGAGGGCGCGGTCATGGCCGGGGTCAAGCTGGTGCCGTTCGGCCAGCAGGCGGCCCAGACCTTGCTGCGCGATCTGGGCACAGGTTTGCCGGCCGCCCTTGAGCAAGCCTTGGCCCTGGGCGATGACCAGCTCGGCAGTGGTCTGCCGTTGCTGGCCATTGCCTCGTCGCGTCACGAAACCCAATACACCCGTTTGTTCCGTTCTTGAGGACTGCCTGCATGCAAAGCTATCAACAACCCCTGCGCGTCGGTGTCGGCGGCCCGGTCGGCTCCGGCAAGACCGCATTGCTCGAGGCCTTGTGCAAGGCCATGCGTGACCACTACCAGATCGCAGTGGTGACCAACGACATCTACACCAAGGAAGACCAGCGCATCCTGACCGAAGCCGGCGCCCTCGAGCCGGAGCGCATTGTCGGCGTGGAAACCGGCGGCTGCCCGCACACGGCGATACGCGAGGACGCCTCGATGAACCTGGCGGCGGTCGAAGCACTGGCGCGCAAGTTTGGCAACCTGGAGGTGATTTTCGTCGAAAGTGGCGGTGACAACCTCAGCGCCACGTTCAGCCCGGAGCTGGCTGACCTGACCATCTACGTGATCGACGTGGCTGAAGGCGAGAAGATCCCGCGCAAGGGTGGCCCGGGGATCACAAAGTCGGATTTCCTGGTCATCAACAAGACCGACCTGGCGCCTTATGTGGGGGCCTCGCTGGAGGTGATGGCACGCGATACCCAGCGCATGCGCCCGCAGCGGCCGTGGACCTTCAGCAACCTGAAGAAGGGGGAGGGGTTGCAGGCGGTGATCGATTTCATCGTCGAGCGCGGCATGCTGGGAGTACGCGCATGATGTGACTGCTTGCAGGAGCAGCCCTTTCGCGACACAAGGCTGCTCCCGCAGTGGCTCATTCATGGCAGCAATGGCCTGGCGCTGCTTGCCCTTCATAGCGGTCATGGTGCCGGACCCAGTCCATGGTGGCGCCTTCGTTGCGCCCCAGTGGCGCAATGTCGAGGAAGTTGTAGGTATTGACCAGGATATCCAGCCCGCGCGCATAGGTGGAGTAGGTGTGGTACACACTGCCATCCGGTTCACGGTAGAACGCGCTCAGCCCGGGCAACTCGCTTTCTTCACCGTCATACGGCGCGTAGTTGTACTGGCGCTGGCCTTCGCGGCCGACACTCACGCCGAAGTCCTCGTTGAAGCTGCTGCCGTGTGACGAATACCAGGCAAACCGCCAGCCCATGCGTTGGCGAAACGCCTGGAATTGCGCATAGGGTGCCCGCGACACGGCTACCAGCGACACGTCGTGGTGCGCCAGGTGCAGGTTGGCGCCGTCAAAATGGTCGGCGAGGAACGAGCAGCCGTGGCAGCCTTCGGTCCAGCCCTCGGCGAACATGAAGTGGTAGACCAACAGCTGGCTGCGACCGGCGAACAGGCCGGCCAGGTCCAGTTCGCCATCGGCCCCGTGAAACCGATAGTCCTGCTCGACCTTGACCCAGGGCAAGGCGCGACGCGCTGCGGCCAGCGCGTCGCGCTGGTGGGTAACGGCCTTTTCGTGCAGCCACAGTTGCAGGCGGGCCGCCAGCCACTGGCGGCGGGAAACCACTGGGTGCCTGCTTTCGCTGGTGCTCATGATGCTGTCTCCACATCAGGGGTTCACCCACTGGTCGAGCACCGGCGGCCGTAATCGACAGGCAGTACTGGCAGCCCGATGAGCGGCATCGATAGTCACCCCGAATGGGCAATATGCCCGTCGGCCATTTCGTCCGCGACGTCATCCTCGCCGGGCAGCGCGGTAATCACGCTGAAGTCGCTGACTTCCACCTGGCCGCCGCCATAGCCCAGCAAATGGAAGGAAAACGCCTTGCGCGTGGTCGGGTTGTCAAAGCCGAACTCCATTTCCAATGGCTCATCGGCGGTGACTTTCATCTCCTCAGGCAAGCCCAGCGGGACGTCCTGCTCCAACTGCTTGGCCTTGAGCTGGATATAGGCGGCGCGCTTCGGGTCCAGCGAGCGTACCTTGACCCGCACGCGGGTGTGCGAGCCCTCGGGCATTTCCAGGTACTGCGCACCGATGAGGTTGTCGGCCCAGTCATCGTGGATGCGCTTGCGCAGGCGGATGGGTGAGGGACCACCGAACTGGTAGCGCAGGTTCAGCGGTGTGTGTTGCAGGGACTGGTCGAGCACCCCGGCCAGCGCGCCGATCTGTTGCCCGAGCAGGTTGTCGCCGGGGCCAAGGTAGCGCGCCTGGTCGGCGATGAAACCCTCGCTGGCATAACGCCGGCAGCGCTGCTGGAAGTCGCATTCGGTGAACACACCACGGCCGTCGTGATAGCGCAGCATGCCGTTGGTGTAGGCAATCATCTCGCGACCGCCGTCGTAGTCGCGGTACAGCGAGCGGCCACCCAGCGCCATGGGGATGGGCAGGGCAAAGTAGTCCAGCAGCGAGGTCGCCAGGTCGACATGGCCATAGGTGCCGCGCTTGATCCGTGGCAATTGCGCCTGTTCCGGCGCCAGGGTGAGGTTGAAGCCCCACGACGAGGCCAGGCGCACGCCATCGATGCCGTGGGATTCGTCGGAGGTGACCACCACCAGGGTGTCCTTCAACACGCCCTGGCGTTCGAGGCTGTCGAGGAAGGCACCCAGCGCGTCATCGAGGTAGGCCACGGCGGCCTGTTTCGGCGTGTCGTAGCGCTCGAGGTACTCGGCAGGCGCCGAGTAGGGCTGGTGGGTGCCTACGCTGAGCAGGGTCAGCATCCACGGTGTGTCCTGCTTCTGCAACTGGCCGACATAGCCCAGCGCGCCTTCGAAGAAGGCCCGGTCATCCTTGCCCCAGGGGAACTCCAGGTAGTTGTCGTTGCGGAACCACTCCAGGCCATGCACTGCGTCGAAGCCGATGTGCGGCATGATGCGGTCCTTGGCCATGAAGCGCAGGCCGGCCCCCTGCAGGTAGTGGGTGGTGAAGCCGGCCTGGCGCAACTGCGCCGGCAGGCAGGCCTGGTTGCGTTCGTTCTGGGTCAGCAGCTCGACCCCCTTGGGTGTGCCGTTGGCCAGCTTGTCGTAGTCACCACAAAGCATGGCATACAGGCCACGGATGGTCTGGTGGGTGTGCAGCACATAGTCCGGGGTGTTCATGCCGCGTTCGGCCCACTGGCTCAGCCTGGGCATCAGCTCGGTGTCGAAGCGGCTGTGCAGGGCCTGGCGGTTAGGCCGCAGGTAGGCACCGGGGATCCCTTCCAGGGTGATGAGCAGCAGGTTGCGGGCCGTGCCTGGCCCGGCAAGCAGGCGCTGGCCATGCAGGTCGGATTGGGTCAGGCCGCTGCTGGCCAGCGGCGTGAAGGTTCGTGTCTGCCCTGTCCAACGCTCGACGTGGCGCTGCAGATCGCCGGCGGCAGCCGACATCAGTTGATGGGGGAGGTTGTACAGCCGCCATTGCTCGGCGTCGGCAGGCGCCAGTTGCTGGCTGCCCCAATGGCCAGCGAACAGCAACAGCGGAATGGCCCAGGCCTTGCGTGGCAGCGGCTGGCTGGGTTGAGTGCGGTAACGCCAGGCGCTGGCCAGCCAGGCCAGCAGGCCGATGCCCAGCGCCCAGGGTAGCCAGGCATGGGCCAGGCCACCGCCGGTCGAATTCTCCATGAACTGCGGGTCGGCCAGGTAGGCCAGGTCGGCGCTGGTAGGCAACCTGCCCACCGCGCTCACCAGTTCGGCCGAGGCCAGCCACAGGGCGGCCCATGCCAGCAGCACGGGCAAGGCCAGCCACCACGGACGGCGGTACAGCAGTAATACCAGGACGCTGCCGAGGGCCATGTCGGACAGGTAACCGAGCGGGTTGGACCAACCCAGCATGGCGCGCGTACCCAGTGGGATCACCAGGACCAGGGTTGCCAGTGCGACAAGCCGGGTAGGCAGGTGGTCTGACAGGTTCTTCACAAAAAATTCCCTTTTGCCATCAAAACGTCATACATCTGTGCTGGATGATAACAGCCTGGGCCAGGGAACACGTTTCGCTACACGCCTGGTAACCAAAGTCCGGGCCGCGCGCACGGGCCCGGATTTTGGCAAGTATCAGAAGTAGTAGGGGAATTTCAGGCTGAAGGAAAAGTCGGGCGCATCGTCGGTCAGACCAATGGACAGGTTGGGCACGATGGTCAGGTTGTCGGTGGCTGCGAAGGTCATGCCGATGTTGAAGTTGGCGGCGTTGTAGTCGCTGTTGGCGATCGACTGCCAGTCGCCGCCATCCGGTTTGATCTTGCTCTTGCTGGCGAACTGGTCGGACACCGAGAACGACATGCTCATCTTCTCGTTGAGAGCAAAGGCGATACCGCCACCGATCTGCCACGAGTCGCCCAGCTTCACGTCACCCGAAACTTTGCTGTTGACCTGCGGGCTGATGTCGCTGAACGAGTCTTGCATGTTGTAGGTGTAGGACAGGCTGCCGAACAGCACGGCGGGGTCGAAGGTCTTGACCAGCGAGATGCCCGGGGTGATCGCCCAGACGCCGTTGCCGGTCGGCAGGCTCTCGGGTACCGACAGGTTGTCGTTGCCGGGTACTTCGCGCAACTTGATGCCATACGGGTCCTTGCCGGTCGGGGCCTTGATGCGCAGGGTTGCCACGGCGTCGGGCCAGGTCTCGTCTTCGTCGAGGAACTTGTAGGCGACGCCGACGTTGATATCGCCTATTTCCGGGTCGCGGGTCACGGTTGCATCCGAAGTGTTCGCCCCGGCGCCACCTGCACCGCCGGACGAGTAAGTGGACTCGCGGTACACCACCGGGACATTGATATCAAACTGCCAACGCTGGGCGAGGTTGTAGCGCGCGGTCATGTCCAGGGTCCAGTTGTCGGCCTTGACCCGGTCGAGGTTGATACTGCCCAGGAAGATCGAATCCAGCGCCAGGAAGCCGTTCAGCACCAGGGCGCGAGTATCGTAGTGGGTATAGGTAATGCCGGTTTCGAAGCTGAACTTGCCACCGCCGAAAAAGCCGCTGGCCTCGTCATACAGGTTTGACACACTCTGCGCCGGCTCGGAGTCGGCGGCCAGCGCCTGGCCGTACGAGCTGCCGCTGCTACCCGGCGCGCCGGAGGCGACGGTCTGTGCGCCCCTGACCCCTTCGGCAGGGGATTTGACCAGGCGTTTGGGCGGGGGCGCCGCCGGGGTTTCCTCGACCTGGCGCACACGTTGCTCCAACACCATCAGCGCCTGCTGCTGGGCTTCGTAGCGGCGTTTGAGTTCGATCAGTTCCTGTTTGAGCGCCTCGACCTGCGGGTCGCTGGCGGCGAAAAGGAGGGTGGCCGGGGCCAGGGTGGTCAAGCAGACAATTGCTCTGAGCGTCATTGATCGGTGCATGGAGGTGCCGTCCCTTCCGACTGCCTTTGAACGTGAAGATCATCAGTATCCGAATGTGCGCAGGCCCTTGAGTTGGTCGAGGCTACCGTTCAACGACGCGGCGGTCGGTACGTTCTCGCGCATGACCACATTGAGGGAGGTGACGTTGTTGACCTGGTTGCCATTGCCAAGCAGCGTCGCGCTCTGCATCAGGCCGCCTTGCGCCAGCCGTTGCGCGCTGCTGCCCTGGTTGTTGCTGGCCTGGATGTTGAGCTGCACGCCCACACCGGTCGACGAGATGCTCAGCGCGCCCGCGCCGTTCTCGCTGACCAGGGTCTGGCCGGCGGCCAGCACCTGGCCCTGCGGTTGCGTGGCTGGCGCCTGGTCAGCCCTGGTCACGCTGATGTCGACGTTGTTATAGGCCGTGTTGTTGTCGCCCGCCGCACGCACCACCTGGGTAACGCCCTCGGTGCTGCTGAGCCCGCCGCCACCAGTGACCGTGCCGGTGCCAGCCGACGAAGCACTGCTGGTGCCTGCGCCGGTAGCTTTTTCGTTCACCAGCGAGACGTAGAACTGCGGCTTGATGGTCGACTGCTGGACCTGCAAGGTAGACGTCGCGCCGATCACTTCGCCATTGGCGTTCTGCCAGGTGCTGCTCATGACAATGCCGAAACTGATGATGCGGCCCGGCAAGACATAGCGTCCGCGCAACGCCGCCAGCTCCTGGTCCTTCAGTTCGATGGGCTTGAACGTTTCGCCATGGGTTGGCAGGCTGGCCGCCAGGCACACCACTGCGAGCCACAGTGAATTCTTCATGGGTGCTCCCCGGAGCGTCATGCTCCTTGTCGTTCGACGCGTCGTTAGAAGAAGTCGCTTTTGATGAAGCCGAAGTCCAGAAGCTCTGCGTCCTGCAGCGGGGCGAAGTCGTTGACCCGGCCCTTGGCGGTCAGTGGCAGAGGCGGGTCGAGCAAGACGTTGTGCTTGTCGTAGCCCTGGCCGATCACGGCGAAGATGATGCCGTTCCAGCCTGTGAGAAAATCGTCGACCTTGTAGCGTTTGTGGCCCAGTACCGGGTCACCGATGTACACCCAGCCCTTGTCGACCTTCTGCATGACCACGAAGTGCTTGTAGCCGCGCACGTCCATCAGCACCACGACCGGGATGCGTACGCTGTGCAGGGTCTCGGGCGCCACCCGGTAACCGCGGGCACGCATGCCGAGGCTTTCCACGTAGCGTTTCATGTCGAGCATCGAGAAGCCCTGTGTGCGGACCAGGTCCTGGTCGGCATGGGCCAGCATGCCTTCGATGATCTGTTGCTCGTTCACATCCAGCCAGTAGGCCTGGCGCAGGATGGTGGCCAGTGCGGCGGCGCCGCAACTGAAGTCGGTTTTCTGTTGCACCAGGTCGGCAAACTTGCGCTCGCGCACACTCTGGATGGGTTTGAATACCACCGCGCCGCCCGGCAGCACGGACAGCGGCATTTGTGCAGCCTCGCTCACGCTGGCCAGGCACAGCAGACACGCCAAGGCGACAATACGCATGATCGGATGCCTTCCCTTCGTCTTCTGAAGAGGCCCCCGAAGGGGGCCTCAAGCACAGCGATCAGAACGAGGTGTTGGAAATGGCCAGCGAATTGCTTTGCTGGTTGCCCACACCGGCCGCCACGTTCACACCCAGGTTGCCGCTGCCGCCATTCACCGAACCGCTAAGGGTTGCAGTGTTGGTGACAGGGTTGGCCCAGCCGGTCGGGGTCAGCACTTGGAAGGACACGGTATTGCTCAAGTCGTAGGCACTGCTTTCGCTGTAGCTCTTCGACACGTCGTTCGAAGATTGCGACGACTTCTCGCCAGACTTTTCAAACGCCGATTCCGAGGCATTGGCATACGACGACTCATGAGCCTTTTCATACGAAGAGTCGCGAGACTTCTCGTAGCTGGATTGGCGAGTCTTGTCGTACGACGAGTCGAATGCCTTCTCGAACGATGCGTCATAGGCGCTTTCCTGCGAGCGGTCGACGTCCACGTTGAGCGAGGCATTGAGCGAGGCATCGAAGCTGTCGGTGCGGGTGCGCTCGCGGCGGCCGTCATCGGTACTCAGGGTACGGGTAGCATCAGCTGCAGCGGCCAGGGTGGCGCTCAGGCTGGAACTGCTCGACGAACTGGCGTTGCCGGCCACCGAGCCACTGGCGTTCCAGCTGTTGGAGCCGCTGGCAGTGGCGCTGTGCGAACCGCTGGCGTTGGTGCTGCTCGAGCCGCTGGAGCTCCAGCCATTGGAGCCGCTGGCGCTGGCGCTTTGCGAGCCGGCCACGCTGAAGCTCGAGGAGGCACTGCGGTCGTCGGTCGAGTTGAACGTGCCCTCACGCGAGCTCGAACCACTCTGGCTGGTGGTGAAGGTCAGCGTGTCCACGCGGTAGGTGCGGTCGGCGCCGTTGTTGACCACCAGCCCCGGGCCGTTCTGCTCGGCCGAGGCGGTGGCGGTGGCATTGCCCAGCGGAGCACCGGTGTTGGCGATGGCCATGGTGTTCTTCTGCTGGTTCAGGTCGCCACCGGCGATGTTGACGCCGACGTTGCCCTCGGCGCCATCGGCCGAGCCGGTCATCACCGCCGAGTTCTGGGTGGACCAGTTGTCGACGCGGTTGTTGTTGCTGAACTGGCGAACGTCGGCAGTGGCCTCGGCGGTACCGAACACGAAGCTGTTATCCAGGCTGGACTCGGACGATGCGTTGGCAATGGCCGCGGCGTTGTCCTGCTGGTTACCGTTACCGGCTGCCACGTTGACACCCACGTTGCCGCTGGCACCGGTGGCCGAGCTGCTCATCTCGGCTTCGTTGACGGTGCCCTGGTTGGTGATGGTGTTGCCGGTGCTGCGCTGGCTGTCAATGGCGTTGGCAGTGGCAAACACAGGGATCCTCGTGGGAGGAGGCGTGTGCTGCCCGTTATTGTGGTGACCGTTGTGGTGCCCGCCACTCCGGTCGTTCTGTTCAGCTTGTACAGCAACAGCCATGACCGCAGCAATTGCGAAAACCAGAGGCTTGATTGCCATCGAGGGTTTCATGGTGATTCTCCGTACGTTATCAGGTTAAGTGTCGTTCTTGACTGAACGGGTCAATCCGCGACCCGGATGCTCAGGGTGTTGGCCATGCGGTTTCCCACCCCGGCACTCTGGTTCAACTGGATCACGCCACGGCTACCGGTGAAGGCCTGGTCACTGGTGGTGACCTGGCGATGGCCAGTTGGTGTGTCAGTTGCACCGGAGTTGTTGAGCAGCGCCACGTTCTGCTGCAGGAGGACGCTGTCATCGATGCTTTGCGGCTGGGCACCGATACTGATGCTCAGTGCATTCGCTTGCTGGGTATTGGCGCCGGCGCTCTGGTTGACCCCGAGGGCGCCGCTGCCGTTGCTGAAGGCGTTGCCCTGGATAGTCGCGCCGGCATCCATTGCCGGATTGGCGGGGGTACCCAGCCGTTGCCGTATCTGGGTGCTGGCATGTGCTTCAGGCCCGACCGCAATGGCGCGCGCATTCGCCTGCTGTTGCCGGTCACCTGCGGCCTGGTTGACCGAGAGGTTGCCTTGGTAGCGGCTGCCGGAGCTGTCGATGTCGGTGTGGTTGAGCACGGGTACTGGCGATTGGGCGAGCGCCGAGGCACTGCACAGCGTGGCCAGGATCAGCAGCGAGGGCTTCATCTCATTTGCCTCCCCCGGTCAGGATCTGCAGCGGGGCGAGGCCACGCTGCACGCTGGAGTTGACCATGTTGGCGATACCGTTGCCGGAGCCTGTGCCGCGCCCGCCGGAGAGGTTGGGCAGTTGCGTCTGGTTGCCGAGGTTGCCGCCCAGCTGGTTGGTCTGCTGGGTGACCAGGTTGCTGATGCCGGCGCCACTGCTGATGCCGGCGAAGTCGCCATCGCTCAGTTCGTTGGTTTGCCTGAGGACCTGGGCGGACGGGTTGGCATTGACGGTGATAGGGGACGGATCGGGGATCAGCGGCGGGACCGTCGCGTTACGCGTCTGCACGTCACGGGTAATGATGATGATGCCCTTGTCTGCCTGGGCGGTCAGGCTCAGCGAAGCGAGCACGCAGCCCAGCAACAGCAGGTGGTGAAGGCCTTTGTCAGTTTTCCTCACGACGGCAACTCCTTCTGTGCACGCTGGCCTTGTCAGCGATGCGAACGGGATAGCAGAAGGTGTGCCGCTTTTGGGAAAACGTTGTGGATCAGCAGGTTGGCGTGAGGTGGGGACAAACTGCGGCGTGTTCTGTCTCAGCCGTGAAACAGGCAAGCGCAAGGTTCATCGGCCAGGCCATGGGCGGCCTTGAGCGGGAAGCGATTATCGCTAGTGTTTCAGCATGTTGACAGTGCCGGCGGAGCCGGGCACAACCCCCGCAGTTTCGGGAGCCTGGGCCCACCGCGCTGTGTCGGCGGTTTAACACTCGGTGGGGCTGGCTGGCGCATCGCTATCAATCAGCCTAGCTACTGTTTGCAGAGCCAGCAACTGGCGCTGTGGCCAATTGCCCTCGATTATTTTGTATGCCTGGTGATGCTGCTGCAGCCAGTGCAGGCTGTCGTCGAAAAAGCGCTGGCGATCGCTCAGTGCTGGCTGGCTGCGCTGGCCATCGGCCACCCAGTCCACCCCTTGTGGGCTGAGCAACAGGTGCAGGTGATACTGCCGCGCCAGCAACGCTGGCTCCAGCCAGGCCGGGCAATCGCCGAACAGGGCCTGGCTCCAGAGCATGTTGCTGAGCAGGTGGGTATCCAGAATCAGCAGTGGCGGCGCTTTGGCACGGGCACTGTCCTCCCACGCCAGCTGGCCACGGGCGATGGTGGGAATGTCGGCGTAACAGGTGTCGCGGCACTCCTGGTCAATGAAGTGGCGCACGTATTCGGCCACCACCACGCCGCCGAAATGCGCCTGGATCACGCCGCTGAGCCAGCTTTTACCGCTGGATTCCGGGCCGCACAGTACCAGCACTTTCATCGCCTGGGCCGTGCTCATGGCTGTACCAGCGCCGGGTCGCGATGCCATTCCAGCCAGCCGCGCAAGGCAATGACGGTGAGTACCGCGAAGAAGCCCGCCGTGAAGTACAGCTGCTGGTGCAGGTACTGGCCAACGTAGATGATGTCGACCACCACCCACAGCGGCCAGCACTGCAGGCGTTTTTGTGCCATCCACAATTGCGCCACCAGGCTGAACCCGGTCAGGCTGGCGTCCAGCCAGGGCAGGGCGGCGTCGGTCCAGTTGGCCATGGCCGCGCCCAGTGCGGCGCTCAGCAGCACCCCGCTGGCCAGGCCAGTGAGCAGCGCCGGGCGCTGCAGGCGCGAGACCTGGCGGGCGTCTTCAACATGGCCCGGGCGTTTCCATTGCCACCAGCCATACAGCTGCAGGAGGGCGTAGGCCAGTTGCAGCAGCATGCCTGAATACAGCTTTACCTCGTAGAACAGCCAGCCATAGATCAGCACCATGACCAGGCCGATCGGCCAGCACCAGGCGTTCTGCTTGACCGTGAGCCAGACAGCGATGACGCCGAGGACGGCGGCGATGAGTTCAAGGCCGGACATCGGCGATCCTTGGAGAGACTATCGGAGAGAGCGGCGATTGTAGCGGGTCGGTTGGGCCAGGTGTAGGGCGTCGGGGCATTCGGGGCTGCTTGGCAGCCCCCAGGCATTCTCGACTCTACACCTTGAACTGCCGCAACAACTGTTCCAGCTCTTCGCTCAAGCGCCCCAGTGCCACGCCGGCCTCGCTGGACTGCCGCGCCGCATCGGCGGTCTGTTGCGACAAACCGGCGGTATCCAGCACATTGCGGTTGATCTCCTCGACCACATGCGACTGTTGCAAGGTGGCGCTGGCAATCGAGGCATTCAAGGCGGTGAGGTTGTTCAGCACCTGGTTGATGGCGTCCAGGCTGGCACCGGCTTCGCGGGCTTGCTCGACGGTCTGGCGCGAGGCTTCGCTGCTGGTGTCGATGGCCTTGACCGCAGCGTCCGACTGGCTTTGCAGGTGCTCGATCATGGTGTGGATCTCGGCCGTCGACTGCGCCGTGCGTTGCGCCAGCAGGCGCACCTCGTCGGCGACCACGGCAAAGCCCCGGCCTTGCTCGCCGGCCCGTGCCGCCTCGATGGCCGCGTTCAGCGCCAGCAGGTTGGTCTGCTCGGCGATCGAGCGGATAACGTCCAGCACGCCGCCGATGCGCGTGCTGTGCCCGGCCAGGTCGCGGATCACCTGCACCGCCTGGTCGATGGTCAGCGATAGCTGGTCGATCTGCGCCAGGCTGCCGTGGATAGCCTCCTGGCCATGCGCTACCTGCTGTTGCGCGGTGCGCATTTCCCCGGCCGCCTGCTCGGCGGTCTTGGCCACGTCCTGCACGGCATAGGTCACCTCGTTGACGGCAGTGGCCACCTGGTCCATCTGTGCCGACTGCTGGGCGCTGTGCTGTTGCGCGGCGCCGGCGTTGTCGCCTACATGCCCGGCGGACTGGGCCAAGGCATGGGCCGCCCCCTGCAACTGGCCGATCACGCCTTGCAGCTTGCCGTTGAAGCGGTTGAAGTGCTCGCCCAGGCAAGTGATTTCGTCACGGCCATGGGTGTCAAGGCGCCGGGTCAGGTCGCTTTCGCCACTGGCGATGTTGCCCATGGCTTGCACGGCCTCCTGCAGCGGGCGGGCGATGCTGCGGGCAATCAGCATCACCACCAGGGCCATGAGCAGGGCAATGGCCAGCCCGACCAGCGAGGCGTCGCGCAACTGGCGATTGAATTCGGCCTGCACGTCATCGACGTAGACACCCGAGCCGATGATCCAGCCCCATGGCTTGAACAGCTGAATATACGAGGTCTTGGCCACCGGCTCGCTGGCACCGGGCTTGGGCCAACGGTAATTGACCGGCCCTGCGTCCTGTTGCCGGGCCAGGGCGACCATTTCGTTGAACACGGCGAAGCCGTCAGGGTCGCGGATGGCCGACAGGTCCTGGCCGTCGAGCTTGGGGTTGGCCGGATGCATGATCATCTTCGGCCCGAGGTCGTTGATCCAGAAATAATCGTCGTGGTCGTAGCGCAGCGCCCGTACCACCTGCAGCGCTTGCTGCTGGGCCGCTTCGCGGCTGAGCGTGCCGGCCGTTTCCAGGCCTTGGTAATACGCCAGTACCCCCGCTGCGGTCTGCACCACATGGCGGGTCTTTTCCGCCTTGGCCTGGTACAGGTCGCCATGGATCTGGCGCAGCATCAGCAGGCCCAGCATCAGCAGCATCGCTACCGCCACCAGCAGGATCAGCCACAGGCGGCGGCTGATAGACATCGATCTCAGGGTTTTCATCCCACAGCTCCCGCGATTGTTCTTGTTATTCAAGTGCATCCAAGCATGGTTTGAGCGAGGGCCCTACTCGACTAATGGCTAAGTGCTATGCGACTGATAGTCTGCCGCGTTCGTACCAGGCGTTCGCAAAGGCGCTCTGCTAGGATTTCGGCCGCGCAAGATGAAACCTTTAGGCAGCGTGAACTTTTCTACTGGCGTTGCCCCCAACAGTCGCTGTAAAACAGCCGGGCCGCGCGCGGCAAACTCAAGCAAATCAAGAACAAGGGGCCTGCCATGAGCAGCGCTCCAGCGGGGGAACGATGGATTTTTGGACTGCCATTCAGGCAATCATCTTGGGCGTGGTCGAAGGGCTGACGGAATTTCTGCCGATATCCAGCACCGGCCACCAGATCATCGTCGCCGACCTGATCGGGTTTGGTGGCGAACGGGCCATGGCTTTCAACATCATCATTCAGCTGGCGGCTATCCTGGCCGTGGTGTGGGAGTTCCGGGGCAAGATCCTCGACGTGGTCTTCGGCCTGGCCAGCCAACCTACGGCGCGGCGTTTCACCGGCAACCTGCTGCTGGCATTCCTGCCGGCGGTGGTACTGGGCGTGCTGTTCGCCGACTTGATCCATGAGTACCTGTTCAACCCGATCACTGTAGCGGCGGCATTGGTGGTGGGTGGGGTGATCATGCTCTGGGCCGAGCGTCGCCAGCACCGTGTGCAGGTCGACCATGTGGACGACATGCGCTGGAGCCATGCCCTGAAGATCGGCTTCATCCAGTGCCTGGCGATGATTCCGGGCACTTCGCGCTCCGGTTCGACCATTATCGGCGGCCTGCTGTTCGGCCTGTCGCGCAAGGCTGCCACCGAGTTCTCGTTCTTCCTGGCCATGCCGACCATGGTCGGGGCCGCGGTGTACTCGGGCTACAAGTACCGCGACCTGTTCCAGCCCGGCGACCTGCCGGTGTTTGCCCTTGGTTTCGTGACCTCGTTCATCTTCGCCATGATCGCCGTGCGCGCGTTGCTCAAGTTCATTGCCAACCACAGCTATGCGGCGTTCGCCTGGTATCGCATCGGCTTTGGCCTGCTGATTCTGGCGACCTGGCAGTTCGGCTGGGTTGACTGGGCCACTGCACATGGCTGAGGCGGCCAGGGGAGTACGCCTGGAAGGCGTACGCGACGTGCGCCTGAAACTGCTGTTGTGGGGCCTGCTGTGCCTGTTGCCCGGCCTCGGCGCGGCGCGCATGGCCTGGGTCGACCAGGCCTGGTGGCCACTGGCGTTGTACCCGGCGATGAGCCTGGTCAGCCTGCTGCTGTACTGGCAGGACAAGCAGCAGGCTCGCACCCAGGCCTGGCGTACGCCAGAAAAGGTGCTGCATGCCAGTGAGCTGCTGGGTGGCTGGCCGGGCGCACTGCTGGCGCAGCAGCTGTTTCGGCACAAGACGCGCAAGGTCTCGTATCAGCTGGTGTGCTGGGGAATCGTGCTGCTGCACCAGGTGTTCTGGGCGGACTGGCTGTTTCTTGGCGGGCGTTACCTACCAGTTGGCTGATCCAGGGTTGTGCCTGCCCATTCGCGGGTAAACCTGTTCCTGAAAAGGTGCAGCCGCGAAGATGCTGGCAAAAATGGATCACACTACCAACCCCACCTGCAGCCGCTTGGGCAGGCGTCGCACCACCAGCTGGTGCGAGCGCTGCAGCAAATCACACAGCTCCTCGCGCGCCATCGGGTAGGGCGGCGCCATGCTGATCCACCGCGCCCGCGCCAGATACGGCGCAGGCCGCACTCCCGGGCGGTCGCAATAGCCGAGAAACAGCTCGTCGGCCACTTTGAACGACAACCCGGCGCCCGCCAGGTCAAGTACCGCGAACATCTTGTTGCCCGCCACCGAGAACACCCGGATGCCGCCCCATTTATAGTCTTCCCGTGCCCCTGGCAGGCTCAGGCAGAACGCCGCCACCTGGGCTTCGCTCAGGCTTCGCTCAGACATACCGTTCTCCACAGGCCTCGAATGAGGCCGCAAGGTGGTCGATCCACACCCGTACCGCCGGCAGCAAACCCCGCCGGTGCGGGTACACCGCCTGCAGGTAGCCACCCGGTAGCGACCAGTCCGGCAGCAGGCGCACCAGTTCGCCACGTTCCAGTTCTTCTTCGCAGAACATGCTGGGCAGTGCGGTAAACCCGAGGCCTGCCCGTACAGCAGCATTACGTACTACGAAATCATCGATCGCCAGGCGTGGTTCCAAGGCGATTTCCTGCTGTTTGCCGTGCGGGCCGAACAGGCGGAAGTGTACCAGCCGGTCTGCTTCGGCGGCGCCCAGCACCGGTAACGAGGCCAGTTCGGCGGGTTCGCGAATGTGGTCGGCGAAACCGGGCGCGGCAACCAGTTGCATCTGCGCCTGGCGCAGGCGCCGGGTGACCAGGGCCGGGTCTTCATCGCCCAGGTCGCGCACCCGCAGCGCCACGTCGATGCCTTCGGAAATCAGGTCGACCCGGCGGTTGAGCAACACCATGTCCAACTGCACCAGCGGGTATTGCTCGAGAAAGCGGCTGATCACCTCCGGCAGGAAGGCATGGGCCAACGCCACCGGGCAGGACACCCGCAACCGGCCACGTGGCTCGCTGCTCATGCTGGCCACCGCTTCGTCGGCGGCTTCGGCCTCAAGCAGCATGGCCTGGCAGTGGTGCAAGTAGCGTTCGCCTACGGCGGTGAGCTTCAGTTGCCGCGTGGTACGCTGCAGCAGGCGAGTGCCCAGGCGTTCTTCCAGCTCGGCAATGCGCCGCGACAGCCGCGACTTGGGGATGCCCAGCTGGCGACCGGCTGCGGCGAAACCGCCGGCCTCGACTACGCGGGCAAAATAAAAAAGGTCGTTGAGGTCTTGCATGGTATGTCCCACTGTTCCATCTATGGGACAAACTAACGCATTTTTGCTGACTTATCAGCCATTGGCTCCCTCGGTAGGATTCTCCCCATCGTGATCGCCCACTGTCGCGGTCGTCATTCACAGGAGAGTCCCATGAAACTGTTGCATATCGATTCGAGCATCCTGGGCGACAATTCCGCCTCCCGCCAACTGAGCCGCGAAGTGGTCGCAGCCTGGAAAGCTGCCGACCCTAGCGTGGAAGTGGTGTACCGCGACCTGGCCGCTGACGCCATCGCCCACTTCTCTGCGGCCACCCTGGTAGCGGCGGGCACCCCGGAAGACGTGCGCGATGCAGCCCAGGCCTTCGAGGCCAAGCTCAGCACAGAAACCCTGGAAGAGTTCCTGGCGGCGGATGCCGTGGTGATTGGCGCGCCGATGTACAACTTCACCGTGCCGACCCAGCTCAAGGCCTGGATCGACCGCGTTGCCGTCGCTGGCAAGACCTTCCGCTACACCGAAGCCGGCCCGGAAGGCCTGTGCGGCAACAAGAAAGTCGTGCTGGTGTCCACTGCCGGTGGCCTGCACGCTGGCCAGCCGAGCGGTGCCGGGCATGAGGAATTCCTCAAGGTGTTCCTGGGCTTCATCGGCATCACCGACCTGGAAATCGTCCGCGCCCATGGCCTGGCCTACGGCCCTGAGCAGCGCAGCCAGGCGATCGACGCTGCCCAGGCGCAAATTGCCAACGAGCTGTTTGCGGCGGCCTGAGTCAGGTACCAATCGCTGACGCTGTAACAGCGGCCTGGTGTCGCGAAAACGCCGCAAGGCGGCCCCGGAGATCTCGGCGATAACGCTGAAACCGGGGCCGCTTTGCGGCTTTTTTCGCGACCCAGGCCGCGCCTGCATGGCCGCGTCGGCCTGGCGGTTGCTCTAGGCCGTTTCTGCGCGGCTCAGTGACTCTCAGGCACAATCATCGACACGGGCGCATGGTGGGCCCGCTGGCGTGCCACCAGGTAGTACAGCACGCTCGGTACTACCAGGCCGATCAGCCACGATACATCCACACCGCCCAGGTGCTCGACCAGCGGCCCGGTGTACAGCTTGGTATCGATGAACGGCATCTGGATCAGCACGCCCACGGTGTAGACGATGATCCCGGGCCAGTTCCAGCGGCCATAGCGGCCCTGCGGGTCGGCGAGGGCAGGGATGTCGTAACGCTCCTTGGTGATGAAGTAGTAGTCGACCAGGTTGACGGCACTCCATGGCACGAAGAACGTCAGCAGGAACAGGATGAACGACTTGAACGCACCGAGAAACGAATGCTGGCCAAGCAGGGCCAGCAAGGTAGCGGCACCGACGATAGCCAGTACGAACAACAGGCGTTGTGCGCGGCTGACCACCAGGTGGCCGCGAAAGCCGCTGATGATGGTGGCAATGCACATGAAGCTGCCGTAGGAATTGAGCGTCGAGATGGTCACCTTGCCAAAGGCGATGCAGAAATACAGCAGCGCTGCGGTGCCGCCGGCCCCGCCCAGGCCAACGATGTAGGCCACTTCGCGACCGGAGAACTGGCCGCCGGCAATGGCGACGGCGAACACGCCGAGGACCATTGACGCCTGGGCGCCGATCACCGAGCCCAGGCCTGCGGCGAGAAAGGTCTTGAGTGGTGAGGTGCGGCTTGGCAGGTAGCGCGAATAGTCGGCGACATACGGGCCGAAGGCGATCTGCCAGGACCCCGCCAGTGACACCGCGAGCATGAACGATGCCCAGCTGAAGTGGCGGTTGTCGAGCAACTGGCCGATGTCAGCCAGCATCAGGATACGGCTGAACAGGTAGACGAAGGCAATGATGCCCAGCACGCTGGCGACTCTGCCGATCCAGTGGATGACCCGGTATCCGGCCAGGGTGGCGAGCACGATGACGCTGGCGAAGATCAGGATACCGGTACTGTCGCTGACGCCCAGCAACTGGCCGATCGCCTGCCCGGAGAGCACCGTGCCGGTGGCAGTGAAGCCCAGGTACATCAGGCATACCAGTACCATCGGTATGGCCGCACCATACACCCCGAACTGAACGCGGCTGGAAATCATCTGCGGCAGCCCCAGGCGCGGGCCCTGTGCGGCATGCAGGGCCATCACCGCGCCGCCGATCAACTGGCCGAGCAGCAGGCCGATCAACGACCAGAACACGTCGCCCCCAAGCACCACGGCCAATGCGCCGGTGACGATGGCAGTGATCTGCAAGTTGGCGCCCAGCCACAAGGTGAACTGGCTGTATACGCGTCCATGGCGCTCGGTTTCGGGTATGTAGTCGATCGAGCGCCGCTCGATTACGGGTTTGCTGGACATACGCTGCTCCGCTTCTTTGTAGTTGTCTTGGCGAGTCAGTCATCGCCGGCACGCAAGGCGGATGACATCGCCTGCATGTGAGCATGTATATACAAGTAGGGTCAAGTGAAGTTGCGACAGGTAAAACAGTGCACTGTTGCGTAAGGATGGGCGGCAACTGTGCTGGTTACCGGCAAGGGAATAGCCTTATGCTGTAACGAAATATGTCTAGAACGCCTGAAAAAGGATACCGCAATGCCGCTCAAGGACCTGCTCATCGCCCTGGTGGTGATCGTCGCATGGGGAGTCAACTTCGTGGTCATCAAGGTTGGCCTCGATGGCTTGCCACCGATGCTGCTGGGGGCACTGCGCTTCCTGCTGGTGGCGTTCCCGGCGATTCTGCTGGTCAAGCGGCCGCAGTTGCCGTGGCGCTGGCTGGTCGCCTACGGTGCGACCATTTCCCTCGGCCAGTTCGCCTTCCTGTTCCAGGCCATGTACAGCGGCATGCCACCAGGGCTGGCCTCGCTGATCCTGCAGTCGCAGGCCTTCTTCACCCTCGGTTTTGCCGCGCTGTTCCTCGGCGAGCGGCTGCGCCTGGCCAGCGTGCTGGGGCTGCTGGTGGCGGCCACTGGCCTGGCGCTGATCGGCAGCGAAGACGGCGGCCATGTGCCGATGCTGGCGCTGGTACTGACCCTGTGCGGCGGCGCCATGTGGGGGCTGGGCAACATCATCACCCGGCGCTTTGGCTCGGTTGACCTGGTGGCCCTGGTGATCTGGGGAGGGTTGATCCCACCGCTGCCGTTCCTGGCCTTGTCCTGGTGGCTGGAGGGGCCGGAGCGCATCGGTCATGCCCTGGCGAATATCAGCTGGAGTTCGGTATTGGCCCTGGCGTACCTGGCGTTTGTCGCCACCATGCTGGGTTACAGCCTGTGGAGCAAGCTGCTGTCGCGCCACCCGGCCGGCAAGGTAGCGCCGTTTTCGCTGTTGGTACCGGTCATTGGCCTGAGCTCGTCGGCCTTGTTGCTGGGCGAGCGCCTGAGCGCAACCCAGGGCTGGGGCGCCTTGCTGGTGATGGCGGGGCTGCTGGTGAACGTGTTCGGCGCGCGCATCGGCCAGCGCTTGCGCGCGGTCAGCGCATGAAGTGCGGCGCCGGGGGCTGTTAGAATCGGTCTCTTTGCCAAGCCAATGGAGTGCACCCCATGATCATTTCCACCACCAGCCAGCTCGAAGGCCGCCCGATTGCCGAATACCTGGGCGTAGTCAGCTCCGAATCGGTGCAGGGGATCAATTTCGTGCGCGATTTCTTTGCACGTTTTCGCGATTTTTTCGGCGGCCGTTCGCAAACCCTGGAAAGCGCATTGCGCGAGGCCCGGGAACAGGCCACCGAAGAACTGAAAGCGCGGGCACGCCAGTTGCAAGCCGATGCGGTAGTGGGGGTGGATTTCGAGATCAGCATGCCGTCGGTACAGGGCGGCATGGTCGTGGTATTTGCCACCGGCACGGCGGTGCGCCTGAAGTAGGGCGCCCGGCCGCTGGTCGGGTGCGGAGTTGCAGTCCGGGCGGTCTGCAAATGACCAGCTAGTCTCACTTTCACTGGGCGCGTTTATCTGGGCAACCCTTCTGGTTGTCGGCGCGTCCGCCACTGGAGGGAGACAGGGCATGAGCGAATCCTTTTTCGAAGACCTGAACGACGTGTTCCCGATCAACAGCCAGGTGCGTTGCGGCCAGGCGGCCTTCCGCCTGGGTTTCGCCCACATGACGCTGGATGATTCCGAACAGCTCCAGCCAGCACACCTGCAGCGCAGCAAGAAAGGCCGCTTCATGCCGCGGGTGCCGCTAAAAAAGTGATCCGCTTCAGCTCAACCCCGCCGAACGGCGGGGTTTTTGTTGCAATTCGTTGATCCGCCTCATGGCATTGCCGGGTAGCGCTCGCCGGATTGCCAAGGCTGTGGTTTCCTGACGTGGCATTCCTGTAACGGAGGATTGAATGCTCATGCGAGTCAGGGAAGAGACCTATTGGCAGTGGGCCGATGCCCAGCTGCATAGCCGCTGCCATGATGAAGCGCTCAGTGATGGCACCACGCTGGATGTGCAGGTGCGCCTGTCGCGCCTGGGGGCGACCCAGCTGTTCCTGGGCTTGTATGGCCGGGACGGGCGGGCATTGCTGGAGGAGTATTACCCCGCACGGCCGGGCGAGACCATGACCCGTGCGTTGGTCTGGGGCGTGAACCGGGCCCGGGCCATGGCCACCGGCGCCTTGCCGCTGCCGGAAACCCGCAAGCGCCGGCGCCAGGCATGAAAAAGCCCGGCCTGTGCAGGCCGGGCTCAAGCAGGGTGCGAACCCTCAATTGATGGATTCGATCACCTTCACGGCCTGCTGCTCACGGGCAGCGGGCCATTCCTGTTGCAGGGTCTGCAGGACACGGCCGACGAACTCGGTGTCGGCGGCGGCCTTCTTGCCGACGTAGCCTTGGCCACGGCGGTAGACCTTGAAGCGCGCACGCATGCTGGGCAGGTGCTCTTCGAATTCATCTTCGACCGTGTTCGGTGGCAGGCGGTCCAGGCGCACTTCACCGGTCTGGCTGACCCACAGCAAGTGGTCGTCAAGGCTGTCCTTGCGTACGGCGAACAGCTGAGCCAATTGATCGATAGTCGGATTGTTGTTCAGGTTCATCATAAAGCCCCCATTACCCAGTCGTAGTGATTTTTCACAGTTGGCGCTACCACGGTGTAGCGCACTACCAAGGCTGCTACAGCAGCATCGCAACAGGGGCTTTCTCACGCTGCCTTTTGGACAGTTTCCCTCTCCACGGACGGCCTGCGTTACCGCGCAGGCCGTCTGGAACACCCTTGCCACCGCTCCCGATCAGGGAGACGGCTTCATCATGCCCAAGGGCGATGAACGGCGTCAACCATTTTGTAGTGAATATTTTTCCTCACTACATTGTGTCGTTTTGTCTGACAATCGCAGCCGCTACTAGAGCCCGGAGAGTATTTCAAAGGCGGCGCGTACGCGGGCTTCGTTCGGGTAGTTGCGGTTGGCCAGCAGCACCACGGCCAGTTGTTCGGCGGGCACGAAAGCGGCGTAGGCACCGAAGCCATTGGTCGAGCCGGTCTTGTTGTACCAGGCGGCCGCCAGCGCGGGCAGGGCAGGTTGCAAGCGCGTGGTCGCCTGCGGTTCACGGATGAGCCGCGGGCTGTTGCCGTCGACCAGGGTAGCCAGCGTGACCGGATACGGGTAACGCTCCCAGCCCAGGCCTTGAGTCATGGCGCCAACCTGGAAGTAACCCTGCCGGGTGATGGTTGTCGCTTGCACCAGGGCGGCAGGCAGGCCGTCCGGCTGCATGTGCAGGCGCACATAGCGCAACAGGTCGCTGGCGCTGGTCTTGATGCCGTAAGCCTCATCTGCGTACGGGCCGGGGCCGACCCGCACGGGCTGGTCGTTGGCGTCGTAGCCCTGGGCATACAGCCCCTGGACATCGGCCGGAACCTGCAGGTAAGTGTTCTGCAGGCCCATTTTCGCCAGCAGGCCCTCGCTCATCAGGGTGGCAAACGGCTGGTGCCGGGCCCGCGCGGCCAGGTCACCGAACAGACCCAGGCTGGGGTTGGAGTAGCAACGCTGGGTGCCAGGTTCGGCGCGGGGTTGCCAGTGGCGGAAGAAATCGACCACTTGTTGTGGTGTCTGCACCGCATCCGGAAATTGCAACGGCAGGCAGTCAGCGCTGTAGGCGCCCAGGTCCAGGACGCTCGCCTCGCCAATGGGGGCCCCGGCCAGGGCCGGGTGATAGTGCTTGGCCGGGGCGGCGAGGTCCAGCGCGCCCTCGGCGCTGGCCAGCGCGACCAGGTTGGCGGTGTAGGTCTTGCTCAGCGAACCGATCTCGAACAGCGTGTCGCGGCTGACCGGTACATTGTCGGCCTTGCTGGCCACGCCATAGCTGAAGTAGTGGGCGTGGTCGTGGGCATAGATTGCCACGGCCATGCCGGCAATGCCTTGTTCCTGCATCAGTGGGCGAATGATCCGGTCGACCTTGGCCTGCAATTGGTCGTCGGCCTCGGCGGTGCTGTAGCCAAGACTGAGGGAGAGGGCAGCGGCAAGTGCGGCCAGGCGGGGGAAAGGCATGGGCGGGTCCTTTTGCGGGAGGTGTCCGTTGCGCGATACCGGTGGGGGTTCCGGCGTTAGCGGCGAAAAGTCGAAGACCTTATCGTCTGCCCTTGCACAATGACAAGACGGAAACGCTAATGAAGTATTTGCGCATGTTGTTCGACAACTTCACCCTGGCCTTGCTCGGGGTGGTACTGCTCGCCACCGTGCTGCCCTGCTCGGGCGACGGTGCGGTGTATTTCGGCTGGCTGACCAACCTGGCCATCGGCCTGCTGTTCTTCCTGCATGGCGCCAAGCTGTCGCGCGAGGCGATCATTGCCGGTGCCGGGCACTGGCGCCTGCACGGGGTGGTATTCGCCTGCACCTTCGTGCTGTTCCCGTTGCTGGGGCTGGCGTTCAAGCCACTGTTCGTACCACTGGTGGGCAACGAGTTGTACCTGGGCGTGCTCTACCTGTGTGCCTTGCCGGCCACCGTGCAGTCGGCCATCGCCTTCACTTCGCTGGCACGCGGTAACGTGCCAGCGGCCATCTGCAGCGCGGCGGCATCCAGCCTGCTGGGCATCTTCCTCACCCCCTTGCTGGTCATGCTGTTGCTCGGCGCCAGTGGCGATACCGGCTCGGGCCTGGAGGCGGTGCTGAAGATCACCCTGCAATTGCTGGTGCCGTTCCTGGCCGGGCAGGTCGCCCGGCGCTGGATCGGTGCCTGGGTCAAGCGCAATGCGCGTTGGCTCAAGGTGGTGGACCAAGGCTCGATCCTGCTGGTGGTCTATACCGCCTTCAGCGAGGCGGTGGTCACCGGGCTGTGGCACACAGTATCGCCGCAACACCTGGCCGGATTGTTTGCCGTATGCGGGATCTTGCTGGCGGTGGTGCTGTACGGTACCCGGCTGCTTGGCAAGCTGCTGGGCTTTGACCTGGAGGACCGTATCACCATCCTGTTCGCCGGCTCGAAGAAAAGCCTGGCCACCGGGGTACCGATGGCCCAGGTGCTGTTCGTCGGTAGTGGCATCGGCGCGATGATCCTGCCGCTGATGCTGTTCCACCAGATCCAGCTGATGGTCTGTGCGGTGCTGGCGCAACGTTATGCCAGCCGTGAGCAGGTGCCCGAAGAGGCATCGGCGGCGTCCTGACACGCGGGTTGGCCCGCGACGCGGTCGCCGCTTGCACGGCGACCGCCAGTCTCTATCTGGCCTGCCCTGAGCCACGCGCGCGCAGCGCCTTGCCCACTTCAGCCTCGATCTTGTAGGCCGGCGCTTCCAGCTCGTCGTAATTGCGCGTGTAGCGCCGGGCGAACTCTTCCACACCCAGTTGCTGATACTGCTGCACATGCATGAGTTCGTGTGCCCACAAGGCCACGTTGTCCTCGGCGTCGGAAGCGCGGCGGAAGATGATCGTGTCGATCAGCGTCACGGCATTCACATCAGGGTTCTGCAGTAGCGCATTGGCCGCGCTCATTTGCTGTTCGTCACCCACCCGGAAACGTGCCGCGTCGAGCACGGCAAAGTCATACCAGGGTTCGAGTTGCGCGCGAATATGCAGCGGGATCGGTTGCACGCCGTCGGCGGTGGCCTCGTCGCGGGCCTGCTGCAAGGCGTAGGTCAGGCTGGAAGACGCCAGCACTTCAACATCCTTGAAAATCTGCCCGGCCTGCCCGGGGTCGATGGGCGCACAGAAACACCCCATCAGGCACACCTGGTACTGCCCTGGCGGGCAAGCCTGTTCGGCGAACGCAGGCAGGGCCAGTAGCCCCAGCAGGAGACTAATCCGCTTCATGCAGGGCCTTCTCGACGAAGTGGCGGCTAGCATCCAGCACCTGCGCCTGCACGCTCTCGGTGGCCAGCATGCGCCCGACCAGCAAGGCGCCGACGCACTGGCTGATCAACACCCAGGCCAGCTCGTCGTCCTCCAGGGTCGCGCTCCAGGCCCGGTGCAGTTCCACCAGCCAATGCTCGGCCACCGCGCGCACGGGTGCCTGGGCCCGGGCAATCTCCACCCCCAATGGCGGCAGCGGGCAGCCACCTTCGGCATTGTGCAGGTGGGCCAGGCTCAGGTACTGCTGCAGGCAACGGGCCAGGCGTTCGCGGCTGGCCTCCTGGTTGGCCAGGCGCGCCAGCGGGCTGTTGCACAGTTCCTGTCGCACCACTTCGGTGAACAGGTCGTCCTTGGACGGGAAGTGGTTGTAGAAGGCACCGCCGGTCAGGCCGATCGCCTTCATCAGCCCGGCCACGCCAGTGCTGGAAAAGCCCCCGCGTTTGGCCAGGGCGCCGCTGCTGGCCAGCAGCCGCTCACGGGTTTGCTGCTTGTGTTCGTTGGTGTAGCGCATTCACTTGCCTCTGCAGGCGGGCTTGACGGTGGCGGCGATCATAACATAGCGTTCGTTTACTAAACGATCATTCACCAATAGGTGCAGGCATGGCAGAACAACAAAAAGTAGTGCTGGTTGTAGGAGCGGGCGATGCCACCGGTGGCGAGATTGCCAAGCGCTTTGCCCGCGAGGGCTATATCGCCTGTGTGACCCGGCGCCAAGCTGACAGGCTGCAGCCGCTGCTGGACGAAATCCGCGCTGCCGGCGGCCAGGCTTACGGTTTTGGCTCCGATGCGCGCAAGGAGCAGGAGGTGGCGACGCTGGTGGATACCATCGAGCGCGATATCGGCCCGATCGAAGCGTTCGTATTCAACATTGGCGCCAATGTGCCCTGCAGCATTCTTGAAGAAACCCCGCGCAAATACTTCAAGATCTGGGAAATGGCCTGTTTTGCCGGTTTCCTTACCGCCCAGGCGGTGGCCCGGCGCATGGTCCAGCGCGAGCGCGGCACCCTGCTGTTCACCGGCGCCACTGCGGGCACCCGTGGCGCGGCCGGTTTTGCAGCGTTCGCCGGGGCCAAGCACGCCTTGCGCGCCTTGGCGCAGAGCATGGCGCGCGAACTGGGGCCGCGGAACATCCATGTCGCCCACGTGGTGGTCGACGGCGCCATCGACACGGCTTTCATCCGTGACAGTTTCCCCGAGCGCTACGCCCTCAAGGACCAGGACGGCATTCTCGACCCGGCTCACATCGCTGACAGCTACTGGTTCCTGCACACCCAGCCCCGCGACGCCTGGACCTTCGAGCTGGACCTGCGCCCCTGGCTGGAACGTTGGTAAAGCCCCTTTCAGTGAGCAAGGATCGTCACCATGCACAAGACTGTCGACTTCTTTTTTGACCTGGGCAGCCCGGCCAGTTATCTGGCCTGGACCCAGCTGCCTGGCCTGTGTGCCCGCCAAGGTGCCACGCTGCGCTACCGGCCGATGCTGCTGGGCGGGGTTTTCCAGGCTACCGGCAACGCCTCGCCGGTCATGATTCCGGCCAAGGGGCGTCACATGTTCATCGACCTGGCGCGCTTCGCCGCGCGCTATGGGGTTGCGTTCGGGCTGCCGCCGGGGTTCCCGGTCAATACCTTGACCCTGATGCGTGGGGCGTTGGGCACCCAGCTGCGCTCGCCGGAGCAATTCGAGGCGTTACTGGCGGTGCTGTTCAATGGGCTGTTCGTGCAGCGCCGCAACCTGGGCGATAGCGTCGTCCTCGACGCTACGCTCAGCCAGGGCGGCTTCGACCCGCAGGCATTTCGCGCGCTGGCGGGGGACGAGCAGGTAAAGGCTGCGCTCAGGCAGGTGACCGAAGAGGCTGTGGGGCGCGGGGTGTTTGGTGCGCCGACCTGCTTCGTCGGTGACGAGATGTTCTTCGGCCAGGACCGCCTGGACTTTGTCGAGCAGGCGCTGTGTCAGGGCGCCAGCAGCCGTTCCAGCTGAGTGCGTTCCCACAGGCTGAGCAGGTCGGTCGGGTTGGTGCCATAGCGCTGCCAATCTTCGAGCCCGGCCTGTTCCCCGTTGGGTGCCTGGCAATGGACGCATTGGGCCAGGCCCTCGACGTCCATGGCGAGGGTCAGCTGCCAGCCCTGGATAGCGATATCGACCAGGCCGTGATCGTGGCGGGCTTCAACGGACAAGGCATGGATGCCAAGCGCTGCATCACGCAGGCATTGGTAGACGGTCCGGGTGTTCATGCTGCTCCTGTCGGGGGCCGCTGAGCGGCCCTTCGCGGCAGTTCGGCCAGGTCAGAAATTCGCCGGGGTGTTGGCGCTGATGATCTCGGCCTCGTCCGGGCCGATATTCTTGAAGCTGTGCGGCAGGGTCGTGGGGATGTAGTAGCCGTCGCCCGAGTTGAGCACGCTCACCTGGCCATCGACCCACAACTCGACGGTACCGCGGGTGACCAGGCCACACTCTTCACCCTCGGCATGCACGATCGGTTCGCCCGAGTCGGCACCCGGTGCATACAGTTCGCGCAGCATGCGCATCTGGCGGCCTTCGACACTGGCGCCGACCAGCAGCATGCGCAAGCCATTGCGGCCCAGGTCTGGCTGTTCGCCGGCACGGAACACGTAGCGCTCTTCGCGCACCGGCTCGTCGAAGCTGAAGAACTCGGCCAGGCTCATGGGGATGCCCTCGAGCAGTTTCTTCAGGGAACTGACCGAAGGGCTGACGCGATTCTGCTCGATCTGCGAAATGGTCGAATTGGTCAGCCCGCTGCGGCGGGCCAGTTCCCGTTGGGAGAGGTTGTTGCGTTCACGCACCAGTTTGAGTCGCGTCCCCGTGTCCATAGCCGCCTTGTATTCAAGAGGTGTCAAAAATAATGAGCGATGCGCATTAAAACACACTCTGCACGCTTGCGCGCTGTGCTTGTCAGGCCCTTTGTGCGGCGGGCATCGGCCACAGCCCGACGAGCAGCAGCAGGGCCGCAACGGCCAGGAATGGCAAGCGTGGGTCGAGCGCATACACCAGGGTGCCCGCCAGCGGCCCGATCACCGCGCCCATGCCCTGCGCTGCACCGATGGCACCGGCTGTAGCGCCTTGCTCCGACGCGTGCATGGCATTTGCCGCCAACGCGGAAAACGCCGGGAACACGAAGCCCATGCCCGCCGCCGCGACGAAATAGCAGGCCCACAGCCACGGCGCCGTGGTTGCCAGGGCCCCGCAGGCAAAGCCCATGGCCGACACTGTGGCACCCACCCGAATCATTTTCAGCGGCGGCCATTCCAGCTGGCGCAGCATTACTTGCGCCAGGATCAGTGCCACGCCCACCGTGGTCAGGGCGATGCCGGCGGCCTGGGCGGCCTCGGCTGGGCCCAGGTGCAGGCGGTCGAGGGCGAAGAACCCGACCACGATCTGCGAGACCGTGACGCTGAGCATGGCGCAGAATGCAACCAGCAGGGGGCGGCGCAGGCGCGGGTCGTTCAGCTGCACCGGGCGCGGAACATGGCGGTGCGACAGCGCCTGTGGCTTGAGGCTGAACAGCAGGACGAGGAAGGCGCTGGCTGGCAGCAGCGACAGTATGTGGAACGGCAGGCTCAGGCTATGCCGCGCCAACAGCGCGGCCAATGCCGGCCCGACCACCAGGCCGATGGCGTTGGCGGCGCCCAGCGCGGCCATGGCCCGGGCCCGGCGCTGGGGTTCGACATGGTCGGCGATCAGCGCGTTGCAGCCCACCGGGATGGCGGCATAGAACGCACCGATGCAGCCGCGCGCCACGGTCAGGCCGATGAACGCCAGCGTCGCCCCCGGCAACCAGCGCAATGCACCTTCGATGAACAGGCACATCAGCCAATAGCCCAAGGTGAAGCCGGCGCTGCCCAGCAACAGGATGCGCCGGCGGCCGTAGCGATCCGCCGCGCGCCCCCAGGGGCGTGCCAGCAGTACCCAGACCACCCCGGCCACGGTGACCGCGGCACCGGCTTGCCAGGTGGCCATGCCGAGCTGCCGGGCAATCGGGCCGATCAGCGCGACAAAGGCCATCATCGACAGGGTACAGGCCATGTTGGCCAGCAGCAGCGGACGCAGGTCCAGTGTGCTGGCAGGGAGGAGAGCGGCAGGATCCTTTGCAGCATTCATCAGGCAGTCCAGGGCAGTGCGGCAGACAGAAAGCCGAGTTGATCAGGAATCGCCATCGGTTGTCGAGCGCCCTGTCCGCTGCGGTCACGGGTTGCGGCGCAAAGGGCCGGGCCACATGCTGCGCAATACCCCGTCACGACGCACCCATGCATGCATCAATGCTGCCCCCACGTGCACCAGCACGGTGGCAAACAGCAGGTAGCCGGCCCAGCCATGCGCCTGGCGCAATACGGCGTACAGCTGCAGGTCGTGTGGGGCGATCGCCGGCAGGCCCAGTGGCCGCGGGTAGCCCCCCGCCGACAGCATGGCCCAGCCCAGCAGTGGCATGGCCAGCATCAAGCCGTACAGCAGCAGGTGCGAAGCGCCGGCGGCCCAGCGCTGCGCTGCTGGCAGGTCACCTGGCAAGGGCGGGTGGGGCAGAGCCAGGCGTACGCCGATGCGTAGCACTACCAGCACCAGCAGGGCCAGGCCAGTGGCCTTGTGCAGGCCGATCAGCACGGTATGACGCAGCGACAGGTCCGCGACCATGCTCACGCCGATGAACAGCATGGCCAGAATCAGGATGGCCATCAGCCAGTGCAGCAGGCGGGCGATCGGGTGGAAGGCTTCGGGTCTCATGGGCGGGCTCCAGTGCCGAGCGATTCACGGCTGCGGCGGTTGAAGGATTCCGAATAGGCGGCGGAGCGGGCGGCGAGGATCGGGTCGGCTGACGCTTCCATACCGTGGGGCAGGATCAGCGGGTCGAAGTTGAGGTCGCGGCAGGCGCCTTGTTCGGGGGCATCGACCTGTTCCAGCACCAGGGTGCCGGCATCCACGCTGCGCCGCTCGGCAGGCCAGGGGCGGGCAGGGTCATCCACCGCATCGCCCGGCTCGGCCAGGACCAGGCGCAGGGTCCAGCGCAATGGGCCCTGCGCCAGGCGTTGCTGCAGGTCGTGTTGCAGGAACTGTTTGTCATCGACCTGCGCAGGCAGCGCGGCAAACGCGCTGTGTGGCTCAAGTTGCCAGCGTACCGGGTGGGCGGCACCAGCTGCATCGACCAGGCGGAAGGCGTTGATGCTGTGGTATTGCGTGCTGGCGAAGCTGTTGCTGGGTTTGTAGGCGGCGACCCACTGGCGAAACGCCGCGCTTTCCGGATGGGCGGCGAAGAACGCCTGCAGTTTGCCTGGGTCGGGTTTGCCGGTGGCCGGGTCCGGCGCGCTCGCCAGCACTTGCTCATAGAACCCTTGCGGGGTGCTCAC
This sequence comes from Pseudomonas sp. SMV7, assembly GCF_052041995.1. Lineage (NCBI taxonomy): Bacteria > Pseudomonadati > Pseudomonadota > Gammaproteobacteria > Pseudomonadales > Pseudomonadaceae > Pseudomonas > Pseudomonas sp. SMV7. Next base: position 32,502 of record NZ_JBKGGT010000011.1, on the reverse strand, counting down.
CGCCAGCACCGGCGGGTTGTTCATGCCGGTGCGCCAGATCTGCCCGTCATCGGTGCGCAGCTCGATGGCCAGGCTGCGTACCGGTATGCCGGTATCGGGCGCGAACGGGTTGGCGCCGCCGATGGCGAAGCGGCCGATGACCGGCACCCGTTGCTGGCTGAACACGCGCGCCGTGGACAAGCTGGCAGCCTGCCCGCTGGCCTGGAAGTAGCCGCTGACGCACAGGCCTTTGGCGTGGTTCTTGCGGTAGCCTGGGTAGTGCCCAGCCTGTGCCTCGAACGTGTCGATGATCCGTTGTGGCGTCAGCCGGGGCTCGCCGAGCCAGCCGGCGGCATAGGCAAAGCTGGCGCCGGCCGCCAGCATCACGGCACCGATGGCCGCCAGGCGCAAGGCTCGGGCCTGGCCGTGCAGGGGTGAGTTCATGGTCATTGTCCGGTTCAGTGAAGGTGCCGGTACGACGCCGCCGGCAAGGTCTTATTCCCTCGGCCGGAATAAAATGTCCTGGCAGGCGTCTGCCCCGTACACTGACACCCCCAGAGGCCGGAATTTTGCCATGCACGACCTGGACGACCACCAGTGGCGCGAGCTGCTTGCCCGCCTGCGCCGCTTTGCCGTGTGGCTGACGCGCGAGCCGGGCAGCGCCGATGATCTGGTGCAAGCCACGGTAGAGCGGGCCCTGAGCCGGCGCGATCAACAACGTGATGCCGATGCATTGCGCGCCTGGCTGTTCACCATTCTCTACCGGCTGTTCCTTGACGCTAAGCGCCGTGAGCGCCTGCATGCGCGCTGGCTGTCCTGGTTTGGCCGTGGCGAGCGTGACGAGGAACCGGTTGGCGACAACCTCGAAGCCACCATCCTGGCCCAGGCCGACTTGCAGGCGTTTGCCCGGCTGACGGCACAACAACGTGCCTTGTTGCTGCTGGTCAGTATCGAAGGCTTGAGCTACAAGGAGGCCGCGCAGGCGCTTGGTGTCCCCATTGGCACCGTGATGTCGCGCCTGTCGCGCGCGCGCAATGCCTTGCGTCAACTGACCGAAGGCGCCCCCCAGCCACCAGCCTTGCGGAGACTCAAATGACGCGCCTGATCCCCAGCGAAGACGAATTGCATGCTTATGTCGATGAGCGCCTCGAGCCCGCACGCCGCGCCGAAGTGCAGGCCTGGCTGGCGGCCAACCCGCAGGCAGCGGCCAAGGTCGAGGGCTGGCGTGCCGATGCCCGCCGCTTGCGCGCAGCGCTGGCCGGCTTTGCCGAACTGCCCGGGGCGGCCCAGCTGGACCTTGCCCGCTTGCAGCGGCAAGTGCGCCAGCGCCGGCAGCGGCGCTGGGCCACCGCGGCGGTATTGCTGCTGGCACTGGGGGTGGGCGGCCTGGGCGGTTGGCAGGTCCGCGACCTGAGCCTGACGCACGCCAGCCTGCCGATGGCCGATGCGGTGCAGGCGCACCGTCTGTTCGCCGGCAGCGAGGCGCTGGATATCCAGGCCCGCGACCCGGCGCAGTTGCGCGACTGGCTGGGCCGGCACTTCAGCCGCGTGGGCCAGTTGCCAGACCTGGCAGGGTATGGCTTCACGCCGGTCGGTGCACGCCTGCTGAGCAACGAGCAAGGCCCGGCGGCGTTGCTGGTGTTCGAGGACGGCAAGGGGCAGCGCATCAGCCTGTTCCTGCGCTCACCGGGTGAGCAATACCGGCGCATGCCCGACGGGCAGCGCGTGGAGGGGCAGCTGGAGGCGCGCTATTGGTCGCACGGGGCGTACAACTTTGCCTTGGTCAGCGCGGCTGACGACGTGCGCGGGGCTGGGGTAGGCGAGGCGTTGCGCCTGGGGTTGTGAAAGACAGTGGTACGGCCCGCAGGCGTGGCCCTTTGCAACGCAAAGGCCGGCCATGCGGGGCCGCACGGGCGATGCGATCAGCTCAGTTCCAGCCAGATCGGCGCGTGGTCCGACGGTTTTTCCATCCCGCGCAGCTCGTAGTCCACTCCCGCTGCCTTGATCCGCGGCACCAGGTGCTGTGACGCCATGATCAGATCGATGCGCAGGCCACGCTTGGGCTCGTCTTCGAAGCCACGGCTGCGGTAGTCGAACCAGCTGAAACGGTCGGTAACGTCCGGGTGCAGGTGACGGAAACTGTCAACCAGGCCCCAGCCTTTCAAACGCTCCAGCCACTCGCGCTCTTCCGGCAGGAAACTGCATTTGCCAGTCTTCAGCCAGCGCTTGGCATTGTCCGGGCCGATGCCGATGTCGCAGTCCTGCGGCGAGATATTCATGTCGCCCATCACCAGCAGGGGCTGGTCGTTGCGGAACTGGCCTTCGAGCAGCGCCTGCAAGTCGCTGTAGAAGCGCTGCTTGGCCGGGAACTTGGTGGGGTGGTCGCGGCTCTCGCCTTGCGGAAAGTAGCCGTTCATGATGGTGACCGGGGTGCCGTTGGCATCGGCGAAAGTACCCCAGATGAAGCGGCGCTGGGCATCTTCTTCATCGGTGGCAAAGCCCTTGTGCAGGCTCAGCGGTGCCTGCCGCGAGAGCAGGGCCACGCCATAGTGGCCTTTCTGGCCGTGGTAGTGCACGTGGTAACCCAGTGCCTGCACCTCGGCCGCTGGGAACTGATCGTCGCTGACCTTGGTTTCCTGCAGGCCGATCACGTCCGGCTGGTGCTTTTCGATCAGCGCCGCCAGCTGGTGCGGGCGGGCCCGCAGGCCATTGATGTTGAAACAGACGATCTTCATGGAAAGACAATCCTGGTAAAAGGCGCGATGCTAGCCGACATCGCCTGTCACCACCAGCATGGCGGCTTCGCGAGGCTGCTGCTAACGTGCTTTGCAGGGGGTGAACGATGCACGCTGAGGCGCCTCCAAGGCACTGTATGCCCATTCCAGGAGGTCTGCCCGCAATGCCCGAAACCACTGCCGCTCCGGCTCGTGTCTGCCTGCTCGATGACGGCTACAGCCGCGAAGCGCGTTCGCTGCTGTACAACGCCTACCGCCACGAACCGACCTTTGCCTATATCTTCGAGGCCCAGCGCCCGGGCTATGAACGGCGTTTGCGGGTGATGGTGCGCGAATGGGTTCGCCAGCATTTCTACCTGCAACTGCCCGCCATCGGCCTGCTGCTGGACGACCGCCTGATCGCCCTGGCCCTGATCGTGCCACCGCTGCGCCGGCTGGGCGTGGCCGACAGCTGGGCCTGGCGCCTGCGCATGATGCTGGGCACCGGCCTGCGCTGTACGCGCCGCTACATGGACTACCAGGCCGCCCTGGCCAGTTGCCTGCCCACCGACAAAGTGCATGTGTTGCCGCTGCTCGGCGTGCATCCGCAGTACCAGGGCAAGCAGTACGGCGAGCAACTGTTGCAAGCGGTGCACGACTGGTGCGCAGCGGACGCGAATACCCAAGGCGTGGTACTGGACACCGGCAATGAACACTACCTGGCGTTTTACCAGCGTCAGGGTTATGAAGAAATTGGCGAGGTAGCTGTAGGACCAATCCGAGAGAGAGTGTTCTTTCATCCCAACCCGGTCTCTTCCGATTCCGCTTTTGCCTGAGCGGGCAGCGCAGCGGCTCACTTGAACGCGCGCCTCTGGTAGCATGCGCCGCATGACGTATTCAGGAAGATTGACCTGGGGCCTGGTTATCTGGGCCGCCAGTTTCGCAGCATGGGGCCAGAGCGAGTTGCTGGTGAAGGTTGAACCCGCCAACAAGGCGCTCAAGGCCAATGTCGAAGGCTATATCGGTACCCTCGGCGACCGTGATGAAGAAGCGCTGCTGCGCTTCAGTCGCGGCGCCCAGGAGCAGGCGCGCAAAGCCGCGCAGGCGCTTGGCTACTATCAGGCGCAGATCGACACCGAGGTCAAGCCTGCCAGCGCGGCCGAGCGTTCCCCGCAACTGATCATCACCATCACCCCAGGCGAGCCGATTCGCCTGCGCAACGTGACCGTGCGCATCGAAGGGCCCGCCAGCGAGCTGAAGGCTTTTCGCCTGCCCGACAGCAGGGCCCTGCGTGCCGGTGAACAGCTCAACCACGGCCACTACGAAGATGCCAAGCGGCTGATCCAGAACCAGGCGTCACGCTATGGCTTCTTCAGTGGGCGCTTCAGTCGCCAGCGCCTGGCGGTGGACCCCCAGGCGGGCGTGGCTGATATCGAACTGGTGTACCAGAGCGGCCCGCGCTATCGCCTGGGCGCCGTGACCTTTGGCGGCGACACCCCGCTGGACGACGACCTGCTGCAGCGCATGGTCTCGTTCAAGCCAGGTACACCCTACGACTCCGAACTGGTCGCCGAACTGAACAATGACTTGCAATCGAGCGGCTACTTCGAAGGCGTGCGCGTGGATGCGGCGCCTACCGCCGCCGTCGGCGAAGAGGTCCCCGTGGACGTCCACCTGCAAACGCGCAAGCCGCGCACATTGGGCCTGGGGCTGGGCTTTTCGACCGACGTCGGCCCCCGCGGCAAGGCCAACTGGACCCGCCACTGGGTCAACCCGCAGGGCCATAGCTATGGCTGGGAAACCGAACTGTCGGCACCGCGGCAGAACGTCGGCCTGTGGTACGACATACCGCTCGACCCACCGCTCACCGACAAGCTGCGCTTTGCCGGCGGCTACCAGAACGAGGAAATCGCTGGCACCGACACGCTCAGTAAGCTGCTGACGGTCGGCCCCGAGTGGCACAGCAAGCTGCCCAGTGGCTGGCAGCGGGTGGTCTCGCTCAAGTACCAGCGGGAAGAGTATCGCCTGGGCGACGATTCCGGCTTGAGCAACCTGCTGATGCCGGGCGTGAGCTTCTCGTTCCTGCGCAGCGACAACCGCATCGACCCGCATAACGGCTACCGCCTGCAGTTCGATGTGCAGGCCGCCAAGGAAGGGGTGGTTTCGGACACCAACCTGTTGCATGGCAACGTACTGCTCAAGGGCCTGACCACCCTGGGCCACAACCACAGGCTGCTCGGCCGGGTGCAGTTCGGGGGCAGTGCAACCAATGGCTTCAAGAACAACATTCCACCTTCATTGCGCTTCTTCGCCGGTGGCGACCAGAGCGTGCGCGGCTACGACTACCAGACCCTGTCGCCGAAAAACAGCGATGGCGACCGCATTGGCGGGCGCTACCTGGTAGCGGGCAGTGTCGAGTACCAATACTCGCTGACCGAGAAGTGGCGGCTGGCTACCTTCGTCGACCAGGGCAACTCGTTCAACGACCTTGAGCTGCCGAGCCTGAAGACCGGCGTCGGTTTTGGTGTGCGCTGGGTATCGCCGGTCGGGCCATTGCGCCTGGACCTGGCCAGGGCACTGGATGACGAAGGGGGCATCCGCCTGCACTTTTCCATGGGGCCTGAGCTGTGAAACGTGTGATCAAGTATCTGCTGGCGGGCCTGCTCGGGAGCATTGCCAGCCTGGCTATTGCCGTGGGCCTGCTGCTGGGGACCGAGGCGGGCAGCCGCTGGACGCTGGGCCAGGTGCCCGGGCTAGAGGTGGCGGATTTCCAGGGCCGCCTGGGCGGTAGCTGGCAAGCCAGCCGGCTGGTCTGGGCCGACGGCGCCAGCAGGGTAGAGCTGCAGGCACCGCTGCTGGCCTGGTCGCCTGCATGTTTGCTGCGCGGCACCTTGTGCATCGGCCAGTTGCAGGCCCAGCGCATCGACATGGCCTTTGCTCCAGGCGCTGAGCCGAGCGAAAGCGGCCCGCTGCAACTACCGGCCCTGCGGTTGCCGTTGGCGCTCGAGTTGGGCGAAGTCAAGGTCGGCCAGTTGCGTCTGGACGGCAGTGATCTGCTGGGTGACCTGCACCTGGCTGCGCACTGGACACGCAGCGGGATGCGTATCGACAGCCTGCAGCTGCAGCGTGATGACCTGCAGTTGAGCCTGCAGGGCGACCTGCAGCCCGAAGGCGACTGGCCGGTGCAACTGCAGGCGCAGCTGCAACTGCCTGCAGTAGACGGCAAACCTTGGCAGGTGGCACTGACCGCCAGCGGCGAACTGCAGAATAGCTTGAAGCTGGCCGGGACCAGCAGTGGCTACCTCGACGCTACCCTGAGCGGGCAGCTGCAGGCGCTGGCCGAGCATCTGCCGGCAACCTTGCAGGTTCGCGCCGAGGCATTCAAACCAACCGGTTCGCTACCCGACACCCTGCAGTTCAACCAACTCAAGCTCGATGCCAAGGGCAACCTGCTCAGCGGCTATCAGCTGTCGGGCTCTGCCCGCCTGCCCGCCGAACAGTCGCCAGTGGCCTTGCTGTTGTCTGGATTGGTCGACAGCAAAGGGGCCAGGCTGGATGCCCTGGACCTGAGCGCCAGCGACACCCAGCGCGTCAAGCTGCAAGCCACGGCCGACTGGCAGCAAGGCCTGGTCGCCGATGCCCAGGTGGACTGGCAGGACTTCCCGTGGCTGCGCCTGTACCCGCTGGAGACGCCGCCCCAGGTCACGCTCAAGCGCTTCATCGCACAGGTGCATTACCGCGATGGCAATTACCAGGGCAGCTTCAACGGCGATCTGGATGGCCCGGCCGGGCCGTTCAGCCTGGCCAGCCCGTTCCAAGGGGACCTGAGCCAGGTCAAGCTGCCGCAGTTGGCGCTGAGTGCCGGGCAAGGCAAGGCTGAAGGCAGTGTTGCCGTGGGGTTTGCCGAACACCTGGCATGGGACGTTGCCCTGCAGCTTTCGGCGCTCGACCCGGCCTATTGGCTGGCCGAGCTGCCAGGCACCCTGGCCGGGCCGCTGCGCAGCAAGGGCGAGCTCAAAGGTGATGCGCTGAGCCTGGAGGCCCAGCTGGACCTGAAAGGCCGTCTGCGCGGCCAGCCGGCGGTGCTCAAGGTCGACGCCCAAGGGGCAGGGGAGCGTTGGACGCTGGGCGCCTTGGCCATCCAACTGGGTGACAACCGCATCATGGGCAGTGGTAGCCTGCAACAACGCCTGGCCGGGCGGATCGACCTCGACCTGCCGCGCCTGGGCCAGTTGTGGCCAAGGCTGCAGGGCCAGGTCAAGGGCCGGCTGGACGTCGCCGGTACCTTGCAGGCCCCGCAAGGTACCTTGGCCGTGCAAGGCCAGCGGCTGGCCCTGGCTGAGAACCGCCTGCAGCAGCTGGACCTGGACGCCCGCCTGGATAACGCCCAGCGCGGCGTGCTGGTGCTCAAGGCCAGCGGCATCCACCTGGGTGACACGGCATTGGGTGAGCTGCAGGCCAACGGCAAGGGCGATATTCGCCAGCAAGCGCTGACCTTGGCGCTGGACGGGCCGCAACTCAAACTCGACCTGGGCCTGGATGGCCAGTTGAACAAGGGGGACTGGCGTGGGCGCCTGGCCAGCGGGCGAATCCAGGCCGGTGGCCAGGACTGGCAGTTGCAGGCACCGGCGCGCCTGCAGCGGCTGGCCAGCGGCCAGCTGGACTTCGGTGCCCATTGCTGGCGCTCCGGCCAGGCCAGCCTGTGTGGCGAGGACCAGCGCCTGGCCCCGGATCCACGCTTGCGCTACCACCTCAAGCAGTTCCCGCTGGACAGCCTGGCCCAGTGGCTGCCGAAAGACTTCGCCTGGCAGGGCCTGCTCAATGCCGACATCAATCTGGACATTCCCGCCAGCGGTCCCAAGGGCAGCATCGTCGTCGACGCCAGTGGCGGTACCCTGCGTGTGCGTGACCAGCAGCGCTGGGTCGACTTCCCCTATCAGGCCCTGCGCCTGGACAGCACACTGGCACCACGGCGCATCGATACCCGCCTGGTGTTCCGTGGCCAGCGCCTCGGTGAGCTGAACGTCAATACCCGCCTCGACCCGCTGGGCAGGAACAAGCCGTTGTCCGGTGATTTCCGCCTGGCCGGCCTCGACCTGTCAGTGGCGCGACCGTTCGTGCCGATGGTCGAGCGCCTGGCCGGGCAGCTCAATGGCAGTGGACGGCTGTCGGGTACCCTGCTGGCGCCGCAGGTCAACGGCAACCTGGTGCTCAGCGGCGGCGAGGTCAGTGGCGCCGAGCTGCCGGTCAGCCTCGAAGGCCTGTCGTTGCAGGCGTTGATTGCCGGCGAGCAGGTACAGCTTGCGGGTGACTGGCGCAGTGGCGAGGCGGGGCGGGGCCAGTTGCGCGGCAACCTCACATGGGGCCAGGCACTGGGCATGGACGTGCACCTGCAAGGCCAGCAACTGCCCGTCACCGTCGAGCCCTATGCCACGCTGGAGGTCGCACCTGACCTGACCTTGCGCCTGATCGACGACAAGCTGGCAGTCACCGGCAAGGTGCAAGTACCCAAAGGCACGATCACCGTGCGTGAGTTGCCACCGTCCACCGTTAAAGTGTCGGACGACGCGGTGATCGTCGGCCACCAGACCGAACAGGGTACCCCCCCCATGGCGATGGCCATGGACATCGACGTCGAGGTGGGCCACGACAAGCTGGCATTCAGTGGCTTTGGTCTGAAGGCCAACCTGCTCGGCCATGTGCACATCGGCGACAATCTGGATACCCGTGGTGAACTGAGCCTGGCCGACGGGCGCTACCGCGCCTACGGCCAGCGCCTGACCATTCGCCGTGCGCGACTACTGTTTGCCGGGCCGATCGACCAGCCTTACCTGGACATCGAAGCGATCCGCAAGGTTGACGACGTGATTGCCGGTATCCGCCTGACTGGCAGTGCAGAGCAACCCACTACCAAGGTGTTTTCGGAGCCGGCCATGAGCCAGGAGCAGGCATTGTCATACCTGGTGCTGGGACGGCCTCTGGGCGCTTCCGGCGAAGACAGCAACATGCTTGCCGAGGCGGCTCTGGGCCTGGGCTTGGCCGGTAGCGCCGGTATCACCGGCAGCCTGGCTTCGAGTTTGGGGATTGATGATTTCCAGCTGGACACCGAAGGTTCCGGCACCACCACCAGCGTGGTCGCCAGCGGTAACCTGACCGAGAAGCTGAGCCTGCGCTACGGCGTCGGGGTGTTCGAACCCGCCAATACCATTGCGTTGCGCTACAAGCTGAGCAAGAAGGTCTACCTCGAGGCTGCCAGCGGGTTGGCCAGTTCACTGGATATCTTCTACAAGCGCGACTTCTGAGCCGCGCCGGGGCGGCCGTCAACGGACCGTAGCCGCCTCGATGAACTCATTGGTATCGGGCGAAAGCGGGGGGCTGGGGGCTCGTACCGGGATGATCAGCTTGGTGTACTCCTCGATCAGCCGGTTGAGGGCTTCGGGTGGCTCGCTGGCCTGGAACTGCATGCGGATCTGCACTTCGTCGGGGTCACGGCTTTCCCCTTGGCGGCCTTGGCCGCCGATCGTGACCTTGAAACTCGCGGCCTGGTGTTCGCTGGCGGTCAGCAGTGCCCGTTGTGCTTCGGTACCTTTGACCCGGACCGACAGGTCGACCTGCATACGCTCCAGGGCCAGGCCCTTGGGCGAGACCAGCGCGAACAGGGGGACGCGCATGATGTGCTGGCCGTCCATCGCTACCTCGACCATCTTGGCTTTCATGGGCGCGCCCAAGGCTTCGGTGTCACAGTCGAAGAACTGGTCGAACAGGTTGATATACTGCTGCGCGATCAGACCGTTGGTAGCGCTGGCGGCTTCTTGCAGGCCACGCGTAATCTCACGCAGGTCGATGGAAGTCATCGGGGCAGGAACTTTGTCCACTCACTTGGCTCCTCTGGACGGTAGTGCCCCCACCCTGCCGAGTGGGGGCTTTTTTGTGGTTTTTGCGTGGTTCAAGGCGCCATGGCGCCGTTGCGGGCACCGGCTCCAGCGTCGGCGCCCTTGTTATTCAGCGTGTCGGCCGTCGAGATCGCATCGGGGCTTTCCAGTGCTGCCGTCTTGACCACGGTCGGTTTGGTGGCGGCGTCGGTAAGGAAGTCGATCACCCGCATCAGCGCTTCCGGAGGGTCCTGGCGCTTGAGGGTGGTATTGAAGGCATAGCGGGCGCGGGTATCGGTCTTGCGGGTTTGCGTGGACTTGTGGCTGATGCTGCCTTTCATGTTGAGTTTGAACGGTCCCCAGCCCAGCGAGGCGGCCATTTCGCCGCCCTTTTCGCTGCTGGATGTGTCTTCCGCCGACTGTTCGATGGTCAGTTCGAACTCGACTTTACCTTCTTCGATGGCGATGTTCGGGTGGGTAATGGCCGCCAGCAGCGGCACTTTCATGGTCTTGCTGACCACGCCCTTGTATTCGCCCTGTTCGTCGACAATGGTTTCGTCGTAGTCGAACTGGATGGCGACCGCTTTGCCGTCCTGGATACATACTTGCATCAGGAAGTCGGCGTATGACTTGCTCGCGGTGACCTGGGCCTGAACCATCGCCTGCAGCGGGCCGGCAATCATGCGGTCCATCGGCAACGAGTTGATGACGGATCCAATGAGGCTGTTATCTATCATGACTGGTCTCTCTTTCTGGTTGGGTGTGACAAGCGATCGTTAGCGACCGGCCACGGGGGGTGAGGCTCAGCGAGCGCACGCTTCCTGGCGACGGATGTTGCCGATCTGGCGCAGGCTGAGGCCGTACTTGTTGGCCAACAGGCTGCGTGACAAGCCGTTGGCGCTTTCTTTCTGAATTTGCAGATTGCGCAGTTGACGCAGGAAGTGGTCGGCCTTGGGAATTTCCAAGGCGACCCCGGCAAAACGCTTGATCAGTGCGTCAAGTGCTTCGGCCGGCAGAACGTCGGCGAGCTTGGTGCGCTCACGGTACTTGGGGATGTACTTGGGTCTGCCGCCATATGCGCAGGTGAGCTGATAGGCGTTTTCGATGCCGATGCAGTCGATCAGGGCCTGCAACGAATGGGGCAGCTGGCTGGTATCGATTTGGCTCAAGTCTGGTAATTCCATGTGGCGCTCCTCGGGGATGGATGGGATTACTACCCGATCACCAGCGGCGTTATGTCGACGGTGTGACTGAATTTTCTGCGACGGCCCTGGCTGGTCGCTAGGCGACATAGGGGTTTGGGCTTGTAGCTTCGGAGAACAGCTTTTGCAGGCAGCGATATCCGGCGCTGTAGGACATGGATTCAACACTCGGCTGTAGCGGGCGGTTTCCCATCAGGTCTCCTCCGGGTATGCCTGTTGGGTCCGGTACCTCTTAGTCGCACGGATAGCTGCTCAGCAGACTGGCGCTGCGCAAGTAAGCCTGGGGGGTGTCGAGCATGCCTTGCGGCAGCGTGCGCCAATCGACCAGCAGGCACAGCGCATGCAGCGGCTGGCCGTCGCGCTGGCCGACTACCTGGCCGGCAAAGGTGCGTCGGTACACAGCCTGGGTTTGCTGCAGCGCTTGGACCCGGTCAGCTTGGGCCAAGGTTTGCCGGGCCAGCTGGGGCAGCAGCGCCGGCGCCACGCTGAAATGCACGGATGCACCGTTTGCCTGCAGGTAGCCGGCCTGGCGCACCCGTTGCCAGAGTTGTTGCCACTGGCTGGCACCGGCCTGGTCTGCCAGGTTGCGCCCCAGCTCAAGCAGTTGCTCGGCCGAAGCCTGGCGGGTATCGAGTGCATGCAAGGAAAAGGGCGTCAGAAACAGGGATGCGAACAGCAGGGGTTTGTACATGGTGACTCCGGCGGGTAACTCGGGAGCCCCATGCTTTCAGGCCGCCGCCGGCTCACCCAGCAGGAAATCCAGCGCCGGGGCCGGCCGGCGTTGTATCATTGCCGCGGCTCGTTGCGAGCCATTTGCCCCGATGTTGCAAGGAACCTTCGATGACACACGTGCAGCGCCTCAAATATTCCATTCTGATCATTCTGGTCGTCCTGGGCCTGATGCTGGGCCTGTCCCATCTGCAGAAGCAGGGCACGATCAGTGAACAGACCTTTCAGATACTGGCGATTGCCATCGCCGTGGTGGTCGTGGTGATCAACGGCATCTTGCGGCGCAAGGTCAAGCCCTGACGAGCTGGGCCGGCCTGGTGTGGCCGGCCGCCCACTCAGCGTGAAGACGCCTGCTCCAGCACGGCGCGTGCCTGGGGGTGGAGGCTGTAGCACTTGTCGCTGCCCAGCTGGATGACGCCTTCCGCGCACAACCGCTTGAGCACTTCGCGCACGCTGAGGAACGACAGCGGAATATCCAGCTGTTCCAGTTGGGCGTGCACGCCGCGCACACCGATGCTGCGGCCACTGCGCTGGGCGACGTGCAGGGTGTCGATCACCTTGAGGCGGATCAGGCTGGTGCGCAGGCCGAAGGTGCGCAACAACTCGCGAATCTGTTCGTTGCCGGTGCGTCCGTCGGCCAGTGCGTCCTGTCCCTGGGGCGCTTTGCCCGGGACGCGCCCGGCCTGGATCGAGGATGGCGGGTTGTACATGTGAATGCTCCTTTTCGTCGACGAACCCGAAACAATCGGTGCCTCACTGACTAAGACGAATGAGAAGGGAAAAACTGCAGCCCTTCGGTGAAAAAAAATGCCGGTTACTGTGCAAGACGTTTCATCAGCCGGTGCCTGGTAAAATTTCCATTCAGGTATTCGTCTGATCGGGATGACCCCCGAAATCGAGGAATGCCTGTGTTTCCACTCTCCCGTCCCATGACTTGCGCTGGTCTGGCTGTCGCCCTGGTGGCGTTCAGCGCAGGTGTTCCGGCACAGACCGCCGCAGGCGAAGCCAGCGCGCAGATTCGTCGCACCAGCTATGGCGTGCCGCATATCGTGGCCAAGGATGAGCGGGGTCTGGGCTATGGCATCGGCTACGCCTATGCCCAGGACAACCTGTGCCTGCTGGGTAACGAGGTGCTGACCGTCAGCGGCGAACGGTCGCGATATTTCGGTGCCAACGGCAAGACGCTGGAGCAGCGCGACAACCTGGCGAGTGACCTGTTCTTCACCTGGCTCAACAGCCCCTCGGCGGTCAATGCGTTCTGGCAGGCACAACCGGCCTCGGTCCAGGCGCTGCTGGCGGGCTATGCCAGCGGCTACAACCGGGCCCTGGCCGAGCGCCGTGGCCAAGGGTTGCCCGCCGAGTGCGGCAATGGCGAGTGGTTGCGACCGATCAGTAGCGAAGACCTGGTCAAGCTGACCCGCCGGCTGTTGGCCGAAGGGGGTGTCGGGCAGTTCGTCGAAGCCCTGGCGGGTGCGCAACCGCCCAGTCTGGCCGACCGGCAGGCCACGAGCGGCTATGCCACGGCGCTGGCCCGGCAGGAACGTTTTGCCCTGGAGCGCGGTAGCAATGCGGTGGCCTTGGGCGCCCGGCGTTCGGCCAATGGTCGCGGCCTGTTGCTGGCCAACCCGCACTTCCCGTGGATGGGGGGCATGCGCTTCTATCAGATGCAGCTGACCATCCCCGGCAAGCTCGATGTAATGGGGGCGGCATTGCCGGGGCTGCCCGTGGTCAATATCGGTTTCAACCAGCACCTGGCCTGGACGCACACGGTCGATACGTCGCAGCACTTTACCCTGTACCGTCTGCAGCTCGACCCCAAGGACCCGACCCGCTACCTGCTCGATGGTAAATCGCTGCCACTGGTCCGGCAGACCATCAGCGTTGCAGTCAAGGCCGAGGATGGCAGCCTGAGCCAGGTACAACGCCAGGTCTACAGTTCGCGTTTCGGCCCGGTGGTGCAGTGGCCCGGGCGCCTCGACTGGGACAGCCGCACGGCCTATAGCTTGCGGGATGCCAACCTGGAAAACACCCGGGTATTGCAGCAGTGGTACCAGATCAACCGCGCCGACAGCCTGGCAACGCTGCAGGGTTCGATCGGGCAGTTGCAGGGTATTCCCTGGGTCAATACGCTGGCGGTGGACCAGGGTGGCCAGGCCTTGTACCTGAACCAGTCGGTGGTGCCCTATGTCGACCAGCAGTTGCTCGACACCTGCAGCAATCCGCAGGCCCAGGGTCGCCTGGTAGTGCTGGATGGCTCGCGCAGCGTGTGTGCCTGGAAAGTGGATGCGCAGGCGGCACAGCCAGGTATCTTCCCGGCACGCCTGCTGCCAAGCCTCCAGCGCAGCGATTTCGTACAGAACTCCAACGACCCGGCCTGGATGACCAACCCGGCGCAGCCGCTGACCGGCTATTCGCCGTTGATAAGCCGTAGCGACCAGCCGCTGGGCATGCGTGGCCGATTTGCCCTGCAACGCTTGCAGGGCAAGGCCCGGTTGAGTATCGATGATCTGCAACGCATGGTGACCGACGATGAGGTGTACCTGGCCAGCCTGGTGTTGCCAGACCTGCTGCAATGGTGCCAGGGCGCCGCTGCCGATGTGCAGGCCGTATGCCGCAGCCTGGCGGCCTGGAATGGCAAGGCCGACCTCGACAGTGGCATTGGCCTGGTGCACTTCAACAACCTGTTCGAGGCGCTGGCCAAACACCCGGAAAGCTGGCGGGTGGCTTTCGACCCGGCCGACCCGCAGCATACCCCGCGTGGCCTGGCGGTCGAGCAGGCGGCGGTGCGCAAACGGCTGCACCAGGCGGCGCTGGCGTCGCTCAGGCAGGTGAATGAAAGTGGTGTGGCAGGGCAGGTGCGCTGGGGCCAGGTGCAACAGGCCGTCGATGGCACCCCGGTGCCGGGCGGCCCGCAAGCGTTGGGCGTGTACAACGCGATCCACAGCGTGCCGCACGGGCAGGGCAAGCGGCTGGTGGTCAGTGGTACCAGCTACCTGCAACTGGTCAGCTTTACCGACAAGGGGCCGGAGGCGCGCGGGTTGCTGGCGTTTTCTCAGTCCAGCGAAGCCGGTTCGGCGCACTTTGGCGACCAGACCAAGGCCTTTTCGGCCAAGCAACTGCTGCCATTACCGTTTACCGAGGCACAAATCCAGGCCGACCCTGAGTACCGGCAGTATGTGATCCGCGAGGGGGACGAGGGCGCGCTGGCCAGCCAGCCTTGAGGCGCTGACACAGGCACTGCACCCCTGACAGCAAGCGGTGCAGTGCTTGTGCTACAGCGTCAGGAAAACTCGAACGGCGCCAGCTGAAAGCCCTGCTCGTCAACCTGCAAGACCCAACCCCGGCGGTCCCAGTCACCCAGCACGATGCGTCGTGCCGGTTGCCCATCGACCACCAGCTTGTGGATCGCCGGCCGGTGAGTATGGCCATGCACCAATGTGCGTACGCCATGCACGGCCATTACCTGGGGCACTTCTTCCGGCGTCACATCGACGATCTCGGTAGCCTTCATCCGTACTTGCGTGCGGCTTTCGCTGCGCAGCTTGTGCGCCAACTGGTACCGCGCCGCCAGCGGCAGGTGGCGCAAGATCCACAGGCTCAGCGGGTTGCGCAGCAAACGGCGCATCTTCATGTAGCCCAGGTCACGCGTGCACAAGGTGTCGCCATGCATCAGCAACACCGGTTCGCCAGCGAGTTCGATCACGCTGGGGTCGGCCAGCAAGGTGCAGCCTGCGGCGTCACAGAAGGCCTGGCCAATCAGGAAGTCGCGGTTGCCATGCATCAGGTAGATGGCCGTGCCGCTGTCGCTCAGCCGGCGCATGGCCTGGCAGATCGACTGCTGGAAGGGTGTCATGGCGTCGTCGCCGATCCACGCTTCGAAGAAGTCGCCGAGGATGTACAAGGCCTTGGCGTGGCGGGCACGACCATCGAGCAAATCAAGAAACGCCCGGGTAATGTCCGGGCGTTCTTCTTGCAGGTGCAGATCGGAGATCAGCAGGATCACTCAATGATCTCGGCTTTCTCGATGATCACATCGTCTTTCGGCACGTCCTGGTGGCCAGCCTTGGAGCCGGTCGCGACCTTTTCGATGACATCGACGATTTCACGGCCTTCGATCACTTCGCCGAACACCGCGTAACCCCAGCCCTGCACGTTCTTGCCGCTGTGGTTGAGGAAGTCGTTGTCAGAGGCGTTGATGAAGAACTGCGCCGAGGCGGAGTGCGGCTCCATGGTACGGGCCATGGCGATGCTGTACTTCTTGTTCTTCAGGCCGTTGTCGGCTTCGTTCTGGATGCTGGCGCGGGTCTTCTTCTGGCTCATGCCAGGCTCGAAGCCGCCGCCCTGGATCATGAAGCCCCTGATCACGCGGTGGAACACGGTGCCGTTGTAGTGGCCATCCTTGACGTACTGAACGAAGTTTTCGGTAGTCAGCGGCGCTTTTTCGGCGTCCAGTTGCAGGACGATGTCGCCGTGGTTGGTGCTCAGTTTGACTTTGGACATGCTGAAATTCGCTCTTTCAAGGCAATCGGGAATTAGGGTGCGCAGGGCGCGGGTTACCACCTGACGCAGGATCAGGCGGTCGCGACACATGGCGCGCACTGGCCATTTTGCCAGGCTGCGGCAAAAAGCCGTGATAAATCACGCCTGTTTGTCCGGGCCCGACTGTCAGCAGCTTGACTGCTTCGGCTATGATAGGCCCTTTGATTCAATCGGCCTACCCAGGCCGGCTACGTGCATTCAAGGATCCTATGAGCAAGCCCACTGCCGACAACGCGCCCAACGCCGCTGCCAAAGGCGCCCCCGCTGTCCCTGCGAACTTCCTGCGGCCGATCATCCAGGCCGACCTGGACTCGGGCAAGCACAGCCGTATCGTTACCCGTTTCCCGCCGGAGCCCAACGGTTACCTGCACATCGGCCACGCCAAGTCGATCTGCGTGAACTTCGGCCTGGCCAAGGAATTCGGTGGCGTCTGCCACCTGCGTTTCGACGATACCAACCCGGCCAAGGAAGACCAGGAGTACATCGACGCCATCCAGAGCGATGTCAAGTGGCTGGGCTTCGACTGGGCCGGTGATGTGCGCTACGCCTCCGATTACTTCGACCAGCTGCACGACTGGGCGGTCGAGTTGATCAAGCGCGGCAAGGCCTACGTTTGCGACCTTACCCCGGAGCAGGCCAAGGAGTACCGTGGCAGCCTCAAGGAGCCGGGCAAGAACAGCCCGTTCCGCGAGCGCAGCGTGGAAGAGAACCTGGACCTGTTCGCCCGCATGAAGGCCGGTGAGTTCAAGGACGGCGAGCGCGTGCTGCGGGCCAAGATCGACATGGCGTCGCCGAACATGAACCTGCGCGACCCGATCCTGTACCGCATTCGCCATGCCCACCATCACCAGACCGGTGACAAGTGGTGCATCTACCCCAACTACGACTTTACCCACGGCCAGTCGGACGCCATCGAGGGCATCACCCACTCGATCTGCACCCTGGAATTCGAAGGGCATCGTCCGCTGTACGACTGGTTCCTCGACAACCTGCCGGTGCCGGCCCATCCGCGCCAGTACGAGTTCAGCCGCCTGAACCTGAACTACACCATCACTTCCAAGCGCAAGCTCAAGCAACTGGTCGACGAAAAACACGTCGAAGCCTGGGACGACCCACGCATGTCGACCCTGTCCGGCTTCCGTCGCCGTGGCTACACCCCGGCCTCGATCCGCAACTTCTGCGAAATGATCGGCACCAACCGTTCCGACGGCGTGGTCGACATGTCGATGCTGGAGTTCAGCATCCGTGACGACCTGGACCGTACCGCTCCACGCGCCATGTGCGTGCTGCGCCCGCTGAAGGTGGTCATCACCAACTACCCGCAAGGCCAGGTCGAGCAGCTCGAGCTGCCGCGCCACCCGAAGGAAGACATGGGCGTACGCGTGCTGCCGTTCTCCCGTGAGCTGTACATCGACCGCGACGACTTCATGGAAGCGCCGCCGAAGGGCTACAAGCGCCTGGAGCCGGCCGGTGAGGTGCGCCTGCGCGGCAGCTACGTGATCCGCGCCGACGAGGCGATCAAGGATGCCGACGGCAACATCGTCGAGCTGCGCTGCTCGTACGACCCGGACACCCTGGGCAAGAACCCTGAAGGGCGCAAGGTCAAGGGGGTTATCCACTGGGTGCCGGCCGAGGGCAGCGTCGAGTGCGAAGTGCGCCTGTACGACCGCCTGTTCCGCTCGCCGAACCCGGAAAAGACCGAGGAGGGCGGCAGCTTCCTGGACAACATCAACCCGGATTCGCTGCAGGTGCTGCGCGGTTGCCGTGCCGAGCCGTCGCTGGCCCAGGCCCAGCCCGAGGACCGCTTCCAGTTCGAGCGCGAAGGCTACTTCTGCGCCGACCTGAAAGACAGCCAGCCGGGCCGCCCGGTGTTCAACCGCACTGTCACCCTGCGTGACTCCTGGGGCAGCTGAGGAACCGCCGTGCTTACCATCTACAACACCCTGAGCAAAGCCAAGGAAGTCTTCAAGCCGCTGGATGGCAACAAGGTGCGCATGTACGTGTGCGGCATGACCGTATATGACTACTGCCACCTCGGCCATGGCCGCAGCATGGTCGCCTTCGACCTGGTTACCCGCTGGTTGCGCAAGAGCGGCTACGAGCTGACTTATGTGCGCAACATCACCGACATCGATGACAAGATCATCAACCGGGCCAACGAGAACGGCGAAACCTTCGACGCCTTGACCGCGCGCATGATCGACGCCATGCACGAAGACGAGCGACGCCTGAACATTCTGCCGCCGGACCAGGAACCGCGTGCCACCGACCATATCGCCGGCATGCACGCGATGATCCAGACCCTGATCGACAAGGGCTACGCCTACGCCCCGGGCAACGGCGACGTGTACTACCGGGTCGGCAAGTTCGTCGGCTACGGCAAGCTGTCGCGCAAGAAGATCGAAGACCTGCGTATCGGTGCGCGCATCGAGGTTGATGAAGCCAAGCAGGACCCGCTGGATTTCGTCCTGTGGAAAGGCGCCAAGCCGGGCGAGCCGAGTTGGGAATCGCCATGGGGCCCGGGGCGTCCGGGCTGGCATATCGAGTGCTCGGTGATGTCTACCTGCTGCCTGGGCGAAAGCTTCGACATCCACGGCGGTGGCAGCGACCTGGAGTTCCCCCACCACGAGAACGAGATCGCCCAGAGCGAGGCGGCCACCGGCAAGCAGTACGCCAACGCCTGGATGCACTGCGGCATGATCCGTATCAACGGCGAGAAGATGTCCAAGTCGTTGAACAACTTCTTCACCATCCGCGACGTGCTCGAAAAGTACCACCCGGAAGTGGTGCGTTACCTGCTGGTGGCCAGCCACTACCGCAGCGCGATCAACTACTCGGAAGACAGCCTGCGCGATGCCAAGGGTGCCCTGGAGCGCTTCTATCATGCCTTGCGCGGCCTGCCGCGCGTGCCGGCCAAGGGTGGGGAGGCGTTTGTCGAGCGCTTCAGCGTGGCGATGAACGACGACTTCGGCACGCCTGAAGCCTGCGCCGTATTGTTTGACCTGGTGCGCGAGATCAACCGCCTGCGCGACAGCGATCCGGATGCGGCTGCCGGCCTGGCGGGTCGCCTGCGCGAGCTGGGTGACGTGCTGGGGGTGCTGCAGCTGGACGCCGATGACTTCCTGCGTGCCGGTGCCGAAGGCAAGGTCGATGCCGCCGAGGTCGATGGCTTGATCCAGGCGCGCCTGCAGGCGCGTGCGGACAAGAACTGGGCCGAATCCGATCGTATTCGCGACCAGCTGACCGCCATGGGGGTCGTGCTGGAGGACAGCAAGGGCAGTACTACCTGGCGTCTGGCTGACTGATCGCCGACAAGGGGCTGCCAAGCAGCCCCTTTGTTCACTTGCCTGACGCGGCCAACGGGCAATGCAGAACCAGCCTGGCCCCACCCAACCCGCTTGCTCCTACCTCCAGCCCGAACCCGTGCAGGTCGACGATCGCCGCAACGATCGACAGCCCCAGCCCGAACCCCGCATGGCGATGGCCTTCTTCGCTGCGATAGAAGCGCTTCAGTACCGCAGCCCGTTCTTCTTCGGGAATACCCGGCCCACTGTCCTCGATGGCAAGCTGCAGGCTGTTGTCGTCCTGCGTGGCGCTGATTCGCACCTGGCCACCCTCCGGGGTGAACTTGATAGCGTTGCCCACCAGGTTGGCCAAGGCTTCGAACAACAGCTCGCGGTCACCATGCAATGCCGGCAGTTCCGTGGGCTGCTGCAGTTCCAGGCGAATGCCGCCATCCTCGGCCAGTGGCAGGTAGAAGTCATGCAGCTCCACCAGCAACGCGTGTGGGTCCAGCTGTACGAAGCCGGCGCGGCGTTGCCGGTCTTCCAGTTCGCTGATGCGTAACAGCCCGCGAAAACGCGCCATCAGGGTGTCGGTTTCGCCGATCGCCTGGTCCAGCGCCTCGGCCTGGGTGGAGTCGCTGTCGCTCTGCTGGCGAATGCGGTACAGCTGGGCGCGCAGGCGCGTGAGTGGGGTGCGCAGGTCGTGGGCGATGTTGTCGCACACACCCTTGACCTCGTGCATCAATCGCTCGATGCGGTCGAGCATGGCGTTGACGATGGCCGCGAGCATGTCCAGCTCGTCGCGCCGGGCCGACAACGGCAGGCGGTGGGTGAGGTCGCCGGCGACGATCAGCTCGGCCTGGGCCTGGATCGCACGGATGCGTTTGAGCGGCCTGCGACGCAGCAGGTACCAGCCGGCAAAGCCCGGGATCAGGGTCAACGAGATGCCCCACAGCAGCGCATGCAGGATGATCCGGGTGACCACGAACAGCGAGCCGTTGTCACGCACCAGTACCAGCCAGCGGCCGTCCTGCACCTTGATCGCCACGGCATCGCAGCTGTCGCGCGGCATGTGTGGGTCGTCGGCGTCCAGGCAGCGCTTGAGTTCGTGAACCTTGCCATCGAGCTTCAGTTCTGCCGGGACGGCGCGAATGCGCCCGCCAAGCGGCTTGAGCTGGCCGTCGAACAGGCCATAGGCATCGAAGCTGCGCTCTTCCAGGGCCTGGCTGGCGACCAGGGCGTCATCCAGCTGCTTGCCGCTCATGTGGGCGAACAGGTGCTGGCGCTGCAGCATGGAATGGCGGGTGAGTTTGTTCAGGTAGCTGGACACTTCGAAGTACAGCACCCCCATGAGGATGCTGCTCCAGGCCACGAACAGAAAGCTGTACAGCGCCAGCAGGCGGCTGGTCGAGGAGCTCCAGCCTTTAGACGGGTTCAGCAATGGCATAGCCGGAGCCCCGCACCGTACGGATCAGCGGCGACTGGCCGGGAGAGTCGATTTTCTTGCGCAGGCGACCAATGTGCACGTCGATCAGGTTGGTACCCGGGTCGAAGTGGTAGCCCCAGACTTCTTCGAAGATCATCATGCGGGTGATCACCTGGCCGCTGTGGCGCATCAGGTATTCCAGCAGCTTGTATTCGGTGGGTAGCAGGTTGAGCGTCTGGTCGCCGCGTCGGGCCTCGTGGCTGATCAGGTCCAGTTGCAGGTCGGCAACTTGCAGGCGGGTCTGGGTGACGGGCACGCTGTTGCGGCGCAGCAGGACCTCGACCCGTGCGGCCATCTCGTCGGAGGCGAACGGTTTGGTCAGGTAGTCGTCACCGCCGGCACGCAGGCCGCGCACCCGTTCGTCGACATCCGAGAGGGCGCTGATCATCAGGATCGGCGTGGCGATCTTGAGGTTGCGCAGGGTGGTGACGATGGTCAGGCCGTCGACCTCGGGCAGCATGCGGTCCAGGGTGATCAGGTCGTAGCCGCCGGCAATGGCCTTGGCCAGGCCTTCACGGCCGTTGTCGGCCCAATCCACTTCCAGGCCGTGGCTGGTAAGTTCGGCGACGATTTCCTGGCCGGTGACGGCGTCGTCTTCGATGGTCAGTACGCGAGGCATGCTGGTTTCCGGGCATCTGATGGAAAGTGGATTGTGCCAAAGAATAGCCAACCGGCGATTTAAGAAAAATTCATCTACGCGCCTGGCCGGGCAGGGCAGCTCCTACAAGCGCGCGCCGATGCCTTCGGCATGCATGATCTGGGCAATGATCGGCACCGGGGTCATCAGGTGTGAACGCATCATGGCACTGGCGCGCCTGGCATCCCGGGCGAGAAGCGCTTCGACCAGTGCCGCATGTTCCTGGCGCTTGAGTTCCAGGGCCTGCTCGGAAAACACCGTCTGGGTCAGCCACAGGTGGCGGTAGCGTTCGGCCTGGTCGAACAGGTAGGTGCGCGCCTGCAGCAGATGCCGGGAGCCGCAACCCGACGCGATCGCAGTGTGGAACGCCTTGTGCCGTTCATCCCAGACATCCAGGCGCTGCTCGCGGGTTTTCACCTCCACCACCTTGGCCAGGGTATGCGAGTGGGCCAGTACCGACGCTTCCCAGGCATCATCCCCGCGCTCGATGGCCAGGGTGATGATCATCGCCTCCAGGTTGGCGCGGGCATCGTAGATGTCGTTCATTTCCTCCAGCGACATGGGGGCCACGCGGTAGCCCTTCTGGCTGATCGCGTTGACCAGATGCTCGGCAACCAGCTGCGACAGTGCCTCACGCAAAGGGCCGACGCCCAGGTCGTAACGTTCCTTCAGCGTGCTCATCAACAGCTTTTCCCCGGGCTTGAACACGCCGCGGATGATGTCCTTCTTGAGCCTCTCATACCCGCTGAATGCTGAGTTTTGTCGGGGGGTGAGCGCTTCCAAGGTGCTGATTCCTCAAACCGTTTTGGCGATCATACCGAAAGCGCCTGCTGGCGAAAAACAATGGACAAATTACTGGTTTGTCGCCTAAACACAAAAATGTAGACATTTTTAGTTTGTGGCGATATTTTTTGTGTCGCCCGCACAGATCCACGTCATGACCGGGCGGCGACACTCACCTTTTCTTGCCAGGACTTTGCCATGAATGCCTTTACGCAGATCGACGAACTTGTGATGCCACTGCCGCTCGAACCGCATGGTTTTACCATCGCCCCTTCACCACAGTCGCCGCGCCTGCTGGAGATCACCTTTGCCCGCGAAACGGTCGAAGCGTTCGTCCAGGCCGTTGCCCAGTGGCCGGTGCAGGCGCTGGAATACAAGTCGTTCCTGCGTTTCCGCGTCGGCGAGATCCTCGATGAGCTGTGCCAGGGCACCCTGCGTCCGGTACTGCTCAACACCATCCTCGACCGCGCCAGCGGCGGCATGCTGATCACCCCGGTCGGCCTGGATGACGTGAGCCAGGCCGAAGACATGGTCAAGTTCACCACCGCTTGTGCGCACCTGATCGGGCGCAGCAACTACGACGCCATGAGTGGCCAGTTCTATGCCCGCTTCGTGGTGGTCAACACCGACAATTCCGACAGCTACCTGCGCCAGCCGCACCGGGTCATGGAGCTGCACAACGACGGCACTTTCGTCAACCAGATCACCGACTACGTGCTGATGCTGAAAATCGACGAAAAGAACATGGAGGGCGGCAACTCGCTGTTGCTGCACCTGGATGACTGGGAGCAGTGCGACGAGTTCTTCCGCCACCCGTTGGCACGCCGCGAAATGCGCTGGACCGCGCCGCCGAGCAAGAAGGTCGCCGAAGATGTGTTCCACCCGGTGTTCGACACCGATGCTGAAGGCCGCCCGACCATGCGCTACATTGACCAGTTCGTGCAGCCGGCAAACTATGAAGAAGGCATCTGGCTGAACGCCTTGTCCGAATCGCTGGAAGGCAGTGCGAAGAAGCTTTCGGTGCCGGTCGGCGTGGGCAGCTTCCTGCTGATCAACAACCTGTTCTGGCTGCATGGCCGCGATCGTTTCACGCCACACGAAGGCCTGCGCCGCGAGCTGATGCGCCAGCGCGGTTACCTCGCCTTCCCCAAGCCGCTGTACCAGCGCGGGCAATAATGACAGGGCGCGGGGCGGGCAGCCGCCCATGCGTCCATGTAGCAACCGAAGCCACCAGGGCCCTGCGGGCCTTGGTGAGCCAGCCAGGCAATGCCTGCGTATGAGGTAAGGCTGTGTACGATTTCATCATCATCGGCGGTGGCATTGTGGGCATGTCCACGGCCATGCACCTGGTCAAGGTCTACCCGGATGCGAAGATTCTCCTGTTGGAGAAAGAATCCGGCCCGGCCCGCCACCAGACCGGCCACAACAGCGGCGTGATCCACGCCGGCGTGTATTACACCCCGGGCAGCCTCAAGGCGCGCTTCTGCCTGGAAGGCAACAAGGCCACCAAGGCCTTCTGTACCCAGCATGGCATCCGCTTCGACGAGTGCGGCAAGCTGCTGGTGGCCACCAACGAACTGGAAATGCAGCGCATGAAGGCGCTGTGGGAGCGCACCGCGGCCAATGGCCTGGAGCGCTATTGGCTGTCGGCGGCCGAGCTGCGCGAGCGCGAGCCGAACATCGTGGGCCTGGGCGGTATCTTCGTGCCCTCCAGCGGCATCGTCAATTACGCCCAGGTGACCGCGGCGATGGGCGCGGAGTTCCAGCGTGCCGGCGGTGAAATCCGTTATGGCGCCGAGGTGGTTGGCTTGCAGGAGCTGGCCAGCGAAGTGATCGTGCGCACGCCAGGCGACGAGCTGCGCAGCCGGTTCCTGGTGACCTGCTCGGGGCTGATGGCCGACCGCGTGGTGAGCATGCTGGGCCTGCGTACCGAGTTCGTCATCTGCCCGTTCCGCGGTGAGTACTACCTGCTGCCCAAGCAGCACAACCAGATCGTCAACCATCTGATCTACCCGATTCCCGACCCGTCCATGCCATTCCTCGGGGTGCACCTGACGCGCATGATCGACGGCACCGTCACCGTCGGCCCCAACGCCGTGCTGGCGATGAAGCGCGAGGGCTATCGCAAGACCGACATCAGCCCTGGCGACCTGTTCCAGACCCTGACCACCCCCGGCATTCTCAAGGTCCTGGCGAAGAACTTCCGCCCGGGCCTGATCGAGATGAAGAACTCGCTATTCAAGGGCGGCTACCTCAAGCAGGTACAAAAGTACTGCCCGAGCATCACCAAGGCCGACCTTACGCCGTACCCGGCCGGTGTGCGTGCCCAGGCCGTGTCGCGTGACGGCAAGCTGATCGACGACTTCCTGTTCGTCAACACCGCACGTAGCGTCAACGTCTGCAATGCGCCGTCGCCGGCCGCCACGTCTGCCATCCCGATCGGTGCCTATATTGTCGAGAAGGTCTGTGAACAAGTCAGCCGCCAGGGCAGCAATGCGCCCAAGGCTGACTTGGTGCCGCGCCAGCGGGCAGCCAGCTGAAGTACCCGTACACAGCCTGCGGTTTCGTTTATTCAACCCGTACTGCCCTGCTCGCCCTCCAGGGCAGGGCGGGCTTTTTCGCGCCTGCGCCGGTGACGTGCAAGCCGGCCGGTGCCAGGTGGAGTGGAGCAGGGCGCCTGACCCTGGCGCGCTGAAGACAGACGAGCAACTCGCTGCCGGCTGTGAGAGGATGTCCGTCATCACAGCCAGGACCCCGAACGCAGCCTGATGAAGACACCGAAAAGAATAGAACCCCTGATCGAAGACGGCCTGGTCGATGAAGTACTGCGGCCGTTGATGAGTGGCAAGGAAGCTGCCGTGTACGTCGTGCGCTGCGGCAGCCAGGTACGCTGCGCGAAGGTATATAAAGAAGCCAGCAAGCGCAGTTTCCGCCAGGCCGCCGAGTACCAGGAAGGCCGCAAGGTCCGCAACAGCCGCCAGGCACGGGCCATGGCCAAGGGCAGCAAGTATGGCCGCAAGGAAGCCGAGGATGCCTGGCAGAACGCCGAGGTGGCGGCGTTGTTCCGGCTGGCCGCTGCCGGCGTACGCGTGCCACGGCCCTACGACTTTCAGGACGGCGTGTTGTTGATGGAACTGGTGACCGATGCCGATGGCGACGCTGCACCTCGCCTGAACGACGTGCACCTGGAAGCCGAGGAAGCCCGCACGTTCCATGCCTTCGTCATCCGCCAGATCGTGCTGATGCTGTGTGCCGGGCTGGTGCATGGCGACCTGTCGGAGTTCAACGTGCTGCTCGGTCCCGACGGCCCGGTGATCATCGACCTGCCGCAGGCCGTGGATGCGGCGGCCAACAACCATGCCTTCAGCATGTTGCAGCGCGATGTGGCCAACATGGCGCACTATTTCGGGCGTTTTGCGCCGGAGCTGAGAAATACCCGGTACGCGCAGGAAATGTGGGCCTTGTACGAGGCGGGCGAATTGCGCCCGGACAGCCCGCTGACAGGGCTGTTCGAGGAGGACGCCCATGATGCCGACGTGGCGGGGGTGATGCGCGAGATCGATGCAGCCCGGCGGGATGATGCGCGCCGGCGTGCGGCGCGGGCCGAGGCCGAGCATGGGCCGGCCGGGGCCGAGGAGCCGACGCCGCCCTGGCTGCAATGACCGGTTGCCTGTGGCGCCGCAACCGTTGCCTTTGACGCACGACAATATCTCATCATTTGGCCTTTTCACTGGCGCGCGACAGGCATAAGGTATACGCCGTTCAAATTCCCTGGAGCAGTCATGTCCAACCAATTCCCGTCCGTTCGTCCTCGCCGCCTGCGCCAGAACGAGTCCCTGCGCACGATCTTCCAGGAAACCGAGTTCCGCCTTGAAGACCTGATTCTGCCTATCTTCGTCGAAGAGGGCATTGACGACTTCGTGCCGATCACCAGCATGCCGGGCGTCAACCGCATCCCCGAGAAGCTGCTGGCCCGGGAAATCGAGCGCTACGCCCGTGCTGGCATCAAGTCGGTGATGACCTTTGGCGTTTCGCACAACCTGGACGCCGTTGGCAGCGACACTTGGAACGAAAACGGCCTGGTCGCGCGCATGTCGCGGATCTGCAAGGACACCGTGCCGGAAATGGTAGTGATGTCCGATACCTGCTTCTGCGAATACACCAGCCACGGCCATTGCGGCGTGTTGCATGACCACGGCGTGGACAACGATGCCACGTTGGCCAACCTGGGCAAGCAGGCAGTCATCGCCGCCGCTGCCGGTGCCGATTTCATCGCCCCTTCGGCGGCAATGGACGGCCAGGTGCAGGCGATCCGCAGCGCGCTTGACGGTGCCGGTTTCCACGACACCGCGATCATGGCCTATTCCACCAAGTTCGCTTCGTCGTTGTATGGCCCGTTCCGCGAAGCCGGTGGTACCGCGCTGAAGGGCGACCGCAAGAGCTATCAGATGAACCCCATGAACCGCCGCGAAGCGGTGCGCGAATCGCTGCTCGACGAGCAGGAAGGGGCCGACGTGCTGATGGTCAAGCCGGCCGGCGCCTACCTCGACGTGATTGCCGATATCCGTGCCGCCTCGCGCCTGCCGCTGGCTGCATACCAGGTCAGTGGCGAATACGCGATGATCAAGTTTGGCGGCCTGGCTGGCGCCATCGATGAAGGCCGCGTGGTACGTGAAAGCATCGGCGCGATCAAACGCGCCGGTGCCGACCTGATCCTCACCTACTTCGCCATGGACCTGGCCCGCGACGGTATCTGACCGGGGCCTTTGCCCGTGTAAGCCGCTGTCATCGCAGCGGCTTATACCAGTGCGCAACAGCTGTCGGCAAAGCACGAAAAATCATTAAGCGCTGAATTATTTAGTGTCCCGTTGTATCTCATCCCTTAGAGCATTCATCGACAGGGATACGGACATGAAACCTCGCAAGAAAAGCGTCCAGCCAATCGGCCTCAAGGACATCACCATCGTCGACGACGCCAAGATGCGCAAGGCGATTACCGCCGCCGCCCTGGGCAATGCCATGGAGTGGTTCGATTTCGGTGTCTACGGCTTCGTCGCCTACGCCTTGGGCAAGGTGTTCTTCCCCAATGCCGACCCTGGTGTGCAGATGATCGCGGCATTGGCCACGTTCTCTGTACCGTTTCTGATCCGGCCATTGGGCGGGCTGTTCTTCGGTGCCCTGGGCGACCGTTTCGGGCGACAGAAAATCCTCGCGGCGACCATCGTGATCATGTCGCTCAGCACTTTCGCCATCGGCCTGATACCGTCCTATGCCAGCATTGGCATCTGGGCGCCGATCCTGTTGTTGCTGGCGAAGATGGCCCAGGGCTTCTCGGTAGGGGGCGAATACACCGGCGCGTCGATCTTCGTCGCCGAATACGCGCCCGACCGCAAGCGCGGGTTTCTCGGCAGCTGGCTGGACTTCGGCTCGATTGCCGGGTTCGTGCTGGGGGCCGGTGTGGTGGTGCTGATCTCTACCGTGCTGGGTGAGGACAAGTTCCTTGACTGGGGCTGGCGCCTGCCGTTCTTCCTCGCCCTGCCGCTGGGCATCATCGGCCTCTACCTGCGCCACGCGCTGGAGGAGACGCCGGCCTTCCAGCAGCACGTAGACAAACTGGAACAAGGCGACCGCGAAGGGCTGGCCGCCGGGCCCAAGGTTTCGTTCAAGGAAGTCGCCACCCAGCACTGGCGCAGCCTGGTGACCTGTATCGGCGTGGTAATCGCCACCAACGTCACCTACTACATGCTGCTCACCTACATGCCCAGCTACCTGTCGCACAACCTGCATTACAGCGAAGACCACGGCGTGCTGATCATCATCGCGATCATGGTCGGCATGCTGTTCGTGCAGCCGATGATCGGCCTGCTCAGCGACAAGTTCGGCCGGCGCCCGTTCATCATCGTCGGCAGCGTCGGCCTTTTCGTGCTGGCCATCCCTGCCTTCATGCTGATCAACAGCGGCGTGCTGGGGGTGATTTTCGCCGGGCTGCTGATCATTGCCGTGCTGCTGAACTTCTTCATCGGGGTGATGGCCTCGACGCTACCGGCCATGTTCCCCACGCACATCCGCTACAGCGCCCTGGCCAGCGCCTTCAATATCTCGGTACTGATCGCCGGGCTTACCCCAACCCTGGCTGCCTGGCTGGTGGAGAGCAGCGGCAACCTGTACATGCCGGCCTATTACCTGATGGTGATCGCGGCCGTGGGCCTGGTCACCGGCCTGACCATGAAGGAAACCGCCAATAAACCGCTGCGTGGCGCGGCACCGGCGGCTTCGGATATCGAGGAAGCGCGCGAGCTGCTGCAGGAGCACCATGACAATATCGAGCAGAAGATCGAGGACATCGATGCGCAGATTGCCGAACTGGAGGCCAAGCGCAAGTTGCTGGTGCAGCAGCACCCGCGCATCGACTGATCAGCGTGGCATGTAGCCACGCTGCCAGGAGCGGGGAATGAAGCGCGACACCAGGGCCAGCACGCAGGCCAGCGAGCAGCTGCCGGCCAGCGCCTGCAGGCCCAGGCGTTGCTCCAGCCAGGCGCCCAGCGCAGCGCCTAGCAGCATGCCGGCCCACGGTACCAGTTGCACGCGCCAGCCGTTGCGCCGCTCGCCCAGCAACCAGCGCCCCAGGCCGCGGCCGAAGCGTGACAGGGCGCCGGTGACGTAGGTCAGGCCGATTGGCAGGCCGTTCACCTGTTCCACCACGGCATTGATCATGCCCATGGCCAAGGTGGCGGCGAGCAGCGCCGGGAAGGTATTGCCCAGGCGCCAGCCTGCAGCGAAGGCCAGCAGTACGGCGACCACCAGCAGCACTGGCCAGGCCCGACGGCGGAAGCCGCGCGCCAACAGCACGCCCAATGCATTACCGGCGACAAAACCGAGCAAAGCGCCACTCAGGCGCAGCACCATGGCCAGGTCCGCTTCATTGATGGCCACTGCCAGGCGCGTGGTATTGCCGCTCATGAACGACACGAAGTCGCCCAGGGCCAGCAGGCCGATGGCGTCGGTCATGCCGGCAAGGACCGACAGGCCGGCAACCAGGCCAAGGCCGACACGGCCACGCAGGATCTGCAGGCGCAGTCGCCGGGCCGTGCGTGCGGGAAGGGCGTTGGGCAGCATGCCTGGCCCTCAGCGCGGCAGTTCGCGAGCGAGGGTGCTCTTGATGGTGCGCTCCACCACATCCACCAGCACCATGGTCTGGTGGTCGACCTCGATATTCAGCAACTCGCCGGCCTGGTAACGGGCGAAGGTGGTCTGGCGCAGGGTCTCGGGGATCAGGTTGATAGTGACCACGTTGTCTTCCACATCGGCGACCGTCAGGCTGCAGCCGTTGACGCCGATGAAGCCGCGCGGAAATACGTACTTGCCCCATTGCGCCGGCATGCGGAAGCGGATGAAGGCGCCGGTCGGCTGGATCGACAGCTCGACGATCTCGGCAGTGGTGGCGATGTGCCCGGCCATCAGGTGGCCGCCGACTTCGGCGTTCATCTTCGCCGAACGTTCGATGTTGACGCCCTGGCCAGCCTTGAAGAAGCGCAGGTTGGTGCGCTCGAGGGTGGCGGTCATGGCGTCGAACCTGACCCGCGTGCCGTCAATCTCGGTGACCGAGAGGCAAGTCCCTTCGACACTGACGCTGGCGCCGATCTTCAGCTCATCGAGCAGCTCCGGGGTCAGGTCGATGGTGAACTGGTTGTGGCCCGGGTAGCTGGTCACTTCAAGCAGGGGGCGGACGGCCTGGACGATGCCGGTATACATGGGTTGCTCCTGGGCACAGAGAAAGAAAACTTCCGAACGCTATGCCCGTGGCGCGGCAAATGCAAGACCGGCCAGCCCGGTTCAGACATGCCCGCTGCTATTGACGATACGCAGGCACAGCGCCTCGTACGGGTCCAGGTTGACCATCAGCCGTCCGTCCTCGGTCAGGTCCCCTTCGTCCGTCTCATTGATCATGTCTACCACCGGCCCCGGAGTGAATCCGGTCAAGTGCAATTCCTCGGCTATCGCTTCCCGGCCGAAGTTCAGCGCACTGATCTGGATGCCGCGCCCAGCCGGCAACTCATGCACCATCACCAGCAGCCCGGGGCTGCTGACGTCAGGTACCAGCAACTGACGGCTGCTGGCAATGCCATAGGCCTGGCGCACCGCCAGCAGCTTCCTGACCTTGCAGGCAAATGAATGGCCGTTCTCCAGCTGGCTGTCCAGGCTGCCATACAGCGCCCGGGCACGCGGCATGCCACGTACCGATACCTCGGCCTGCGGGTCGAGCCCGGCCAGGTCGTAAGCACCCCGGTGAATCCAGCGGGTATCGCCATCCGTCATCCGCTGCGCCACCGCTTCGGCGGGCAAGGGCAGGGCGCCCACCAGGTCCCAGCCGGACAGTGCCACCACCCCCGGCTGCATGGCGTTGTACATGACCAGCAACAGGTGCACCTTCTGAATCAGCTCGACCTCTGCCGGGCCGATCTGCCCAAGGTCGCGGATGCCCAGGGCCGCGGCGATCAGGCTGACTGTGGTGCAGGCGATGCCATTGGTGACGAAGCGCAGGTTGTAGGGGGCATGTTCGCCGGACAGCCGCTCGTAGATTTCTTCGCGGATGTGTTCACGGAGGATGCCGCCGGGCAGGGTCTGGCCCTTGTACAGGTACATGTCATGGGCGTGCAGGGTCCAGAAGTGCACCAGTTCCACGGTCAGCTCGTCGTGGTTCTGCAGGGCATGGATCAGCGAGGCCGGGTCGATGCCGAAGGCATGCATCTCTTTCAGCATCAGGCGCAGGAACTCGGTGTCGCCGGTCAGCAGTGCATGCTGGTAGGCGGGCCGGGTGATGAAGTCATAGGACAGGTCGGCACCGCCCTTGGACATCTGCGCGATGTCGTCGAGCGTCAGGTTCAGTTCCTGGAAGCTGAAGCCGCCCGCCTTGCGGATCATGCCGCCGATCAACTGGTTGCCGACCAGCGACAGCGGGTGGCTTTCCGACCAGGCTGTGCCGTTGGCGCGCGTCTCCACGCCGAGAAAGCCGTTGGCATCCAGGCGCAGGCCGCGCGCGCCCAGGCAGTCCAGGGCATGCAGGGCATCGCCAATGATCATCTGCTGCGCGGCGAAGGTCGGGTCCAGCCAGTTCAGTGACGGCTGGCCTTCCTTGAAGTAGTGCAGGTATACCCAGCGCCGGGTCTTGCCGTCCACCCCGGTCACCGGCGGCGTGGCGCTCCAGTCGGTTTCCTTGACGCCGGGCTCGAAGAAGATCACCCGTTGCAGCTGGCCGACAATGTAATGCCGGGCCTTGAGTTCGTCGCACTGTGCCGGCAACAGGTTGACCGCGTCGCGTCCGGCGGGGACATCCGGCAGCAACGGCCAGTCCTCCTCGCGGATCTCGACCATGTGGTACAGCCCCGGGTAGGGCCCGTAAGCCAGCTCGGCGAGGCGGAAGTCGGCGCCTTTGCCGGTGTGCGAGGGGATCAGGTCGTCGATGGTCACGGCGTTGTGGGCGGCGGCCATGCGGCTCATCCGGATCAGCTCCTGCTCGCTGCCGTACAGCGGGTCGATGTCGAAGCTGATGCGGTCGAAGTTGCCGTCCACACTGGGTGTGAGTTCGCGGCCTTGAATGCCGCCGGAGCGCTTGATCGGGCCGGTGTGCAGGCCCTGGATGCCGATCTCCGACAGGCGTTTCCACAGCGCTTCGTGGGCCAGCGCGCCAAGTACCGAACAGCCCTCGGGGGCGATGATGGCGTCAGGGTAGACCGTCAGCCAGACCGAGGCGATCTCGATGGCCCGGCGTGGCTGGGCTTCGGCGTAAGGCTGCTGCCACAGGCGCGACTGGCCTGAGTACAGGTGGGTACGCTGCTGGGCTGCCTGAAGCATGGCGCGCTCTTCGAGCCATTTGACATAGGACGGGTCGGGCTGGGTCATTGCGCTTCCTCATTGCGTTCACCGGCTCAGGTTATGACGGCTTTGCAGGCGGAACGTTTCACTGGGATGCGTTCGTTGCAGGCAAGGCGTTTGGGGCCTGTACCCAGCCCCGGGAGCGGTCCAGTCGAAATGTCCTACAGCGGCCTGGGAAGGCCCCGACTTCTCACAGAATGGCTTCCCCGATAGCGTGCATGTCTTCAGTCTGCTGGAAGACAAGGACCTTCTCATGCCCCGGCCACGCTCCATCCCGCCTGAAGAAATCGGGGGCGCCAAGGCCGCTCACGACGTCATGGAAAACAGCCTGCACGCCATGCTCGAGGCCCCGCAGGAAGCTCAGTCGCCGTACCTGGCTGCGGCAGCAGAGCTGACAGGCTACC
>NZ_JBKGGT010000010.1:0-191377 GCF_052041995.1 Pseudomonas sp. SMV7 | reverse complement strand
GCCAGTGCAGGCAGCAGAAAACAAAAAGCCCACCGCGAGGGTGGGCTTGATGCTTTCAGCAACTGCAATCAGCCTTTCGGTGCTTCCACCGAAGCCTGCTGGTTGGCCTGCCCGGTCTGCTCGTACCAGCCACCGCCAAGCGCCTTGTACAGGTTGACCTCGCTGGTCAGCTGCGACAGGCGGTCGCCGATCAGGGCCTGCTGGGCGCTGAACAGGTTGCGCTGGGCATCGAGGAAGGTCAGGTTGCTGTCGATCCCGATGCGGTAGCGGCGTTCGGCCAGGCGGTAGTAGTCCTGGTTCGCCTGCACCAGGTCGCGTTGTGCTTGCAGCTGCTCCTCGAAGGTCTTGCGCGCCGCCAGGCCATCGGAGACTTCCTGGAAGGCTGTCTGGATGGTCTTTTCGTACTTGGCGACGTTGATGTCCTTCTGGATCTTCGAATAGTCCAGGCTGGCCTTCAGGCTGCCGGCGTTGAAGATCGGCAGATTGATCTGCGGCTGGAACAGCCAGGTGCCTTGGCCGCCCGAGAACAGGTGGCCCATGTCCGGGCTCAGGCTGCCGGCATTGGCGGTCAGGCTGATGCTCGGGAAGAACGCCGCCCGGGCTGCACCGATGTTGGCATTGGCGGCCTTGAGCAGGTGCTCGGCTTCCTGGATGTCCGGGCGACGCTGGAGGATGTCCGACGGCAGGCCGGCCGGTACTTCGGCCAGCTGGTCGGCATTGAGCTCCAGCGGCTTGGGCAGGTCGGCGGGAATGCCGGTACCCAGCAGCACGGTCAGGCTGTTGACGTCCTGGGCGACCAGGCGCTGATACTGCGAGTACTTGACCCGGGCGCCTTCCACGGCGGTGCGCGCCTGGCTGACGTCGAGTGCCGAGGCTACGCCGACTTCGTTGCTGCGACGGGTGAGGTTGTAGCTTTCCTCGTAGGTCTTCAGCGTTTCTTCGGTCAGCTTGAACAGCGCCTGGTCGGCCTGCCAGGTGTAATAGGCGTTGGCCACGCTGGCGACCAGGCTGATCTGCGTGGAGCGGCGCGCCTGCTCGCTGGACAGGTAGGTTTCCAGGGCCTGTTCGGTCAGGCTGCGTACGCGGCCGAACAGGTCCAGCTCGTAGGCACTGACGCCCAGGGTGGCGGAGTACTGGCTGGTGATGCCGGCTTCGCCGGTTTGCGACATGTTCGCCGGTACCCGCTGGCGGCTGCCGCTGCCATTGGCCGAAACCGCCGGGAACAGGTCGGCCCGCTGGATACGGTATTGCGCGCGGTAGGCGTCGATGTTCAGCGCCGCTACGCGCAGGTCGCGGTTGTTCACCAGCGCGGTCTGGATCAGTTGCTGCAGCGCCGGGTCGTGGAAGAACTGGCGCCAGCCCTGTTCGGCGGCAGCAACGTCTGCCGACTGTGTTGGCGAGTATGCCGGGCCTTGCGGCCACTGCGCAGCCACCGGTGACTCCGGGGTCTGGTAATCAGGGATCAGCGAGCAGCCGCCAAGAATGAAAGCGGTTACCGCCAGGGACAACAAAGACTTGGTCATTGCCCAGCCTCATAACGTGGAGTTTCAGGGGTGACGTCCTTTTCCGGCTGTTTGCTGCCGAACAGCGACGACACTGCGACGAAGAACAGCGGTACCCAGAAGATTGCCAGAATGGTCGCACTGATCATGCCGCCGATCACACCAGTACCGATGGCGTGCTGGCTGCCGGCGCCAGCGCCATTGGCGATGGTCAACGGTACCACGCCGAGAATGAACGCCAGCGAGGTCATGATGATCGGACGCAGACGCATGCGGCACGCCTCGATCGCCGCGTCGTACAGACTGCGGCCTTGTTCGTGCAATTCCTTGGCGAATTCGACGATCAGGATGGCGTTTTTCGCCGCCAGGCCGATGGTGGTCAGCAGGCCGACCAGGAAGTACACGTCATTCGACAACCCGCGCAGGCTGGTGGCAATCAGTGCACCGATGATGCCCAGAGGCACTACCAGCACCACGGCGATCGGGATCGACCAGCTTTCATACAGGGCTGCCAGGCACAGGAACACGAACAGTACCGAGAGGGCGAACAGCGCCGGCATCTGCGAACCGGAGAGTTTTTCCTCATAGGACATGCCGGTCCAGGAGTAGCCGATACCGCCAGGCAGTTCGCCGGCGATGCGCTCGACCTCGGCCATGGCTTCACCGGTACTGTAGCCAGGTGCCGGTGCACCCAGGATTTCCATGGCCTCGACACCGTTGTAACGCGACAGCTTGGGCGAGCCGTAGCTCCATTCACCCTTGGCGAAGGAGGAGAACGGCACCATTTCGCCAGCGCCATTGCGCACGTACCACTTCTGCAGGTCTTCCGGGCTCATCCGTGCGTTCGGTTCGCCCTGGATGTACACCTTCTTGACCCGGCCACGGTCGATGAAGTCGTTGACGTAGCTGGCACCCAGGGCAATCGACAGGGTGTTGTTGATGTCAGCGATGGTCACGCCCAGGGCGCTGGCCCGTTCGTCATCGATGGTCAGCTGGTATTGCGGCTCGTCGTTCAGACCGTTCGGGCGCACGGCGCTGAGGACCTTGCTCTGCGCGGCCTTGGCCAGGAACTGGTTGCGTGCTTCCATCAGCTTGGCATGGCCGACACCGCCACGGTCCTGCAGGAACACGTCGAAGCCGGTGGCGTTACCCAGTTCCAGCACCGCCGGCGGGGCGAAGGCGAACACCATTGCATCGCGGAAGCTGAAGAAGTGCTGCTGGGCGCGTTGGGCCAGGGCGAACACGCTGTTCTCCTTGGAACGTTCACCCCATGGCTTGAGCATGATGAATGCCATGCCCGAGCTTTGGCCGCGGCCGGCGAAGTTGAAACCGTTGACGGTGAACACCGACGCCACGGTGTCGGCCTCTTCCGTCAGCAGGTACTCACGCATCTGGTCGACCACCACCTGGGTGCGCTCGGCACTGGAGCCGGCCGGGGTCTGCACCTGGGCGAACAGTACGCCCTGGTCTTCTTCCGGCAGGAACGCGGTGGGGATGCGGGCGAACAGCCAGATCATGCCGACCACGATCAGTGCGTAGGCGAGCAGGAACGGCGCCTTGTTGCGCAGGATGGTGCCCACGCTGCGTTCGTAGCCGGTAACGCTGCGGTCGAAGTTGCGGTTGAACCAGCCGAAGAAGCCGCGCTTGGCGACGTGATGCTCGCCTTTTTTCAGCGGCTTGAGCATGGTGGCGCACAGGGCCGGGGTGAAGATCAGCGCCACCAGCACCGACAGGCCCATGGCCGAGACGATGGTGATGGAGAACTGCCGGTAGATCACACCAGTGGAGCCGCCGAAGAATGCCATGGGCAGCAGTACTGCCGACAGCACCAGGGCGATACCCACCAGGGCGCCCTGGATCTGCTCCATCGAGCGCTTGGTGGCTTCCTTGGGTGGCAAGCCTTCCTCGGACATTACCCGCTCGACGTTTTCCACCACGACGATGGCGTCGTCCACCAGCAAGCCGATGGCCAGGACCATGGCGAACATGGTCAGGGTGTTGATGCTGAAGCCCGCTGCGGCGAGGATGCCGAACGTACCCAGCAACACCACGGGTACGGTCATGGTGGTGATGATGGTGGCGCGGAAGTTCTGCAGGAACAGGTACATCACCAGGAACACCAGGACCACGGCTTCGATCAGGGTGTGGATCACGCCGCTGATCGACTCGGTGACCACCGGGGTGGTGTCATACGGGAATACCGCTTTCACCCCGGGCGGGAAGAACGGCTCCAGGTCGGCGATGGTCTGGCGCAGGGCCTTGGCGGTGTCCAGGGCGTTGGCGCCGGTTGCCAGTTTTACCGCAAGGCCGGAGGCCGGCTTGCCGTTGAACTGGGCGCTGACTGCGTAGTTTTCACCGCCCAGGCCAACCTGGGCGACATCACCCAGGCGCACCTGCGAACCGTCGCTGTTGACCTTGAGCAGGATCTTCTCGAACTGCTCGGCGGTCTGCAGGCGGGTCTTGCCGATGATGGTGGCGTTCAGCTGGGTACCCGGTACGGCAGGCAGGCCGCCGAGCTGGCCGGAGGACACCTGCACGTTCTGCGCGGCTACGGCGTTCTTGACGTCGACCGGGGTCAGCTGGAACTTGTTCAGCTTGGCCGGATCGAGCCAGATACGCATGGCGTACTGCGCACCGAACACCTGGAAGTCACCCACGCCTGCGGTACGCGAGATCGGGTCCTGCATGTTGGAGACGATGTAGTTGGCCAGGTCGTCCTTGGACATGCTGCCGTCTTCGGACACCAGGCCGATCACCAGCAGGAAGTTCTTCACTGCCTTGGTGACACGAATACCTTGCTGCTGCACTTCCTGCGGCAGCAGCGGGGTGGCCAGGTTCAGCTTGTTCTGTACCTGCACCTGAGCGGTGTCAGGGTTGGTGCCCTGCTCGAAGGTGGCGGTAATGGTCATGCTGCCGTCGGAGTTGCTTTCCGACGACACATAACGCAGGTGGTCGATACCGTTGAGCTGCTGCTCGATCACCTGCACCACGGTGTCCTGCACGGTTTGCGCCGAGGCGCCCGGGTAGGTCACGGCGATGGCGATGGCCGGCGGCGCGATGCTGGGGTACTGGTTGATCGGCAGCTTCAGGATCGACAAGGCGCCGACCAGCATGATCACCAAGGCGATCACCCAGGCGAAGATCGGGCGATCGATAAAGAACTTCGACATGGTTTACTCCGCTTTGGCGTCTGCTTTCGCCGCGTTGGCCTGATCGGCCCCGGCGGGCTTCTTGACGTTGGTGGCTTCGCTGACCTTGACCTCGACGCCCGGGCGCACGTACTGCAGCCCTTCGGTGATCAGACGGTCACCCGGGTTCAGGCCTTCCTCGATCAGCCAGTCGCTGCCCAGGGTACGGTTGGCCTTGAGCTGGCGCAGCTCGACCTTGTTTTCCTGGTTGACCACCAGCGCGGTCGGTGCGCCTTTCAGGTCGCGGGTCACGCCCTGTTGCGGCGCCAGGATGGCATTGGCGTTGACCCCGGCCTTGAGCCGGGCATGCACGAACATGCCGGGCAGCAGGGTGTGGTCAGGGTTGGGGAACAGCGCGCGCAGGGTAACCGAACCGGTGGTCTCGTCGACCGCGACTTCGGAGAATTCCAGGCGACCTTCCTGCTTGAACAGGCTGCCGTCTTCCAGCACCAGTTGCACCGAGGCGGCGTTGTCGCCGGCCTTCTGCAACTGGCCGCTTTCCAGGTCACGGCGCAGCTTGAGCAGCTCGGCCGTGGACTGGGTGACGTCGACGTAGATCGGGTCGAGTTGCTGGATGGTCGCCATGGCGTTGGCCTGGCCATTGCTCACCAGTGCACCCTCGGTGAACGCCGAACGGCCGATACGGCCGCTGATCGGCGCCAGCACCTTGGTATAGCGCAGGTCGATCTGCGCGCTCTTGAGCGAAGCCTCGGCCTGCAATCGTTTGGCATTGGCGTCGTCGTATTCCTGCTTGGACACAGCCTGTTCGTCGATCAGCTGCTTGTAGCGTTCGGCCAGCGAACGGGTGGCCTGCAGGTTGGCCTGGGCATTGGCCAGGTTGGCTTCGTACACGGCAGGGTCGATCTGGTACAGCTGCTGGCCTTCCTTGACCTCGCTGCCTTCCTTGAACAGGCGCTTGAGGATGATGCCATTGACCTGCGGACGCACCTCGGCGACGCGGTAGGCACTGGTGCGCCCCGGCAGTTCCGTGGTCAGGGTGAAGGCCTGGGGCTGGATGGTCACGACGCCGACCAGAGGAGCCTGCGCCACGGGCGCTGCTTCTTCTTTCTTGCAGCCACTGAGCAGGGATGCCAGGGCGACGGCGGAAACCAGAGCGGTAACGGCTGGCTTGAATTGCATGAGGATCCTCGGGGCGCTGGAGCAGGGAGACGCTCAAGAGTAATGGAAGAATCTTGATCTGGAAAAATTGCTATCCGGTGGATAAATAGCTTGCTAAGGAATATACTTACATTCATGGTTGTTTGTAAATACCGCTGGGTTGTACTTCAGTACTGCCACAGCCCCTGATCAGCTCATCCGCGATGCACCCCGCAGAGGTGCTCCGGAGCATTTCCCGTACGCGCCACGCGTTCGGGCCAGACGAGGTTGGTACTGCCATGGTCCGTCGAACCAAAGAGGAAGCCCAGGAAACCCGCGCCCAGATCATCGAGGCGGCGGAAAGGGCCTTCTACAAGCGCGGGGTTGCGCGAACCACCCTGGCCGACATCGCCGAGCAGGCGGGTGTGACGCGCGGGGCCATCTACTGGCACTTCAACAACAAGGCCGAGCTGGTGCAGGCACTGCTCGACAGCGTGCACGAAACCCATGACCACCTGGCGCGGGCCAGCGAAAGCGAGGACGAAGTCGACCCGCTTGGCTGCATGCGCAAGCTGTTGCTGCAAGTGTTCAACGAGCTGGTGCTCGATGCCCGAACCCGGCGTATCAATGAAATCCTGCATCACAAGTGCGAGTTCACCGATGACATGTGTGAAATTCGCCAGCAGCGCCAGAACGCGGTGCTGGATTGCCACAAGGGCATCACCCTGGCGTTGGCCAATGCCGCGCGCCGGGGCCAGTTGCCAGGCGAGCTGGATGTCGAGCGCGCGGCGGTGGCCATGTTTGCCTATGTCGATGGCCTGATCGGGCGCTGGCTGTTGCTGCCTGACAGTGTCGACCTGGTGAAAGATGTCGAAAAATGGGTTGACACCGGGCTGGATATGCTGCGCTTGAGCCCGGCTTTGCGCAAATGACACTTTGTTAAGGATTGTGAGGGAGTGTTTCCCCTTTGTATCAAGAGGGGATTAATGCTGCCCGGCTTTCAGCGGCCCCGTAGTTGCCGGTCTGGCAAGGCCAATGCGGCAAACAGTCCCAGCACAGCCACCCCGGCACTGACCATCAACAGCTGCCGGAAGGTTTCCAGCAAGCGCCCCTGCGTCACCAGGTCCACTTCACCGGCCTTCAGGCTGCCCAGCAAGGGATTGCCCAGCGAGGCGAACCCGCCCTGTTGCAGCAGCGCCAGGAGCAGGCTCGACATGCACGCCACGCCCATGGCCCCGCCCAGCGAGCGGAACAGGTTGGTCGTGCTGGTAGCGACCCCGATGTCCTTGCTGTCGACCGCACTTTGCGTGCCCACCAGCGAGGTCGGAAACTGCAACCCGCAGGCAATACCGGTCAGCAGCATGAACAGCGCGCTCAGCCAGCCCGACTGTGGCGGGGTCAGCGCCATGGCGAAAATGGCCACTGGCATCAGCAGCGCACCGGCCAGGATCTGTGGCTTGTAGCGCCCGGTCCGGCTGGTCAGGCGGCCGCCGGTAAAGGCCCCCATGGGCAAGCCCATCACCAGGGGTAGCAGATGCAGGGCGGCGCTGTCGGCACCGGCGCCGGTGATGCCCTGGAAGCGCAAGGGCATGAGCATGGTCAGGGCGATCGACTGGAAGCTGGCGAAGAAGATCACGCCCCAGCACAGCACCGCCACGCGGTTGCCGAACAGGCTGAGCGGCAGCAGCGGCTCGGGGCAGCGGCGCTCATGGGCAATGAACAGCAGCAGGCCCAGCGCGGCGCAGGCGAACAATGTCAGCACGGCCGTGTCGAGCCAGGCGCGGCCCTGGCCGACCAGGGTGATGCCCAGCAACAGGCTGCCCAGGCCGAGCACCAGCAGCACGGCACCGAAGTAATCCACCTGCGCCTTGCGGCGCTGCGCCGGCATGCCGACGAGGGCGCGGCGGATCGCCCACAGCGCGACCAGCCCCAGTGGCAGGTTGATCCAGAACACCCAGCGCCACGACAGGTACGCGGTCAGCCAGCCGCCCAGCACCGGCCCGGCGACGCTTGCCACGGCATACATGCTGCTGAAGTAACCCTGGTAGCGACCCCGCTCGCGCGGCGGTACGAAGTCGCCGATGATCGCCTGGCTCACCGAGACCATGCCGCCCGCGCCGATGCCTTGCAGCACCCGGGCCAGCACCAGTTGCGGCATGTCCTGCGCCAGGGCGCAGGCGATCGAGGCCAGGGTGAACAGGCTGATACCGGTGAGGATCATCCGCCGCCGCCCGTACAGGTCGCCCAGCTTGCCATAGATCGGCACGGCCACGGTCATCGCCACCATATAGCCGGAGATGACCCAGGCCAGCAGGCCGACGTCGTTGAACTGTGCCGAGATCGCCGGCAGTGAGACAGCGACAATGGTCTGGTCCAGCGCACCAAGGAAGATCGCCAGCATCAGGGCGGTGAGCACGTTGCGCAACGTAGTGGGGGGCAGGGCGGCGGTCACGGGGATACCTTTGTGTCGGTAATAGCCTCTGCATGAGTTGTAAAGGCCCCCGGATTGTAACCTGAGTTAGGTAGCTTCCTATGTACTATCTGCATCCCCTATGCAAGATCGGCATTGGCGCATTCATCCAGTGCTGCATGGCCGCGTGATATCGTTGGTATGCCACAAAGGCTGAAAACCGGGGCTTGCACCAGCTTGGTGCAACGTTTTGCCGCAGGTGTTTTGCGCCTTTGTCTCCCACACCTTTTATTCCTCTGCCTGCATGTCGAGCATGACCGCCCAGATGGCGACGGTTGGAACAGGTCAGGTAGACCCGATTACAGGGGTCGGTAGTTACCGTTCGAATTTCAACTCATTTTGCGGAGTGATCATGCCCAAGGCTTCCCATCAAGATCTGCGTTTTGCCTTCCGCGAGCTGCTCGCTTCAGGTGCCTGTTACCACACCGCATCGGTGTTCGACCCGATGTCGGCACGCATTGCTGCAGACCTGGGTTTCGAGGTCGGCATTCTCGGCGGGTCCGTCGCTTCGCTGCAGGTGCTGGCCGCACCGGACTTCGCCCTGATCACCCTCAGCGAGTTCGTCGAGCAGGCCACCCGTATCGGCCGTGTGGCGCAACTGCCGGTGCTGGCTGACGCGGACCACGGCTATGGCAACGCGCTGAATGTCATGCGCACGGTCATCGAGCTGGAGCGTGCCGGCGTGGCCGCGCTGACCATCGAGGACACCCTGCTGCCAGCGCAATTCGGGCGCAAGTCCACCGACCTGATATCGGTCGAAGAGGGCGTCGGCAAGATCCGCGCGGCACTGGAGGCACGGGTCGATTCCTCGTTGTCGATCATCGCCCGTACCAATGCCGGTGTGCTTTCCACCGAAGAGATCATCGTGCGCACCCAGAGCTACCAGAAGGCTGGTGCCGACGGAATCTGCATGGTCGGGGTGAAGGATTTCGAGCAGCTGGAACGGATTGCCGAGCACCTGACGGTACCGTTGATGCTGGTCACCTACGGCAACCCGAACCTGCGCGATGACGAGCATCTGGCGCGCCTGGGGGTACGGATCGTGGTCGATGGCCATGCTGCCTACTTTGCCGCGATCAAGGCTACCTACGACTGCCTGCGACTGCAGCGTGGCCAGCAGAACAAGTCGGAAAACCTCAGCGCCACCGAGCTGTCGCACACCTACACCCAGCCCGAGGACTACATCCGCTGGGCCAAGGAGTACATGAGCGTCGAGGAATGACAGCGCGTCCCCTGTAGGAACGTCACAGGTCCCTGTCCCATTCCGGTTCGTCCGTGAACCGCTGTACCAGGAAGTCCAACATGCTGCGCAAGGTGGCCGGCATGTGCTTGCGCGAGGTATACACCGCATTCAGGTTCAGCTCGCGCGGCTTTGCCTCGGGCAGCAGGCGCACCAGCTCGCCCCGGCGCAGGGCCTC
The DNA here is from genome assembly GCF_052041995.1 of Pseudomonas sp. SMV7. NCBI lineage: Bacteria > Pseudomonadati > Pseudomonadota > Gammaproteobacteria > Pseudomonadales > Pseudomonadaceae > Pseudomonas > Pseudomonas sp. SMV7. The sequence continues at coordinate 181,701 of NZ_JBKGGT010000010.1, read as the reverse complement.
GGCGGCCTGGTAGGTCGGCAGCATGGCGATGCCGGCGCCGGCCAGCGCCGCCTTCTGCAAGGTCATCGCCTCGTTGGCACTGATATTTCCCGCCACCGGCACGGCGACCTGCCGGCCGGCCACCTCGAAATGCCACAGGCTGTGGCCGAAATAAGCATGGGTCAGGCAGTTATGCTGGCTCAGTTCCTCGACCCGTTGCGGCGTACCGTGTTCGCGCAGGTAGGCCGGGGCCGCGCACACTGCCGAGCGGCACACGCTCAGGCGCCGGGCTATCAGGTTGGGGTCCAGGTCGTTGCTGGTGCGAATGGCCAGGTCGATACGTTCGTCCACCAGGTTGACCGTGCGATCGAGCATCTGCAGTTCCACCTTCACTCCCGGGTAGCGTCGAACGTAGGCAGCTACCGCATCCACCAGTTGGGCCTGGCCGAATGAGGTACTCACGCTGATGCGCAGTGCGCCTCTTGGGGCATCGTCCGGCTGCTGCACCGCGGCCTGCAGGTCGCCTGCCAGTTCCAGCAGTTGCCGGCAGCGCGGCAGGGTTTCCTGGCCGGCGGCGGTGAGGCTGAGCTTGCGCGTGGTGCGCTGCATCAGCCGGGCGCCGACCCAGTCCTCCAGCTCTGCCAGGTAGCGCGAAACCACCGGCCGCGAAAGCTGCAGATGATCGGCCGCCGCCGACTGGCTGCCGAGGTCGACGACGGTGACGAAAACACGCATGGCGTTGAGACGGTCCATGATTTGCCCGAATTTAGAAACAAACTATGTCCGAGCATCGCATTTTTTGTCATGCATCGGGCAACTATGCTGTTGGGCATCGTTCATCTGACGGGCATTTCGGGGAGTATCCAATGAGCAAGATCGCAATTATCGGTGCCACCGGCCGCGCTGGCAGCCAGTTGCTTGAAGAAGCCCTGCGCCGTGGCCACAGTGTGCTGGCCATCGCCCGTGACCCCTCCCGCCTGCAGGGGCGCGAAGGGGTCACCGTCAAGGCGCTGGACGTCAAGGACAGCGCGGCCTTGCAAGCGGCGCTAGGTGGTGTCGATGCGGTGTTGAGCGCGGCCCACTTCGCGACCATCGAGCCGCACGCCATCATCGAGCCAGTCAAGCGGGCCGGGGTCGGGCGCCTGCTGGTGGTGGGCGGCGCTGGCAGCCTGCTGCTGCCCTCGGGGCAACGGGTGATCGACAGCCCGGACTTCCCCGAGGCGTACAAGGCCGAAGCCACCGCCGGGGTGCATTTTCTGCAAGCGCTGCAACAGGAGCAGAACCTGGACTGGACCTTCCTGTCGCCATCGGCGGAATTCGTCGAAGCCGAGCGCAGCGGGCATTACACGTTGGGCAAGGACCATCTGCTGATTGGCGCGGACGGCAGGAGCTGGATCAGTTTTGCCGATTACGCGATTGCCATGCTCGACGAGCTGGAAAAACCGCAGCATTCGCGGCAGCGCTTCACAGTCGGCTATTGAACGCCCCCGTTTGCGGTTGAACTCGCTCCCACAGGTACATCGCAGCGCTTGAAGCCTGCGCAACCCTTGTGGAAGCGGGTTTACCCTGCAAAAAGGGGCATCACAGACCGGCCTGGCCCTCCAGCCAGTTCAGCAACTCCACCAACCCCGGTGGCAAACCCTTGGCCTGGCTCACCAGGTAGTACCCCTTGCCGGTCAACACCTTCAGCGCAAACGGCATGCACAATCGCCCGCCGCGCAAATCGTCGCCGATCAGCGACCAGTCGCCGATGGCCACCCCGGTGCCCTGCGAGGCCATGGCCATGGCCATGTCCAGCGTCTCGAAATGCTGTTTCGGCCCGTGGCTGGCCAGCACCACCCCGGCCGCCTGCAACCACTGGCGCCAGTCATGTTCATCCCGCGACGGGTGCAGCAACATGTGTCGGGCCAGGTCTTCGACCTGCTGCAGCGGAAGCGGCCCCTGGCGCAGTGAAGGCGCACACACCGGGGTCAGCTGCTCGTCGAACAGCTTGCGCACGCGCAACCCATGGTTCGGCGCATCACCATAGACCACCGCTGCATCGAAGCCCTCGCGGCGGAAGTCCACGCCATGCTGTACCGTGGTGGTCAGCTCCACCGGCACATCGGGACGCAGCGCCTGCCATTCCATCAGGCGCGGAAGCAGCCAGCGCATCACGCAGGTCGGCGCCTTGAGTTGCAAGGTGGCGTTACGCTCACCCACTTCACGCACCCCTTGCTCGATCAGCGCGAAGACCTGCTGCACCCGTGGCAGCCAGTCCTGGCCTTCACGCGTCAGGCTCAGCCCACGGGCCTGACGCTGGAACAAGGCATAACCCAGGTGCTCCTCGAGGGCTGCGATCTGCCGGCTGACGGCGCCTTGGGTGATATGCAACTGCTGCCCGGCACGGGTGAAATTGCAGTGCTGGGCGGTGACCAGGAAGGTGTGCAGGGCCGGCAGCGGCGGCAGGCGTTTCATTGTGCTTGGCCATGATCTGGGGACATGGCTAGTATGCGTTTTTTTGCATTGTGGTAGTAGCCGTGGCTTGGGTCCAATACGTCCATAACCCAACAAGATTCACGGTGAAACCCGATGGCAACTTGCGGCGAAGTATTGGTCAAACTCCTCGAAGGCTATGGCGTGGACCATGTCTTCGGTATTCCTGGCGTACATACCGTGGAGCTCTACCGCGGCCTCGCGGGGTCGTCCATCCGCCATATCACCCCGCGCCATGAACAGGGTGCCGGGTTCATGGCTGACGGCTATGCGCGGACGCGTGGCAAGCCCGGGGTGTGTTTCATCATCACCGGTCCCGGCATGACCAACATCACCACCGCCATGGGCCAGGCCTATGCCGACTCGATCCCGATGCTGGTCATCTCCAGCGTGCAGTCGCGCAATCAACTCGGCGGTGGCCGCGGCAAGCTGCACGAGTTGCCTGACCAGGCGGCGCTGGTGTCGGGTGTAGCGGCGTTCTCCCACACCCTGATGAGTGCCGATGACCTGCCCCAGGTGCTGGCGCGGGCGTACGCCGTGTTCGAAGGGGCGCGGCCACGCCCGGTGCATATCGAGATCCCGCTGGATGTGCTGGTCGAGCCGGCTGATCACCTGCTGCCTGGGCGCCCGGTGCGTGGCAGCCGGGCCGGGGCGGCGCCGCAGGCGGTGGCGCAGATGGCCGAACGCCTGGCCACTGCACGGCGGCCCCTGATCCTCGCCGGGGGTGGTGCGCTGGCTGCGGGGGCTGCGCTGGCACGCCTGGCCGAACACTTGCAGGCCCCGGTGGCGCTGACCATCAATGCCAAGGGCTTGCTGCCGTCCAGCCATCCGCTGCAGATCGGCTCGACCCAGTCATTGCCGGCCACGCGTGCCTTGGTGGCGGAAGCTGACGTAGTGCTCGCCATCGGCACCGAGCTGGCCGAAACCGATTATGACGTGACCTTCAAGGGCGGGTTCATGATCCCGGGCGCTCTGTTGCGCATCGACATCGACCCGGACCAGACCGTGCGCAACTATCTACCCGAGCTGGCGCTGGTGGCCGATGCCGAACTGGCAGCCGAGGCGCTGCTCGGTGCCTTGCAGGCGCAGCCGCAGCCCGTGCGCGAAAGCAGCTGGGGGGTTGCCCGCGTGGCCAATCTGCGCCAGGCGCTGGCGGCTGGTTGGGACCAGCCGACCTTGAGCCAGACGCGCCTGCTGCAAGCCATCCTCGAATGTTTGCCGAATGCCGTGCTGGTGGGTGACTCGACCCAGCCGGTATACACCGGCAACCTGACCCTGGACATGGAGCAGCCACGCCGCTGGTTCAATGCCTCGACCGGCTACGGCACCCTGGGTTACGCCTTGCCGGCGGCCATGGGCGCCTGGCTGGGTAGCGCGGAGCAGGCGGGCGAGCGGGCGCCAGCGGTGTGCCTGATCGGTGATGGCGGTTTGCAGTTCACCTTGCCGGAGCTCGCCAGTGCGGTCGAGGCACAGGTGCCGTTGGTCGTGCTGCTGTGGAATAACCAGGGGTACGAGGAGATCAAGAAGTACATGGTCAATCGCGCTATCGAGCCGGTCGGGGTGGATATCCATACCCCGGACTTCCTTGGCGTGGCGCGGGCACTGGGGGCCGCGGCGGAACATGTGGCCGATGTCACACAGTTGCAGTCGGCGCTGATGCAGGCGGTGGAGCGCAACGGGCCCACCCTGATCCAGGTTGACCAGAATCAGTGGCAGGCGACCGTGTCGGGATGAACTGGTGCTATTCCCCAGGCCGGCCTCTTCGCGGTTGAACCCGCGAAGAGGCCGGTGCCGGCAAGATCGAACTCAGCCGGCAGGGGCCCGCAACCGCGCCACATCCCGGATCGGCGGCGCGCCATACAGCCGGCTGTATTCCCGGCTGAACTGCGACGGGCTTTCATAGCCCACCCGATAGGCCGCCACCGCCGCTTCGAGCCCGTCGTTCAGCATCAACCGGCGGGCTTCCTGCAAGCGCAGTTGCTTCTGGTACTGCAACGGGCTCATCGAGGTCACCGCCTTGAACCGGTGGTGCAAGGTCGAGGTGCTGAGGTTCACCACCCGCGCCAGATCCTCGATGCGCAGCGGCAACTGGTAGTTCTGGTTGAGCCAGGTAATGGCCTGGCACACCCGGTGGGTCTGGCTGTTGGCCAAGGCGATTTCATACAGCCGGTAGCCCTGCGGGCCACGCAACAGGCGGTAGAGAATTTCCCGGCGGAACAGCGGCGCCAGCATCGCGATGTCGCGTGGTGTATCCAGCAGCCGGATCAGCCGCAACAGGGCGTCGAGCAACGCGGCGTCGGTTCTTTCCACATACAGGCCACGGCCCGACGGCCGGTTGGGCACCAGCATCGGCCCGCTTTCGGCGATCAACTGGCTGATCTCGGCCGGGTCCAGGTCCAGGCGCAACCCCAGGCTGGGGTGCTCGGGGCTGGCGTCCAGGCGCACGCCGCTCAGCGGCAAGGTCACCGACACCACCATGTAGTGCAGCGGGTCGTAGGCGTACTGTTCGTCGCCGAGGAACAGGCTCTTGCTGCCTTGGGCAAGGATGCACAGGGCGGGTTGGGCCAGGGTCGGCACCGAACGGACATTCTCGGTGTAGCGCACCAGGTACAGGTCATCGATGGCCGAGGCCGGGCCGTAGGGCTCACCGGCATGGCGTTGGATCAGCTCGGCCAGTTCCTGGCGTTGCAGTTCCAGGGTGGGGTCGATGGACGTGGCAATGGTCATGATGGCTTTCCTCTGCTGACCGACGCAGCATAGGTTTGGGCAATGGCGGATGCTAGTCGAAAGCTGCCTGTCGATTGCCTGATCCTGCCGCGCTGCAGGATCAGGCAATCGACAGGCAGTAATGGCCTAACGCGTCGCGCTAGGCAGCCCCTAACCTTGCCAGCCTGGTTTTCCGTCCGCTTGCTTCAAGGAGATTGTGCAATGACCCCGACACGACCGGTCACCCACCTTGCTTTCATCCGTGCCAGCAGCGGGCGCTCGGCAGAGCTGGGCGCGCGCCTGCGTGACTTGCTCGAACCCTCGTTGCGGGCACCGGGTTGCCTGAGTTTCACCGTGCAGCGGTCGCAGGCCGATGCTGACCTGTGGCTGCTCAGTGGTAGTTGGCAGAACCAGCAGGCGATGAGCGGGTACTTTGCTTCGCCAACGCTGGAGGTGTTTGGTGAGCTGGTGCAGGCTCAGGTGGTCAGCAGCCTGGACCTGCATACCTTCGATTGAGATGTTACCTGTACCGGCGATAGGGCCGATACAGGCGAATAAGGTAAAATACCGGCCCTCGATCAATCAGGCGGAAAGCAACATGGCACGTAGGGAGTTCCCGCATTTCGAAGCGGTTTCGGCGATGGTTCCGGTGGAAGGCGGTTACCACGCCGCGATTGCGGTCAAGGCCCTGGGCATGGGCGGCGCGCCGCGTTTTCACAAGGTGCTCGACGGCCAGGTATTCAAGGGCGCCGTGGCCGCCGACGAAGCGGCCAGCGCCGAGCTGCAACGCCTGCAGGGCGTCAGCGACGAAGGTGAACTGGTCTGGTGATCAGGCCGGTGGCCGGGCCATCTTGAACAGGTTGCCCAGTTCGAAATAGTCCGCCGGGCCACCGCCACGCAGGATCGGTTCGGCGGCAGCGGTATCGTAGATGCCATTGTTCAACAGGTGCTCGGCAATGTGCACCGCCACCACCTCACCGAGGATCAGCCAGCTGGGCACCGGTTCCTGGTCGGCCCGCTTGAGCTGGACGATCTGGCTGACCTTGCACTCGAAGGCCACCGGCGTTTCGCCGACGCGCGGCACGCTGACGATGCGCGACGGCGTGGCGGTGAGGCCGCTCAATTCGAATTCGTTGACGTCGGCGGCCACCGGCGCACAGCTCTGGTTCATCTGCGCGGCCAACGGGCGGGTGGCCAGGTTCCAGACGAATTCGCCGGTCTGCTCGATGTTGTTCAGGCTGTCTTTGCGCCCGACGCTGCAGAAGCCGATGATCGGTGGAATGTAGTTGAAAGCGTTGAAAAAGCTGTAGGGGGCCAGGTTCAGGCGACCTTCGCGGTCCTGTGAGGAAATCCAGCCGATAGGGCGGGGGCCGACGATGGCGTTGAACGGGTCGTGGGGCAGGCCGTGGCCTTTGGCGGGTTCGTAGTAGTACATCTGTGCTGGGCTTGCTGGCCCTACCTCCTGGTGAACAAGACGCCTAGTGTGCCAAGCCTGTGCTCGCCTGCAAATGATCAAGCCCGGCCGAAGCCGGGCTGGTAGCGCGTATCAGTGGATCAACTGATGCGGTGGGCGTCGGTGCGGTCGAAGCCATCTTCGGCGAAGCGCTGGCCACCGGTGCGGTCAAAACCATCTTCGGCGAAGCGCTGGCCACCGGTGCGGTCAAAGCCATCCTCAGCGAAGCGCTGGCCACCGGTGCGGTCGAAGCCATCTTCGGCGAAGCGCTGGCCGCCAGTACGGTCGAAACCATCTTCAGCGTAGGTCGCGGGTTGGCTCTGTGCCGCTGCGAAGGTGTGGGCGTTGGTGCGGTTGAAGCCATCTTCGGCAAAGGCGCCAGCAGCGAAAACCGAGAGGGCCAGGGTGAGGATCAGTTGGTTTTTCATGGTCGTTGCTCCAGTAGGTTTGAGAGGTTGCTTGTTTCTATGGGTTTGATGCTACGCCGATTAATTAGATAAAAAAGCGCAAAAAATAGCGTTTAAATATCTGCTAATTCGATGTGTTTGCTCAGGCAAATTGTGAGCCGGCAGTGGTCATGCCCCGACGCGCTGCTTGCGCGGCAACGTCCTGCCAGCCATTGCAGCTTGGAAGCGAAGCATTAATGGGACGTTAAAAATGAAAGATCTGTCATCCAAGGCAGGCCAACGCATTTTTCATTTATTGCCAACCGATTTTTCAGACGCTGCTCAGCACCATCGCCGCATTTCAGACCGGAGCGGCACAACAATGAACAAACTTCCGCAAATCACTTTGGCCTTCTGGGTCATGAAGATCTGCGCTACTACCCTTGGGGAAACGGCGGGTGACTTGCTGTCGATGACCTTGAACATCGGCTACGCACTGAGCTCGTTGCTGCTGATCAGCGTGTTCCTGCTGACCTTGCTTGGCCAGCTGTACTCGCGCCGCTACCACCCGATGCTGTACTGGCTGGTGATCCTCTCCACCAGCACCGCTGGCACCACCATGTCCGACTTCATGGACCGCACCCTCGGCCTGGGCTACGCCGCGGGGTCGGCGCTGCTCATCGGCATCCTGCTGCTGACCTTCCTGGCCTGGCGCCTGAGCGGCAACCCGCTGGACGTCACCCGCATCAGGAACCGTGCGGGTGAGCTGTTCTACTGGGTGGCGATATTGTTTTCCAACACGCTGGGCACTGCCCTCGGCGATTACCTGGCAGATGACTCGGGGCTCGGCTTTGCCGGCGGCGCCCTGCTGATCGGCAGCGCCATCGCTCTGGTGGTGGTGGCCCGCTACTGGACGCGCATCCCGGGTGTGGTGTTGTTCTGGGTGGCCTTCGTGCTTACCCGTCCGTTCGGTGCAACGCTGGGTGATTTTCTCACCAAGCCGTATGCCAAGGGCGGCCTCGACTTCGGCACCGTCGGTTCTTCGGCAGTGTTGGGCGGGGTGCTGCTGCTACTGGTGCTGATGGCTACCTGGTACCAGCGTCGGGAACCGCGTCAGGCGTTGGAGATGTCCTGAGCTGGGCGATGCAAGCTCGGTGCACCGTGAATGACGAAAGAAGAAGGGCGCCCCGCGAACGGTGCGCCCTTCCTTATTACGGCAAGCTCATGCTCATTCGGTGGTAATCCGCGAGTGCTGCTTGGTGTCTTTCATGGTTGCGTATACCAGCAGCGAGCAGGCGATGCAGGCGGTGACATACCAGTAGAAGCCGCTTTCCAGGCCAATGCTCTTGAACCATAGGGCCACGTACTCGGCGGTGCCGCCGAAGATCGACACGGTCAGGGCGTACGGCAGGCCCACGCCCAAGGCGCGGATTTCGGTGGGGAACAGCTCGGCCTTGACCACGGCGTTGATCGAGGTGTAGCCGCTGACGATGATCAGCGCGGCCATGATCAGGAAGAACGCGCCCCACCAGGTCTGGATGGTGTGCAGGGTGCTGAGGATCGGTACGGTGAACAGGGTACCGAGTACCCCGAAGGCAATCAGGATCGGGCGACGGCCGATCTTGTCGGACAGCCCGCCGATCAGCGGCTGCAGGCACATGAACAGGAACAGCGTGGCGGCCGAGATGGTGGTCGAGTCGCTGATGCTCATGCCCACGGTGTTGACCAGGTACTTCTGCATGTAGGTGGTATAGGTGTAGAAGGCCAGGGTCCCGCCCATGGTCAGGCCGACCACGGTCATCAGCTCCTTGGGATGCCGCAGCAGGGTGCGCATCAGGCTTTCCTTGGCCTTTTCCTTCTTGGTGAAGGAGGCGGTTTCTTCCATGCCGCGACGCAGGTACAGGGCCACCACGGCGCACAGCGCACCGATCACGAAGGGTACGCGCCAGCCCCAGGCATACAGTTGCTCGGTGGTCAGGGTCTGCTGCAGGACGATCAGTACCGCCAGGGCGATGAGCTGGCCGGAGATCAGCGTCACGTACTGGAAGCTGGAGAAGAAGCCACGGCGGTCCTTGCTGGCCATCTCGCTGAGGTAGGTGGCCGAGGTGCCGTATTCGCCGCCCACCGACAGGCCTTGCATCAGGCGTGCGACGACGAGCAGGATTGGCGCGGCGACACCGATGGTTTCGTAGCCCGGGGTCAGGGCGATGACCAGCGAGCCGGCACACATCAGCAGCACCGAGGCCATCAACGCCGCCTTGCGGCCTTTGCGGTCGGCATACAGGCCCATCAGCCAGCCACCGATCGGGCGCATGAGGAAGCCCACGGCGAAGATCGCGGCAGTATTGAGCAGTTGTGCGGTGGCGTCGCCGGCCGGGAAGAAGGCCTTGGCAAAGTACAGCGAGAATGCTGCGTAGACGTACCAGTCGTACCATTCGACCATGTTGCCGATGGACCCGCTGAAGATCGACTTCAGGCGGCTGGCGGTGGTTTTTTCCGCGGCGGGCGCAGTGGCCGCCCCGGCGGGCAGGGTGGTGGCGTTATCCATCAGGGGATACCTTCTCGTTGTTTTTGTGGAGCGCGCCGAGGCGCGACTTGCACAGGCAATTGCAGAAGGTGTGCCAAATGGGTGCGTGGCGATCCAGATGGGGGCGCTCGACCCTTCGTGGGCCCTCGCGTTCCTGCGGCGGACCGCGTCACGTTTGGGGCGCGCATTTTTCAGGTTGAAACGGGCGGGCCCATCACGGGCTGCAACGCAGCCGCAAAAGAACCTCGCTGTGAGCGGTTTTTTGCTTACTTGAGCAAATGAATGAGCGGATTTCCGCTCATTCCCGCCCGATGAAGTCCTCACGCACCAACCCGTGCCGCTGCATCTTCTCGTTGAGCGTGCGCCGGGGCAGTTGCAAAGCCTCCATCACTGCCTTGATCTCGCCGCCATGCTGGCGCAGCGCCGCCCGCAGGCATTGCGCCTCGAACGCCTCCATTTGCCCGCTCAACGACTGCCCGGCCGGCGCCGCCTCGCTGCTCGGCGAGCCCAGCCCCAAGGCGTGGCGTTCCGCCGCATTGGCCAGTTCGCGCACATTGCCCGGCCAGTCATGCGCCAGCAACTGCGCCAGTTGCGTGCCCGACAAGGGCGGCGTCACCCGGCCAAGCTTTTTCGCAGCGGCACGGGCAAAGTGCTCGAACAGCAGTGGGATATCCTCACGCCGCTCACGCAGCGGCGCCAGGCGCAGCTCGGCCACGTTCAGGCGATAGGCCAGGTCTTCGCGGAAGCGCCCGGCGCGGGCTTCCTCGAGCAGGTCGGGCTTGGTCGCGGCGATGATGCGCAGGTCGACGGCGATGCTCTGGTTGGCCCCCAACCGCTCCAGCTTCTGCTCCTGGATGACCCGCAACAGCTTGGCCTGCTGCGCCAGCGGCATGCTCTCGATTTCGTCGAGGAACACCGTGCCACCGTTGGCGTATTCCAGTTTGCCGATGCGTTTGCCCTGGGCACCGGTGAAGGCGCCGCTTTCATGGCCGAACAGTTCGGCCTCGAACAGCGCTTCGGGGATGGCCGCGCAATTGAGGGCGACAAATGGCTTGCCCGCGCGTGGGCCGAAATCGTGCAGGCAGCGGGCCACGCGCTCCTTGCCGCTGCCGGTTTCGCCACGGATCAGTACATTGACTGGCAGGTTGGCCAGGTCCTGCACTTGCCGACGCAGCTGTTGCAGGCCCTGGGACATACCCAGCAGCGTGCCTTCCAGGCGCGACTTGAGGTCGGCCTGCTCGTGCAGCCTGCGGTTCTCCAGCACCAGCTGGCGTTTTTCCAGGGCGCGGCGCAGGCTGCCCAGCAGGTGTTGCGGGGTGAAGGGTTTTTCCAGGAAGTCGTAGGCCCCGCTGCGCATGGCTTCCACCGCCATGGGCACGTCGCCGTGGCCGGTCAGCAGGATGACCGGCAGGTCGGGGTCGTCGGCCTGCAAACGTTCGAGCAGTTGCAGGCCATCCATGCCGGGCATGCGCACATCGCTGATGACCACCCCGGGAAAGTGCCGTGGCAGGTGCGCCAGGCATTCTTCGGCGCGGGCGAACAACTGCACGCTGAAGCCGGACAGGCTCAGCCATTGTTCGACCGCCGTGCGGATACTGGCTTCATCGTCGACAACCATCACCGAATTCAACATACAGGCTCCAGGTCTCGGGGCAGGGTAAGGCTGAGGCGCGCGCCGCCGGGCAGGTTTTCGGCCTGCAGCTGGCCACCTGCCTCATGGACGATGCCATAGGAAATGGCCAGGCCGAGTCCCAGGCCTTCACCCACCGGCTTGGTGGTAAAGAACGGGTCGAAGACCTTGGCCAGGTTGGCCTCGTCAATGCCGCCGCCGGAATCCAGCACACTCAGGCGCCACAGCTCGCCGTCGGGCTCGATGCGGATCTCCAGGCGTTTGTAGCGCTTGTCGGCCATGGCGTCGAGGGCGTTGCGCAGCAGGTTGATCAGCACCTGCTCGAGGCGAATGGCATCACCGCGTACCCAGGCCGGGCGCGCCAGGTACAGGGCCACTTCCACCGCTTCGCTGCGCATTCGCGCGTCCAGCAGGTGCAGGGCCTGGTCGACCACGGTGGCCAGGTCGAGGCGCTCGCGCAGCCCGACCGGGCTATTGCGGGCGAAGGTTTTCAGGTGGCCGGTGAGCGCAGCCATGCGCGTTAGCATCTGCTCCAGCGGTTCCAGGGCCTGCCGCGCTTCGTCGTAGCGGCCATGATCAAGCAGCAGGCGCAGGGTTTCCAGTTGCATGCGTTGGGTGGTCAGTGGCTGGTTGATCTCATGGGCCATGGCCGCCGACATCTGCCCCAGCGCGGCCAGCTTGGCTGATTGCACCAGGCCCTCCTGGGCTGTGCGCAGCTCGCGGGTGCGCTCTTCGACCTGGCGCTTGAGCTCTTCCCGGCTGCGCTGGCGCAGGCGAGCCAGGCGCAGGCGCTGGCTGAGGAACAGGGCGGCGAACACCAGGCTCAGCCACACGGCGGCGGCGGCCAGGGCCGCATTACGGCCGTCGGCCACCACCTGTGGCTTGCGCAGCAGGTGCAAGGTCCAGGCTTCGCTGCCCAGCGGCAGGCTTTCCCACAGGTATTCACCAGTGCCCGCCGGGCCATGCACGCGGCTGAGGGTGCTGTTTTCGGCAAAGCGGGTCAGCACCTCATGCTGTAGTGGCACCAGCGGGTGCTTGTCGTACTGACGGGTTTCGGCCAGCTCGGCGCGGTCGGCGCCAGTGAGCGGCTGCAGCTCGCGGTAGCGCCAGCCGTCCTGGTTGGCGATGAAAGTGATGCCGCGGGCGTCGCTGACCAGCAGGATATCGCTGCCCTGGCGCCACTCGCGTTCCAGTTCGGGAAACTCCAGCTTCACCACCATCGCGCCGAGGAAGCGCCCGTGCTCATCGTTCACTGCGCTGGCGAGGAAGTAGCCGGGTACTCCGCTGGTCACCCCGACGGCGTAGAAACGGCCACTGCCCTGGCTGCGGGCTTGTTTGAAGTAGGGCCGGAAGCCGTAGTTGGAACCCACGTAGCTGCTGGGCAGGCGCCAGTTGCTGGCAGCGATGGCCAGGCCGGTGCGGTCGAGCAGTTCGAGGGTGGAGGAGTTGGCCGCGCCATTGATGCGCTCGAGCTTGCGGTTCAGGGCGTCCTGCAGCGGTTCGCTGACCGGGCCCTGCAGGGCGGCGATCAGCTCCGGGTCCAGCGCAAGCACGGCGGGCAGCGCGCGGTAACGGTCAATCAGGGTGTGCAGGGCATTGGCGTAAAGGCCCAACTGCTGGCTGGCGCGCCGCGCGTCGGCGGCCATGGCCTGGCGCTTGGCCTGGTGCATGGCCCAGCCGGCGCTGAGGGCGGTGCCCAGCACGATCAGCAGCGTGATCAGGCCCAGACGCAGGGCGCGAAAGGAAAAGGCCATGGGGTGGATCCGGGTGGTTGGGATATCGGGGCCGGCCTCTTCGCGGGTTACCCGCGAAAGGGCCGGCACAGGCGCCTCAGTTACAGCAGCTGGAAACTCTGCTGCTGCACCGCCTGGGAGTCCAGCCCCACCTGGACATTGAACTCGCCTGGCTCGGCCACCCGCTGCAGCTGGCCATTGTAGAACTTCAGGTCTTCCTCGCTGATGCGGAAGCTCAAGGTGCGCGACTCACCCGGCTTGAGCATGAGTTTCTGGAAGTTCTTCAGCTCCTTGACCGGCCGGCTCATCGACGCCGACACATCCTGCAGGTACAGCTGCACCACGGTCTCGCCGGCCAGCTTGCCGGTGTTCTTCACCGTCACCTGGGCCTGCAGCGTGTCGCCACGCTTGAGGTCCTTGCTCGACAGCTTCAGGCCCGACAGCTCGAAGCTGCTGTAGCTCAGGCCATAACCGAAGGGATACAACGGGCCGTTGGGTTCCTCGAAGTACTGCGAGGTGTAGTTACCGGGCTTGCCCGGGGTGAAGGGGCGGCCGATACGGGTGTGGTTGTAGTACATCGGGATCTGCCCGACCGAGCGCGGGAAGGTGATGGCCAGTTTGCCGGACGGGTTGTAGTCACCGAACAGCACGTCGGCAATCGCATTGCCACCTTCGGTACCGGCGAACCAGGTTTCGAGGATCGCATCAGCCTGCTCGCGCTCCCAGCTGATCGACAGCGGGCGGCCGTTCATCAGCACCAGCACCAGCGGCTTGCCGGTGGCCTTCAGGGCCTTGATCAGCTCGCGCTGGCTGGCCGGGATTTCCAGGGTGGTGCGGCTCGACGACTCGTGGGACATGCCGCGCGATTCGCCGACTACTGCGACTACCACGTCAGACTGCTGCGCTGCCTTCACCGCTTCGTCGATCAGCACCGCAGGCGGGCGCGGGTCGTCGACGATCTCGGGCGCATCGAAGTTGAGGAAGTTCAGGTAATCGAACATCGCCTTGTTGCCGGTGACGTTGGCACCCTTGGCATAGACCAGCCTGGCCTTGCCTTCGACGGCGCGGCGCAGGCCTTCGCGTACGGTCACCGAGTGCTTGGGCTGGCCGTCGGCGGCCCAGCTGCCCATCATGTCGATCGGCGCATCGGCCAATGGGCCGACCAGGGCGATGGTGCCGGCCTTTTTCAACGGCAGGGTCTGGTTGCGGTTTTCCAGCAGCACCAGGCTGCGACGCGCCACGTCACGCGCGGCTTCGCGGTGCAGGCGGTCGTTGCCGTAATAGTCCTTGAGGTCGCTTTCGGCCTTGCCGATGCGCACGTACGGGTCCTTGAACAGGCCCATGTCGTACTTGGCGCCCAGCACTTCGCGCACCGCCTGGTCGAGTTCGCGCTGGGTCACCTCGCCGGACTTCAACAAGCCTGGCAGCTCTTCACCGTACAGGGTGTCGTTCATGCTCATGTCGATGCCGGCCTTGATCGCCAGCTTGGCGGCTTCGCGACCGTCGCGGGCGACGCCGTGGCGGATCAGCTCCTGGATGGCGCCGTGGTCGCTGATGGTCACGCCCTTGAAGCCCCACTCCTTGCGCAGCAGGTCATTCATCAGCCAGGTGTTGGAGGTGGCCGGCACGCCGTTGATCGAGTTCAGCGCCACCATCACCCCGCCAGCACCGGCGTCCAGCGCGGCGCGGTAGGGCGGCAGGTAATCGTTGTACATCTTCGGCAGGCTCATATCGACCGTGTTGTAGTCGCGCCCGCCTTCCACGGCGCCGTACAGGGCGAAGTGCTTGACGATGGCCATGATGCTGTCGGGGTTGGCCGGGCTGCTGCCCTGGAACGAGCGGACCATGACCTGGCCGATCTTCGACGTCAGGTAGGTGTCTTCGCCAAAGCCTTCGCTGGTGCGGCCCCAGCGCGGGTCACGGGCGATGTCGACCATCGGTGCGAAGGTCATGTCGAGGGCGTCGGCGGCTGCTTCGATAGCGGCCGTGCGGCCGACCTTGGCCACGGCGTTCATGTCCCAGGTCGCAGCCATGCCCAGGCCGATCGGGAAAATGGTGCGCTCGCCGTGAACGGTGTCGTAGGCGAAGAACATCGGGATCTTCAGCCGGCTGCGCATGGCCGCGTCCTGCATGGGGCGGTTTTCCGGTGCAGTACGCGAGTTGAAGGTACCACCGATGCGTCCGGCGGCAATTTCCTCGCGGATCTTTTCCCTGGGCATTTCCGGACTGATGCTGATCAGGCGCAGCTGGCCGATTTTCTCGGCTTCGGTCATCTGGCTGATCAGATGGTCGATGAACGCCTGCTTGTCCTGCAGGGGTGGAGCGGAGGGGGCGGCGAGGGCCGCCTGACTGGCAAGGCCCATGGCCAGGCCCAGCAAAGACAGTTTCATCATCAATTCCGTTTTGGGGCCTCTGCCGTATCGACAGTGATACGCGCGCGGCCGAGGTTTTCAGGCGGCTATTGTTGTACGATTCGCAGGCATTTTTTCCTGCGGCGGATTATGCCTGAATCTGTCGCCAGCGGACGAAGCCCCGAATGCCGGGAAAACAACTATAAGAATGCTCAAGAGACCGACGGCATGACTCCCCTTGACGAATACCATCAGCGGCTGGTTGCCGAAGCCATTGCCCGTGCCGAGCGGCGCACCGATGCCGAACTGGTGACGGTGCTGGCTCGGCGTGCCGACGATTACGCCTATTGGCCGCTGTTCTGGGCTGCGCTGCTGGCGCTGGTCGTGCCGGGCCTGCTGCACTGGCTGCTGGGCTGGCCCGGAGGGCGCGGCCTGCTGGTGGCCAATGTGGTGCTGTTCGTCGGCCTGTGCCTGTTGCTGCGTAACCCACGCCTGGCCGGTTGGCTGATCCCCCGCGCGCTGCGCCGCTGGCGCGCCTCGCGCCTGGCCCGGCAGCAGTTTCGCGAACAGAACCTGCAGCGCACGGCAGGTGCGACGGGGGTGCTGATCTTCGTCTGCGAGGCGGAGCGGCATGTCGAGATCCTGGTCGACCGCGGTATCGAGCACTGCCTGGATGCCACGGCCCGCGCGGCAATCGTCGCCCGGCTTGCCGAGCAGGTGCGCCAGGGGCGGACTTTGCAGGGCTTTGTCGAGTGCATCGACGCATGCGGCGAACTGCTCAGCGAGCAGGTGCCGCCGACCCATGCACGCAATGAACTGCCTAATCGCCTGGTGATTCTCGACTGATCGGCGACTCGCCGCCAGACCGGGTTCCCACAGGGTCGGTACCACCCTGTAGAATGCGCGCATTGCGCCCTGCGCTTCCCGCTATCCGAGGCACCGCTTCCCCATGTCCGCCAGTCCTTCCGCCCCCTCCGCGCCGGATGCCCGCGCCCAGTTTCTCGACCTGCTGGACGCTGCCGTGCAGGGCAATACCTTGGTCAAACTGGTGCTGGCGCGGCATGTTGGTACCGACCAGACCCTGCAACGGATCATTGCCAAGCCGCTGCAGGTCAAGGGCCAGCCGTGCCTGTCGCTGGTCTATCGCCACCAGACCCGCGACATCACCCGTAACCTGGCATTGGAGCAGGCGCAGGCACTGGTTGCCGAACTGCTGCCGGGCAGCTTCCGCAACGCCCACCTGTTCGACGGCGACGGCGAAGTGCAGCTGACCTTCAGCAAGAAGGGCAAACCCATGCTCCAGCGCCACGGCGCGCAGGCGCCGCGCGAGGCGGCCAGCAGCGGCCATGACCGCGAGAAGAAGCGCTACCTGGAGCTGTCGCGGCCATTCCTGCGTGACCTGGGCGTGACCGACGGGCAAGGCGCGCTGATTCCGTCCATGTCGCGCAAGTGGAAGCAGATCAACAAGTTCATCGAGGTCTTCGACCATGCCCTGGCCAGCGCGCCGGTGGCCGCGGAGCAGGCGCTGCGGGTGGCCGACTTCGGCTCGGGCAAGGGCTACCTGACCTTCGCCATGCACGATTACCTGCGCAACAACCTGGGCCGTGAAGCCCAGGTCACCGGGGTTGAACTGCGCCAGGACATGGTCGACCTGTGCAATGCTGCCGCCTCGCGCCTGGAACACCCCGGCCTGGCGTTCCAGTGTGGCGATGTCCGCAGCGTGGTGCCGGAAGCCATCGACGTGATGATCGCCCTGCATGCCTGCGACATTGCCACCGACTACGCCATCCACACCGGCATTCGCTGCAACGCCGCGATCATCATGTGCTCGCCGTGCTGCCACAAGCAGATCCGCCCGCAGCTGCACAGCCCGGGGTTGTTGCAACCGATGCTGCAGTACGGCCTGCACCTGGGCCAGCAGGCCGAAATGCTGACCGACAGCCTGCGCGCGCTGTACCTGGAAGCCTGCGGCTATGAAACCAAGGTGTTCGAGTTCATCTCGCTGGAGCACACCAACAAGAACAAGATGATTCTTGCGGTGAAGCGGCGGCAGGTGGCGGACAGCACGGCATTGCTGGAGAAGATCGGCCAGCTCAAGGCGTTCTATGGGGTACAGGAGCACTGCCTGGAGACCTTGTTGCGGGCGGATGGGTTACTGCCGGGCACCTGATCGGTCAGCGGGTCTTGTGGAACGCCGCATTCGGTAATGCGCTGTCCAACACCCGCGCAAGTGCGTTCTTCAACGGCTCGGCTTCGCTGACCGCCTCGCCGAGCTGGCTGGCCTGGCGATACTCGCTGGGCGTGCAGTTGGTGAACTGCTTGAAGGCGCGGGCGAAATAGGATGGGTCCTTGAAGCCGGCCTCATAGCCGATGCTGGTGATCGGCATCTGGCTGTTGGCCAGCAGGTCCATGGCCAGGCTCATGCGCTTGCTCAGAATGTAATCCATGAAACCAAGACCATTGACCTCCTTGAACAGGCGACTGAAGCGCGCCGTGGTCATGCCGCAGCGCTGGGCGAGCTCCTTCTGGTCGATACATTCGCGAAAATGCTGGTCGATGTAGGGCATGACCTTGCCGAGCGCCCTGTGCTTGTGGTGTTCATTGGTCAGGCGAATGCTGTCTGGCAGGGACGGCAGGTGATCGATGTGCTTTTCATTGGCCTGATGGTTGGCAACGCGACGAACCTCGCACAGCTGCTTCAGGACATCGAGGTAGCGACTCATCTCGCTGCTGGTCAGCGGCAGGACCAGGTATTCCCACACCCGCGAACGCATGGCCCACACCGCCAGTTCTTCGGAATGCTGCACCGTGAACATGGTGATCGGCACGGAAGGTGAGTTGCGCTTCACTTCCAGCAGCAGGTTGAGGTTGAGGGTGTCAGGGCGATCGAAATGCATGCAGATCATGTCTGCCTGCTGGCGCTCGGCATGCGCGACGGTTTTTGCCAGCTTGCAATCGCAGACATGGGTGAACTGTGCCATCAACGCTTCCGTGGACCGATCTCGGGTCAGATCGAACCACAGCAACAGCGGCTTTCTGCCCAAGTTAGACATCATGGCTTAACCTGCTCCTGGCGGGTGTCCCTACGTGTTGCAGTATCGACAATAGACTATTGGCTTGCCGAATGATTGGTTATCAGGCGAGTTCAATTTTTTTCATCGGGTTCTATACCTCGGCTAAAGCACTGATACCAGACGCTCTCCGCCCGGTTTTGGATAGATCACCAGGGCAACCGTTTGTCGGCATCTCTCGAGATTGTCGGATGCTTATCCGCAATCGCCAGCAAGTGCATACGAAAACGCGTCTCGCATAGACTTGCACCGCTTGTTTGCGTCGGGCTTGTATTGTTTTCAGGTGATGGCAAAAAGCCGCAAAAAAGTCCTAGCGATTCGCAAAAAACTCCTAACGACTAGCGCCACCCGCTGACTAGGATTCCCAACAGGTAGTGCAAACCACCACTGCCCGGGAAGAAGAACATTGTCCTTAGCGAGGTGAGCGAAATGACCCTTCAAACAATCAAGGCTTCGGTCTCGAAGTTTGTCAAAGATGAAGACGGCCTGACCGTCGTCGAATATGCGGTAGCCGGTGGATTGATTGCACTTGTCCTGGTAACCGCTTTCACCAACTTGGGCGCCGCGGCCAAGGTAAAGATCAACGGGCTGATTACCGCCCTTGGCGGTACTGCTGCACCTTGAACTGAGTCATGACCAGGCCCCAGGGGGGATGCAGCAATGTCAGCAGAGTCTCTGTTCGCCATTGTCGTGCTGCTAGGGCTGTTGGGCATTGCGGTGGTGGGTGATCTTCGCCGCCATCGCATTCCCAACTTGTTGATCTTGCTGGGGGTGGGGTTGGGCTTGGCGGGCCAGGTTCACGCGGCGGAAGTGGCCGGGCTGGGTGCTGGTGTGCTGGCTATGTTCATTGGTTTTGCAGTGTTTATCCCGATGTACGCGCTGGGGGGCATGGCCGCCGGGGACGTCAAGTTGATGGCCATGGTCGGTACCTTTCTTACACCGCACCAGGCACTTTCGGCTGCACTTCTTAGCCTGATTGCCGGCGGTATATGTGGGATGTCGATAGTGTTCATACGCGGACAGTTGAAACAGACCTTGCAACGCTACTGGTTGATGTTGACGGCCCAGGCCTATTTTGCGCCGGTGGCGGATGAAGTGGCGGGCAAGCCTTTTCCTTATTCGGTTGCAATCCTGTCCGGCACCCTTGTCAGCCTTTTTTGGCAACCGCTCGGCCAATAGCCTGGGAGGCTAACGATGTACGCACTCAGAGACAGTGGTGCCTGCGCCTGTGCCAAGGAAGCAGTGCAAAGCCTGGCACCTCAGCCACGTACGGTTCGCGAGACCGGCCTGGCCGAAAGCTTTCTCGGTGATTTGCTGTGCAAGCATCTGCATGACGCCGGCACGCTGGACCTGTCGCGTCTGGTGGAGCGTCTGGCCCTGACCGGGGCGGTGGTGGAAGAAGTGCTGGCGTTCCTGCGCAAGGACGGCCGCGTCGAGGTGCTGGGCCAGGTCGGTGTGCAAGCGGGCGGGCAGGCGCTGCGCTACGGCCTGACCGAACGTGGCCGCAGCAGTGCCCGTGACGCACTGTCGCGCAGCGGCTATATCGGCGCCGCGCCGTTGCCGGTAGGTGTCTATCGGGAGCTGCTCAAGCTGCAGACCATCCACCATGGCTGCATCAATACCCAGAACATGCAATCCGCCTTCGCGGGCGTCGTGCTTCCCGAAGGTATGCTCGATCAACTCGGCGTTGCCCTGAATTCCGGGCGCGCCATCATGATCTACGGCCCGGCGGGCACCGGCAAGACCTACGTCAGCAGCCGCCTGATCCGGCTGTTCGAGGAGTCCATCTGGGTCCCCCGCGCGATCGAGATCAACGAATCGGTTATCGAGGTCTTTGACCCCCAGGTACATCAGCCCGTGGAGGAAGAGGGCCAACAGAACAGCCTGCTGCTCAACGAAGGCATCGACCGCCGGCTGGTGCGTTGCAAACGCCCGGTGGTCATCACCGGTGGCGAACTCGGCATGGAGCAACTGG
Source organism: Pseudomonas sp. SMV7 (assembly GCF_052041995.1). Classification (NCBI taxonomy): domain Bacteria; kingdom Pseudomonadati; phylum Pseudomonadota; class Gammaproteobacteria; order Pseudomonadales; family Pseudomonadaceae; genus Pseudomonas; species Pseudomonas sp. SMV7. Next base: position 161,415 of record NZ_JBKGGT010000010.1, on the reverse strand, counting down.
ATGTCCGTTTCGACCCGAGTAGCCGCCAGTACCAGGCTTCCCTGCAACTCAAGGCCAGCAATGGCTTGTTCATCATCGACGACATGGGCCGCCAGCGCATGGCTCCGGCCGAACTGTTCAACCGCTGGATCGTGCCGATGGAAGAGAAGCGCGACTTCCTCAACCTGGGGGGCGGGCGCCACTGCGAGCTGCCGTTCGACCTGGTGCTGGTGTTCTCCACCAACCTCAACCCGCTGGAACTGGCCGACGAGGCCTTCCTGCGGCGCATTGGCTACAAGCTGCAGTTCAGCTACCTGAAAGTCGATGAGTACGAGCGCATCTGGCGCCAGGAGTGCGAACGCCTGGGGCTGGCTTACGACCCGGCGCTGTTGCGCTACGCGCTACAGGCACTGTACGAGGCCGAAGGTGTGCCGCTGGTGCCCTGCCACCCGCGCGACCTGCTGAGCATGGCGCTCGACCGCCAGCGTTATCTGGGCGGCGAGGGGCCAGTGTCGGTGCAGGAACTGAAATGGGCCTGGCAAAGCTACTTCGTCCAGATCAACTTCCTTGGCTAAGGAGATGCACACATGAGTGCCCGTACGCTGACCCTGGTTGCCGTTTCCCTGACCTTGGGGCTTGGCGCCGCCTGGATGGCCAACAACTGGCTGAACGGGCGGCTCAAAGGTAGCCCCGATGACAACATGAAGAACGTGGTGGTCGCCACGGTAGAGATCCCGTTCGGGCAGATGATCGAGGCCCAGCAGGTGACCCTGGTGCGCATGCCCAAGGATACCGTGCCCGACGATGCCTTCGACAGCAGTGAAAAGGTGCAAGGCAAGATCGCCACCTTCGCCCTGCTGCGTGGTGATGTGCTGCGCAGCGCACGCGTTGCCGAGCACCTGGGTGGCAGTACCCTGGCGTCGTTGATCGCCCCCGACAAACGGGCCATTTCGGTACGCGTGGACGATGTGGTCGGGGTGGGCGGGTTCCTTCTGCCGGGTAACCGGGTCGATGTGCTGGCGACCCGGCAGAGCAATGGCAGTAGTAACCAGGCCGAGTCCGAGACCATCCTGCAGAACCTGCGGGTGTTGGCCGTGGACCAGACGGCGGGGACTGACAAGACCCAACCGGTGGTGGTGCGTGCCGTCACCCTGGAAATGTCGGCCAAGGAAGCCGAGGTGCTGGTCAAGGCGCAGTCCGAAGGGAAACTGCAACTGGCCCTGCGTAACCCGCTGGATGCGCAGAAACCCGCTCCAGCCATTGCCGCTGCCGAGCCGGCCAAACCCGCGCCGCCGGTGGCCAGCCCACAGCCGAAACCCGTGCTCAACCGCAGCACGGTCGGGGGGGCGGTCACGATCATCCGTGGCACTGAAATCGAGATAGCGAAAACACGCTTTTAACGCAGCTGGCGTCCGATGGCTAACCTTCGGTGGGAACAAGATCACCTCGCAAGGAGTCGTGAATGAATACTTGGCAGAGAGTAGGGCTGTACCTGTTGTGCGGGCTGGGTATGCAGCTGCTGTTCGCGGGCATTACCCAGGCGGAAGGCCTGGGGTCCGAGTACAGTTCCCTGCCAGCGGCCAATGGCAATGCGATTCAGGTACCGATCTTCAAGTCGCGGACGATCAGCAGTCGTACAGCGGTCAGGAAGATCTCGGTCGGCAACCCTGAAATCGCCGATATCCTCATTACCAGCCCGACCCAGCTCTACCTGCTCGAGCGTTCCCTGGGCACGACCAACGTGCTGCTGTGGGACGCCAGCAATCGCCTGATCGAGACCTTCGATGTGGAAGTCGTGCACGACCTCACCGGGCTCAAGACCAAGCTGCACCAGTTGCTGCCCGAGGAGAACATCGAAGTGTTCAGCGCCCAGGGCGCGCTGGTGCTGCGCGGCCAGGTGCGTAGCGCTGCGGCCATGGACACGGCGATGAAGGTGGCCAAGACCTATGCCGCGCAGACTTCCAGCGTGGTGCAAGGCAAGGGTGAGGCTGCCGCAGCGGCACCGGCCCAGTCGCTGGAGGTGATCAACCTGCTCAGCGTCGGCGGCAGCCAGCAGGTGATGCTGGAGGTCAAGGTGGCCGAGATGCAGCGCAGCCTGATCAAGAACCTCAACGTGCGCTTCAATGCCCTTGGCTCTGGCGGCAACTGGAGCGGTGGCGGCTTCAACAATGGGCAGGGGCTGGGCCTGACGCCAGGTGGCGGCTCGATCCTTTCGCCCGGTTCGCTGATTGGCGGCGGCAAGGGCCTGTTCGCCCAGTTCCTGTCCGACGACTTCCTGTTCAACGTGGTTCTGGAAGCGTCCAAGGACAACGGTTCTGCCAAGGTGCTGGCCGAACCCACCCTCACCACCTTGAGCGGGCAACAGGCAGAGTTCATTTCCGGTGGTGAATTCCCGGTGCCGATCACCGAGGACGATGGCATTACCGTCGAGTACAAGGAATTCGGGGTGGGGGTGAAGTTCATGCCGGTGGTGCTCGATTCCGGGCGCATCAACCTCAACCTGAATGTCTCGGTGAGCGAGCTTTCCAACGTCAATTCGCTGGTGCTCGACACGGGCCTGAGCAGCATCCTGGGCGACGGTGTGGCGCAGGTGATTCCGTCGCTGACCAAGCGCAGCGCCGAGTCCACGGTCGAACTGGGCAATGGCCAGACGATCGCCATCGCCGGTCTGATCAGCGAAAACACCCGCGACTTTGTCAGCCGCTTCCCGGGGCTGGGAGATATACCCGTGCTCGGGCACCTGTTCCGCAGCCAGTCGTTCATCAACGGTGAAACCGAACTGGTGATCCTGGTGACACCACACCTGGCCAAGCCCGTGGATGCCAGGGCGGTGCGCCTGCCCACCGAGAAATTCGTCGAACCCAGTGACCTCGACTTCTACCTGCTCGGCAAGACCAAAGGCAGCGAGCCTGGCCGTTCGGTGCCCGTCAGCCTAGGCGTCAGCGGCGGCAACTTTGGCCATGATCTGAACTGATCGGAGAGAACCAGCATGAGAACCGTGATCGTGTGTTGCGCGCTTGTAGCGGGGTTGTCCGGGTGCATGGCTTACGACGAAGGCCGGGTGGGGCCGCTGGGCTACAGCGTCTATCAGACCCACTACCAGCAGATTGCCAACAAGGAGGTTGCTGCCCACCCCGGTACCGAATTGCCGGCCGCAGGCGTCGATGGCCCATTGCTGGAAAAAGTGGTCAATGGCTACCGGGGCGCGACCGGCGAAGCCCAGCAGATTGGCCAGCCGATCCAGATCAAGTTCAGCAACGATTGAGGGCGTGACGATGACTCCTCGAGCCCAACGTATGTTCACCGCGTGGCCAGACCGGCAGCGGGGGGCAGTCACCATCATCATCGTGATCGCCCTGGTCGCGATCATGATGATGGCGGCGTTGGTGCTCGATGGTGGCCATATGCTGTTGAACAAGACACGCCTGCAGAACGCCGTGGATGCCGCTGCCCTGAGTGGCGCAAAGACGCTGAGCCAGGTGATGGGCGCTGGCAACGCCGCCACTGCTACACGGGATGCCGCGCTGTTTACCCTGAACGAAAATGCCAAGGCTGCGGGCAACCAGGAACTGTTGACGGCCATCGCTGGCAACCTAGGCGCGTTTGCCGTGGTGGAGCTGGCAGACAATGTCTACGGGCCGTTCTCCTTCCCCGGGCCGGCCAATGCCAGCTATGTGCGGGTATCGGTGCCCAACTACTCGCTGGCAGGCTTTTTCTGGAACATCGCCCAGTCAGTCGGCCCCGGCACTGTCGGGGCCAAGAGCCTGGCAGCGATCGCCACCGCCGGGCCGAGCCCGACCAGCCCCTGCAACCTGGCGCCGCTGCTGGTGTGTGGCGACCCGGCAAAATACAACCCGGATGCCGGCATGTTCTGGGGCTATCGCTTCGGTGACCTGGAAGTGTTGAAGTCTGCCGCGAAGAACAGCGACCCGATTGGCCCTGGCAATTTTCAGCTGCTCGACTTTGGGGCGGGTGGCAAGGACGTTGGCGAACTCATGGCAGGCGGCGGCTCGGTCTGCCGTAACGTCGGTGACAGCGTCGATACCAAGCCTGGCAACACCGTCGGCCCTTCCGTCCAGGGCCTGAACACGCGCTTCGGCGACTACACCGGGTCATTCAAGGGCACCGACTATCCGCCCGACCTGGTGACCAGCTACAACAACCCGCTGATCCAGTACAACGACGCCGCCACACCGGCGCGGGTGGAATACCAGGGCCAACCGGTCGCGTCGAGCAATGGCAACCTGTCTGCCGGTGGCACCCAGCTGTTCGACTACAACGACTATGCATCGCGTGCCGCCGCTTGCGTCGCAGGCGCGGGAAGCGGGTGCCAGGCGAGCGGGGTTTTCGAGCGCAGGATACTGAGGATCGTGGTGGGCGACTGCTCGGGCAAGAACGCCGGGGCGTCATCGATTCCGGTGATCGGTTTCGGTTGCTTCTACGTGCTCCAGCCAGCCGAAAACAAGGGCGGGGATTCGCAGATCTTCGGCCAGTTCGTCAAGCAGTGCGGTGGCGACAACGTACCTGGGCCCACGCCGCAAGACGATTCAGGCCCACAGATCATTCAGCTCTACAAAACCTTCATCAATGGCAGTGGCACACCGAGCATCGACTCCTAGGAGCGTGTCATGGAACTTCACCGGTGCAAGCGCGCGCAGCGCCAGCAAGGGGTGGCAATCGTCGAGTTCACGCTGACCCTGCCCTTGTTGTTGCTGACATTGTTGGCCTTTGGCGAACTCGGCCGCATGCTTTACCAGTACAACAGCCTGTTGCAGGGCAGCCGTGATGCTGCGCGGTTTGTTGCCAGCAGAGCGTGGAACGCGACCCTGGGCAAGGTCGAGGTAAGCCCTGACCTCGAATGCATGACCAAATACGTGGCGGTGTATGGCGCCCCGTCGACACCCCCCTGCAGCCTGACCGGGATGCCGGCCAACACTACCGTGCAGGTGACCAAGCTGGCCGGCACCAACGACCACGTACAGGTGACCGTCAACTATGTGTTTTCGCCGCTGATCGCCAGCGGCCTCCCGGCCTTTGTCGGCAACAGCGTGGCGCTGAACTTCCCGCTGGTCGCCACCACCGTGATGAGGGCGCTGTGATGAAACTCAGGGGCATGCAGGGGGTATACGTGGTGGAGTTCGCCTTCGTCAGCGTATTGCTGTTCACCCTGTTGTTCGGGGTGTTGGAAATGGGCCGGCTGTATTTCACCGTGAACGTGCTGAACGAGTCCGTGCGGCGCGGCGCACGCCTGGCGGCGGTGTGCAATATCAGCGACCCGGTCGTGCTGCGCCGGGCGATCTTCAACAGCGCCGGCGACAGTGGCGCCAGCAGCCTGCTGGCCGACCTTGACACCGGTGACCTGACCCTGCGCTACCTGGACCAGAACGGCGCGCCGGTGGCCAGCCCCGGTGACCTGGCGAGTGCCAGCGGGTTTGCCGCTATCCGCTATGTCCAGCTGGTCCTGCAGAACTTTCAGTTCAGCCTGTTCATTCCAGGTATCGGGGCATCCATAACCTTGCCCGCATTCAAGGCGACCCTGCCTCGCGAAAGCCTGGGCCGTCATCCCAAGGCGGACGTCGCACCGGAGATCACGCCATGCTGAATCTAAGTGAACCCTCTGTACCGGCAACTTCCAGCAAGTCCAGGAAGCGCCTGCTGATCAGCAGCTCGGATGCCTTGGCCTTGCGTCAGCTGCAGGAAATCTGCCAGCGCATTCCGGCGCTTGAGGTCAATGTCCGGCAAGTGGGCAACGGCCATTGCGACCCGCTTTTCGGCTTGGACCGGATGCCCGACCTGTTGCTGTTGCGCGTCGGCCAGTTGTGGCGCGAGGAGCTGGCGGCCCTGTTGCAACGTCCGGCCCATGAGCGCCCACCGCTGTTGCTGTGCGGCCAGCTGGACGACCGGGAAGGCATGCGCCTGGCCATGCAGGCCGGGGCCCGCGATTTTCTGCCGGAGCCGATCGTGGCCACGGAGCTGATCGCCGCATTGGGGCGGATGGTCACAGAGGCCCAGAACAGCAGCGAGTCGGCCGGGAAACTGGTCGCGGTGATGAATGCCAAGGGCGGCTCCGGCGGCACGGTACTGGCCTGCAACCTGGCGCATCAGCTAAGCCTCAAGGGCAACGCCCTGTTGCTGGACCTGGACCTGCAGTTTGGCAGTGTGTCGCACCATCTGGATGTCGCACAGTCGCACAGCCAGCTCGACGTACTGCAGCAGATAAAGGACATGGATGGTGTTGCGCTGCGCGGCTTCTGCAACCATTTCAGCCCGTCCCTGCATGTGCTCGGCAGCCGCAGCAATGAGCTGTGCCTGCCACAGGATGTCCAGGCCGAACAACTCGATGCGCTGCTGCAGCTGGCGCGTTGCAACTATGACTGGGTCGTGGCCGACCTGCCGCGGCAGATCGATCACATCACGGCTTCGGTGCTGGAACAGGCGGATCGGGTTTTCGTGGTCATGCAGCAGAGCGTCAACCATCTGCGGGACGCCAGTGCCCTGGCGCGCATTCTGCGCGACGACCTGGGGGTGCGTGGCAACCAGCTCGAGGTGGTGGTCAACCGTTACGACAAGGCGGCGCCGGTCAGCCTCAAGGACATCGGCGAGGCGCTGCGCTGTACCCATATCGTCAAACTGCCCAATGACTTCAACGTCATCAACCAGAGCCAGAACACCGGTGTGCCATTAGGTCTGCAAGCGCCGCGTTCCGCGATCGCCCAAGCACTGCGCGGGCTGGCCGAGGAACTTGCCGGCACGCAGGTAGCCGCTGACAACGGGTTGTTCACGCGCGCCTTCAAGCGTGTCTTTCGGGGGTGAACCATGCTTAGCGATTTCCGTAACCGTTTGCGCAAACAGGCTGGCACCCCGGAGGCCGCCGCGCCGCCCCAGCAGAGTGGCGGCGCCAAGGATCCAGCAGAGGCACCGATGGCATGGGAGCATTCAGCACCGGATGTGCTGTTCGAAACCAGAAGCCAGGTCACCCAGGTGGAAGCCGAGTGGCGCGAGAAGACCTATCAGCAGCTGCTGAAGGTCATGGACCTGTCCCTGCTCGACTCGCTCGGGCAGGCCGAGGCCGTGCGCCAGATCCGCGATATCTGCCAACGCCTGCTCGACGAGCATTCGGCGCCGGTCAGTTCGGCCAGCCGCCAGTTGATCATCAAGCAGATCACCGACGAAGTGCTTGGCCTTGGCCCGCTGGAGCCACTGCTGGCCGACCATACGGTGTCGGACATCCTGGTGAACGGCCATGACTCGGTGTACGTCGAACGCTTCGGCAAGTTGCAACGCACCGACGTGCGCTTTCGCGATGACCAGCACCTGCTGAACATCATCGATCGCATCGTCTCCAGCCTGGGCCGGCGCATCGACGAGTCCTCGCCGCTGGTCGACGCCCGGCTCAAGGACGGCTCGCGGGTCAACGCAATCATCCCGCCACTGGCCATCGATGGGCCCAGCATCTCGATCCGCCGCTTTGCGGTGGACCTGCTCAATACCGACAGCCTGATCCAGACCGGCGCCCTGACACCGGCCATCGCCCTGCTGCTCAAGGCGATCGTGCGGGGCCGGCTGAACGTGTTGATTTCCGGCGGCACCGGCTGCGGCAAGACTACCATGCTCAACGTGCTGTCCAGTTTCATCCCGCACAACGAACGGATTGTCACCATCGAAGACTCGGCCGAGCTGCAACTGCAACAGCCACACGTGGTACGCCTGGAGACCCGGCCGGCGAACATCGAGGGGCGCGGCGAGGTCGGCCAGCGCGAACTGGTGCGCAACAGCCTGCGGATGCGCCCCGACCGGATCGTGATCGGCGAGGTGCGTGGTGCCGAGGCGCTGGACATGCTGACGGCGATGAACACCGGCCACGATGGCTCGCTGACCACCATCCACGCCAACACTGCCCGCGATGCCCTGGGCCGGATCGAGAACATGGTGCTGATGTCGGGCGCCACGTTCCCGATCAAGGCCATGCGCCAGCAGATTGCATCGGCCATCGATGTGGTGATCCAGCTGGAGCGGCAGGAAGACGGCAAGCGGCGCCTGGTCAGCGTGCAGGAAATCAACGGCATGGAAGGCGAGATCATCACCATGACCGAGATCTTCTCGTTCGTCCGCAATGGTGTGGGTGAGCAGGGCCAGGTGCTGGGCGACTTCCGCCCGAGCGGCATGGTCCCGGGCTTTCGCGATGCGCTGGCCAAGCGCGGTATCGAATTGCCCCTGGCGATGTTCAGGCCTGAATGGATGGAGGCTCGTCAGCCATGAGCCAGATACCCGGTGAATACATCCTGGTGTTTCTCGGCATGGTGTTCATTGCCGTGTTCCTGCTCAGCCAGGGGTTGGTGGTGCCGGTGTTCGGCGAGGCGGGCAAGGTGCGCAAGCGTATCCGCGGCCGCCTGCTGATCCTCGAGCGGGCGAGCCATCTGCCAAACATGCAGACCGTGTTGCGGCAGAAGTACCTGACCCGTCTGTCGCCGCTGGAAGCGTGGCTCGAGCAGTTGCCGTTCATGGCGACGCTGACGCAGATGATCGAGCAGGCCGGGCATGAATACCGGGCCTATCGCGTGTTGTTGACCGGGCTCGTGCTGGCAGCGGCAGCCGGCATGCTGGCCTGGCTGTTCTTCCCTTACTGGTGGTTGGCGTTGGTGGCTGCGTTGGTGGCGTTCTGGTTACCGCTGCTGAAAATCATGCGCGACCGTGGCAAGCGTTTCGCCAAGTTCGAGGAAGGCTTGCCGGATGCACTGGAAGCCATGTGCCGGGCGTTGCGGGCCGGGCACCCGTTCAATGAAACCCTGCGCCTGGTGGCGGATGAGCACAAGGGGCCGGTGGCACAGGAATTCGGCCTGACCTTCGCCGACATCAACTACGGCAACGATGTACGCCGGGCCATGCTCGGCCTGCTGGAGCGCATGCCCAGCATGACGGTAATGATGCTGGTCACTTCGATCCTCATCCACCGCGAGACCGGCGGCAACCTGACCGAAGTGCTGGAACGCCTGAGCAGCCTGATCCGTGGGCGGTTCCGTTTTCAGCGCAAGGTCAGGACCATGTCGGCCGAAGGGCGGATGTCGGCCTGGGTGCTGGTGGCCATACCCTTCGTGCTGGCGGCAGCGATCATCGTCACCAGCCCGGATTACCTGACGTTGCTGATCAAGGACCCTACCGGGCAAATGTTCGTCATGGGGGCTTTCGGCTCCATGGTGGTGGGGATTTTCTGGATTCGCCGAATTATCCGTATCGAGATCTAGGCGATTCTCGCAGGGGGAGCGTTGGTCATGGACTATTTGCTCGGTTTGTTGAGTGGGGTGACGGACAGCGAGGCATTGGCGCGCCTGCTGATCGTTGGTGCGATCGGGGTGAGCACGGTCATTGCAGTGGTCACCGTGACGTTGCTGGTGCTGGGGTTGCAGAGCCCGCTGCAACGCCGGCTTGCCTTGATCAAGCGTGACCATTCCAGCGTCGCGCCCGGGCGCGAGGCACCCGGCAACCTGCAGTTGTTACTGGAGCGGGTCGGTCGGCGCGTTGCGCCGTCTGCCACCGACAAGGTGTCGGCCACCCGCACCTTGTTGACCCATGCCGGTTACGGCTCGGCGTCGTCGGTTCAGGTGTATTGGGCCGTACGTCTGCTGTTGCCACTGACACTGCTGGGCGTGTCGTTGCTGGTGTTGCCCATGGTGCCGAACCTTTCCCAGCTGACCGGTCTGGGCGTGGTGCTGATCGGGGTTGCCGCCGGCTGGCTGCTGCCGGCGGTGTATGTCGATAAGCGCAAGAAGGCGCGACAGGGGCGGTTGCGCGCCGCTTTCCCCGACGCCTTGGACTTGATGGTGGTGTGCGTGGAATCGGGCCTGGCGTTACCCCAGGCTATCGAGCGGGTGGCTGAGGAAATGGCGGTCAGCCAGGCTGAACTGGCCGAGGAACTGGCCTTGGTCAACGCGCAGATCCGCGCGGGTATCTCCAGTACCGAAGCGCTCAGGCAACTGGCAGACCGCACTGGCCTGGAAGACATCCAGGGCCTGGTCAGCCTGCTGGCGCAGAGTATCCGCTTCGGCACCAGCGTCGCGGCGACCTTGCGAATCTATGCCGAGGAGTTTCGCGACCGGCGCATGCAGGCTGCCGAGGAAATGGGCGCGAAAATCGGAACGAAGCTGGTTTTTCCGCTAATTTTCTGTCTGTGGCCAAGCTTTTTTCTGGTAGCCATCGGCCCGGTGATCATCGGGATAATAAAAACGTTCGGGAAGCCATGACATGAACAGGATCGGTTTGTTATTGCCCGTGATAGCCGTGCTGTCGGGGTGCCAGAGCATGGGGCCGGAGGTGAACGGTGTACGTTCGGTCTATTCGGCGGGCAACTCGGTGCTCTACCAGGTGCAGACCCAGAGCAACTCGCCCGACCAGGCGATGCAGGTTGCGGCCATGGCCTACCAGGCCGGTGACCTCGACCAGGCACTGTACCAGTACTTGCGCGTCCTCGAGCTGGCCCCGGAACGCTATGAGGCGCTGGTCTGGGTGGGCCGTATTCACCGTGAGCGTGGCAATAACCAGCTTGCCGAGATGGCCTTCAACGAAGTGCTGGCCAAGGCGCCCGAAAATCCCGATGCCCTGACGGAACTGGGCCTGCTGAACCTGTCGTTGCGTAAATATGAACAAGCCAAGGCGCTGCTGTTGAAAGCCGTCGCCGTGGATCAGAAACGTTTCACCAAGGACCCGAACAACACCCAGGCTGGGGCGGCCGCGCTCAGGGTCGACAGCAAGTCTCCGCTGAAAGCGTACAACGGGCTGGGGGTGCTCGCCGACCTGGGTGATCACTTCGCCGAGGCCCAGACCTACTACCGCCTGGCCGAGCTCATCGAGCCACGTTCCGCGTTCGTGCAGAACAGCCTGGGCTACTCCTACTACATGGCCGGGCAATGGGGCGAAGCCGAGCAGCGCTACAAACGTGGGGTGAGCTACGACGGCACCTACAAACCGCTTTGGCGCAACTATGGCCTGCTGCTGGCCCGCATGGCGCGCTATGAGGAGGCCGTGTCTGCCTTCGAGCAAGTCGAAAAACGTGCCGAAGCCAGCAATGACGTCGGCTACGTCTGCCTGGTAGAAGGCAAGCTGGATATCGCCGAGCAGTTTTTCCGCAGCGCGATCGAACAGTCGCCCGGGCACTATGCCGTCGCCTGGGAGAACCTGAACAGGGTCCAGCAGGTGCGGCAGATTCGCCAGTTGGGCGGCAATACAGCCGTGGCCGAGCCCGTTGCGGTGGGCCCGGTGGTGCAGGTGACGACCGCATCGGCGCCCTGACGGGGCGTATGGTCAGCGGATTGGCGGCAAACCTGTCGCCAATTCCGCATTACCCAACGGATGCGTACCGGCATCGAAGAAATGCAGACCTGTGCCCGGCAAATCCCCCAACCGATCGACGAAATGCTGCTTCTGGTTGATCACCGAAGCGTCGCTCAACGGCCGTATTGCCACCGCCAGATGCTTCGGCCGGGCTTGCCGAATGGCTTCGAGCAGGTGCTGGTCAGCGCTGTCCAGATGCTGCCCGAACAGGCATAGCCCCTGACTTTCCCGGGCCAGTTGCCCCAGGCACCAGCTGAGGTAGTCCGAGTTGCGGATGGCGCGCAGTTTCTCGTCGCTGCGGTCCTCGTTGACGAACAGCGGTACTTCGCCGGGGATGTTCACGGCAAAGCCATCGAGCAGTTCGGCGCTGTCGGTGCTGCGCTGGCGGGTGCTGCCGTCGGGCAGCTTGAGCAGGTGCAGGCCGCCGTGCAGGTACAGCAGCCGGGGGCCCTCACTGTGGGTGCAACGCACGTCGAAGAAACCTTGCTCGTCGAACAGTTCGGCGAAGCCGTGAGGCGCGTGTTGCACGGCCCATGGCAGCAGCAGGTCGTAGTTGCTGGTATAGATGCTGCGGTAGCCACGCAGGGCCTGGTTGAGCGCTGCCAGGGTGGCGACCGGCATGCGTGGCCAGGGCAGATGGACGGTGCGAACGGCGTGGATCAGCGCTTCCTTGATCGAGTAGTAGCGGTTCAGCGGCGCAGTGGAATTGATGGCCAGCGCGGCATTGGCCCGGACCGTGGTGTTGAGCGTGCTGAGCACGGGCTCGAACAGTTCCGTACCCAACGACTTGAACAGGGCCTGGTCGCTGACGGCCAGGCCTTTCTTGCGGCCGGCGCGCTGCGCTTCCTCGAACAGCGAGAAGTAACCGAACGGCTTCCACAGCGCCCGGCTGAGGCCATTGCCCAGCAGCAGGGCGTCACAGGGATGGCGGGCGGCGAGGGCTGGCCAGGGGGTGAGGGCGGCGTCGAGTGCGGGCATGCTGGGGTCCGTTGGGTGAAGCGGGAACGGGGGCGACTTTAGCACGTCCTGCATGCTGTGTAGCTTGTACCGGCCCTGTCGCCGGCAGCCGCCACTCGACGGTTCAACCTTGCGCAGCCACCTGCACACGGCGATTGCGGTTACGCCACACTCTGTACGCACGGATGCCCGCCCGGACCGAACCGAACAGCAGCTGGTCTTCCATCTCCCGTGCCATTCCCGAGCGCACCAGCATGCGCAGGAAGGTGCCGCGGGCCCTGGCGATGGCAAACAGGATGCCCTGGGCTGCCAGGGTATCGCGCACCTCGCGCAGGGCGGCGATGCCGCTGACATCGATGCTGGTGACCGCTTCGGCATCGAACAGCACGGCCCTGGGCTGTGCCTGGCTCTGCACGGCTTCGAGCAAGCGCATCTTGAAGTAGTCGGCGTTGAAGAACAGGATCGCGTCGTCGAAGCGGTATACCACCAGGCCTGGCACGGTGCGCGCATCCTTGTGCTTGCGGATGTCCACCTGGCCTTCGGTGCCCGGCAGCCAGCCCAGCACCGCGTCGGTGGGTTGGTAGATGCTGTGCAGCAGGCGCAGGATCGCCAGGGTCACGGCAAACACGATGCCGGGTAGCACGCCCAGGCCCAGCACGCCCACCGTGGTCAGCAGGCACAGCCAGAACTCGAAGCGACTGAGGCGGCGGATGTGCCCCAGCGACCTGATGTCGATCAACCCCCAGCCGGCCATCAGCAGCACAGCTCCCAGCGCGGCCTGCGGGATCCACGCCATCGGTGCAGTGAACAACAGCAGGATCAGGGCGATGACCAGTGCGGCGATGATACCCACCAGCTGGCTTTTGCCACCGACCATGTCGTTGACGGCGGTACGCGAGTCGGCGCCGCTGATGGCGAAACCCTGGGACATCCCGGCAGCCAGGTTGCTGACGCCCAGGGCGACAAATTCGTGGTTGGCATTGATGGCGTAGCCATGCCGGGCGGCAAAGCTGCGTGCAGTGAGCATGGCGCTGCAGAAACTGACGGTGGCGATACCCAGGGCGTCGCGCAGCAGGCTTTTCATTTCTGCCAGGTTACTGTGTGGCCAGGCCAGTTGCGGGATACCGGCGGGCACCGGGCCAAGGATGGCGACACCGAAGCGGTCGAGGCCGAACGCGCCGACCAGCAGCATGAACAGCGCCACCACCGTAAGGGCCGCCGGCAGGCGCGGGTAGCGTCGTGGCAGCCATATCAGCAGGCCCAGTGCGCTCAGGCCGATGAAGAATGTCACCCAGTGGATTTCCCCCAGGCGCTGGAAGAAGTCGATCACGCTGAGAATGAATCCGTCGCCTTCGATCCTGAACCCCACCACCTTGGACAATTGCCCGGCGATCAGGCTCAGGCCGATGCCGTTGAGGTAGCCGATCAGGATCGGTCGCGAGAAGAAGCTGGCGATGAACCCGGCCCGGGCCAGGCCTGCGGCAATCAGCATCACCCCGACCAGCAGGGTGACGATCACCGACAGCTCGGCAATCCGCTGCGGCTCGCCCATGGCCAAGGGCGCCACGGCGCCGGCGATCATGGCGCAGGTGGCGGCATCGGGGCCGACCATCAACTGGCGTGAGCTGCCGACCAGGGCGTAGACCATCATCGGCAGTACACAGGCGTACAGGCCGTACTGCGGCGGCAGGCCGACGATCTGCGCATAGGCAATGGCAATCGGGATCTGGATCGCCGCCACCGACAGGCCGGCCTGCAGGTCGGCGTGGAACCACTCGCGGCGGTAGTGCAGCAGGTTGGCAAGGCCCGGCAGCCAGCGGGAGAGAAACATGCGTCGTCCTTTCGAAATGTTTCACGGAACCATCTGCGCATTGAAGCGGATCAGCGGGCAAATGGCCATGTTGCAAGTCAAGGAAGAGCAGAAACGAAAAAAGGAGCCGAGGCCCCTTTTGACAGCGATGACGTTGAGGGAACGCCATGCGGAAATGCGATCTGGAGCGGGTAGAGGGAATCGAACCCTCAACTAAAGCTTGGGAAGCTTTCGTTTTGCCACTAAACTATACCCGCGTCTGCGCTGAGCTTTTTACCAGAACCCTCCACGAATTAGAAGCCCAAGTTATAAAAAAAGCTTGTCGGCACCCCATAGCTGCGGGTATTGGCTACAGGGCGCCGAGGCGCTCAAATGGCAAATGCATGCTGCCCCTGTTGTACCGGCTGGTAGTGTTGGCGCGGCTCGCGCACGGTCGGCTTGAGGAAGTTGAGCAGGGCACTGCGGGTGTCCTCGCAGGCGGCCTTGTGTTCCATGTCGAGGAAATGGCCAGCGTCACGTATCACGCTGAACTGGCTCCTGCCTACATGCTTGCTGAACTGCCGGGCATCTTCAACGGTGGTGTACTCGTCGCGTTCGCCGTTGATGAACAGCACCGGAATGTCGATATGCCGCGCGCCGTTCAGGGCCCGTTCCAGGTCATGCTGCAGCACTTCGTTGATATGGAAGTGCATCTGCGCGTACTCGTGGCTGTCCAGGCTGCTGACGTGGCGGTAGTTGAAACGCTTGAACAGCGACGGCAGGTACTTGCCAATGGTGTCGTTGACCAGGTTGCCGACCTGGTAGCGGTCGCAGGCGGCCAGGTACTGGCAGCCGCGCTCCAGGTAGTCGCGCATCGGTTCGTTGATCACCGGCGAGAACGAACTCACCACCGCTTTCCTGACCTGCCGCGGCTGGTGCGCCAGCGCCAGCAACGTGCTTGCGCCACCCCACGAGAACGACATCACGTGGTCTGCCTGGAAGTGCTCGATCAGCTCCAGCAGGATATGCGCTTCGGTCTCTTTGCTGATCAGCCGCTCGTGACGGTTGTGCGGCTTGGATTTGCCAGCGTAGGGCTGGTCGAACAGCACCACGTTGAACTGCGGGTGCAGGTTACGTACCGTCTGGGCGAACGAGGCGGTGGTGGCCAGCGAGCCGTTGATCAGGATGATCGTTTTTTCGGCCGCCTCCGCGCGATAGAACTCCGTGTAAACCCGATACTGACCTTGGATATCAAGTACAGCAATTTCTGGCCTCATCTCATCGACTCCTGGCGCAAAAAGGGTATTCGCGTCACCTAGGGTGCACGTTCTTTATGACAGGTAGGCATTTGCCTGAAGAGAAAGCGCGGCCCTGTGTCGATCCTTGGCACGTGTGTCGACGGGTGTTGTTCTTGGCGGGCAATTTGCCGTGCCCCAAGGCATCGAGGCCTTGGGTAGCCGGCAAAAAGGTGTCTTCGAGTGCAGGTGTGACTTGGTAGTCACATGCAGACTGACGATTTGGATTCAAGCAGCGGGTAGCGGATTCTGCAAGTGCCGTTCGGGGGGAAATGTGACTTTTCTCGCTGAGCGGTCGTGTGCCGGTGCCGGGCTGCCTGTTGCCGCCTAGACCGTGGCTATTTCATCCGCCGTCAGCTCGCGGAACGCCCCTGGTGCCAACCCCGGGTCCAGGTGGATGGCGCCCATGCGCTCACGGTGCAACCCCACCACCTTGTTGTCGAAATGGCCGAACATGCGCTTGACCTGGTGATAACGCCCTTCGACGATCGCCAGCCGCGCCTGACGCGGGCCCAGGATATCCAGCCGGGCCGGTTGCGTAGTCAGATCCTCGAAGGCGAAGTAGAAACCTTCGCGGAATTTGGCCACATAGTGCTCGCCGATCTCGTCCTCGGTTTCCACCAGGTAGTGCTTGGGCAACTTGGTCGCGGGCTGGGTAAGCCGCCGTGACCATTGGCCGTCGTTGGTCAGGATCAGCAGCCCGGTAGTGTTGAAGTCCAGGCGCCCGGCTATGTGCAGGTCTCCACGCAGCGCAGGGGGTAGCATGTCGAGCACGGTGCGATGCTGCGGGTCCTGGGTGGCACTGACGCAGCCCGCAGGCTTGTGCAGCATCAAGTAGCGCGCCGGGCGGCCGGCTTGCAGCAGCTGCTCGTCCAGCTCGACGCGGCTGAATTCGCGAACCTCGGTCAGTGGGTCGCTGACCACCTGGCCGTCCACCCGCACGCGGCGTTGCGCCAGCATCAGGCGCACTTGCTGGCGGTTGTGGCTGGGCAGGTTGGCAAGGAAGCGGTCGAGACGCATTGGAGCCCGTCAGTCGGTGGATGATCGGAGTTGTTCTTCAACGGCTGCGCAGCGCGGGCACAGGCAGGCTTTATCGCGCAGTTCGGCGGGCAGTGCCTGAAGCACGGCTGGGTCGATGGTCACGGCGTAGCACCAGCAGGCCTGGGTAGCGCGGCGCGGGTCGGCAAGGGCGCACTGGTTGGGCGCGCCACAGGCGGGGCAGTATTGGGTGTCAGGCATGGCTGCCGCTCAGCTGTATCAAATTGTTGCAGAAATGGCACTGCACCTCGGCGCCACGGTCTTATCAGATGTCGATGATCGCATTTCGTATCGACGCTCGCCAGCGCCGCTGTTCGGGCACTCCAGCGGTCCAGGAGGCCGCCATGTCCTATCGAATCCTGTTGATCGCCCTGCTGGGGCTGATGACTGCCGCCTGCGTCCCGTACTACGAGAGCGGGGGCTACTATCGCTCGGATCATTACTACACCGACCGTTATGTGTCGCCCGGTTATTACCGTTATGACCGCTATTACGTGACGCCACAACCGCGCTACTACTACCAGCCGGCGCCACGTTACTACTATCGCCCGGCGCCAGCGCCGTATTACCGCTCGCCGCCGCCGGCGATGCAGCAGTGGCATGGCAACCCACGCCATGACTATGGCAACCGCCAGCGCTACGACTATGGGCGTGACCGCGATCGCCACGACTATCGCGGTGGCAGCCAGCGCTACCAGCAAGAGCGCTGGCATTCCGACAGACGGGCGGACGGTGACCGTCGTTGGGATGGGCGGCGTGGGCAAGGGGGGAACTGGCAACGCTAGTGGTTGAAGCGGGGCGCGTTGCGCCCCCTTTCACGATAGGCCTGCAAAACGCTTGCTCTCGCAACTAACCCAGATCAGCCAGCGGATGGCGCCCTTCCCAGACCTTGGCAAAATGCGCCTCGACCACCGCCGCCGGCACCTGCGCCACATCGGGCCAGTGCCAGCGCGGCTGGTTGTCCTTGTCCAGTAGCCGGGCGCGTACCCCTTCGCTGAATTCCGGATGGCGACAGCAGTTCAGGCTCATGCTGTATTCCATCTGGAACACCTGCGCCAAAGACAGATGGCGAGCCCGGTGGATCTGTTCCCACACCAGGTGTGCCGTCAGCGGGCAGCCTTCATGCAAGCGTTGGCCGGCCTCTGCCAGCAGCGGGTCGTCGTGTTGCTTGAGCCCTTCCAGCGCACGCCACGCTGCGGCAGCATCGGCCACATCAAGCAATTGATCGATCACTGGCCGCCGCGGCAACCATTGGGCCTCGGGCAACTCGGCGCAGGCACGGCGCTGTTCGGCCTTGAGCAGGCTGTTCAGTTGCAGCGCGGTCTGCTCCTGCCAGTTCAGTTGCAGCAGTTCCTCGATCAGCGCTTCCTGCTGGTACTCACCCAGGAAGCGGTCGGCCAGGCCCAGGTCAAGGGCGTCGTGGGCATTGATCGGCGCGCCCGTCAGGCCAAGGAACAAGCCCAGCTTGCCCGGCAGGCGGGCCAGGAACCAGCTGGCGCCCACGTCCGGGTACAGGCCGATGCTGATTTCCGGCATGGCCAGCCGACTGCTGGGGGTGACGATGCGCACGTTGGCGCCTTGCAGCAGGCCCATGCCACCCCCCAGCACATGCCCGTGCCCCCAGCACAGCAGCGGCTTGGGGTAGGTGTGCAGGGCGTAGTCCAGACGGTATTCGGCGGCAAAGAAGGTGGCGGCCAGCGGAGGTACGCTGCCGGGCTGGTCGCGGCAGGCCTCGACCAGCGCGCGCACATCGCCCCCCGCACAGAACGCCTTGCTACCGTTGCCGCGCAGTAGCACGCAGACGACCCCGGGGTCGCGGGCCCAGCTGTGCAGTTGCTCGCCCAGTACCTCGATCATCGGCAGGTTCAGGGCGTTCAGCGCCTTGGGCGCATCCAGGGTGGCAATGCCGATGCGGGCGCCATCGGCGCCGGTGAGTACCTCGCAATGAATGGCCATGGACTACCTCGCGCAAGTCATCGCACAAGTATGGCTTGCCTGGCCGAACATGCCGGTCGTCGGTCGGATCGTTTGACAAGCGCACGGGGCTTACCTAGTGTCGCGCCATTGTTTACGGAAGGCCCCATGACTGACGACGATCGCATCAAACTCGAACCCAGCTGGAAGGCCGCCTTGCGCGCCGAATTCGACCAGCCCTACATGCAGCAGTTGCGTGAGTTCCTGCGCAGCGAATATGCCGCTGGCAAGGAGATCTACCCGCCAGGACCGCTGATCTTCAATGCGCTGAATTCGACGCCGCTGGACCAGGTGAAGGTGGTCATACTCGGCCAGGACCCGTATCACGGGCCGGGCCAGGCCCATGGCCTGTGCTTCTCGGTGCAGCCGGGCGTGGCCACGCCACCGTCGCTGGTCAACATCTACAAGGAACTGCAGCGTGACCTGAATATCCCGATCCCCAACCATGGCTACCTGCAGAGCTGGGCCGAGCAGGGCGTGCTGCTGCTCAACACGACCATGACCGTGGAGCGTGCCAATGCAGCGTCACATGCCAAGAAGGGCTGGGAATTGTTTACCGACCGGATCATCCAGGTGGTCAGCGAGCAATGCCCGAACGTGGTGTTCCTGTTGTGGGGCTCGCATGCGCAAAGCAAGCAGAAGCTGATCGACGGGACCAAGCACCTGGTGCTGAAATCGGTGCACCCGTCGCCATTGTCAGCCTACCGGGGCTTCCTGGGTTGCGGCCATTTCAGCCGGGCCAACAGCTTCCTCGAGCAGCGCGGGCTGGCGCCGATCAACTGGGCATTGCCACCGCTGTGATGACCTGTCAGACCGAGAACAACGCGACGCGATCATTCCGGCTTGGCATTCCATAGCCGGAACAGCGGCTCTGCCAGGAACAGCACCAGCAACAGCCGCATCACCTGCAGCGCTGTCACCAACGGCACCGATAGCTGCAAGGTCTCGGCGGTCAGGCTCATCTCGGCAATTCCCCCGGGCATCATGCCCAAGGTCAGCGACCGCAGGTCCAGCGCGGTCATCACGCTCAGCACCCAGGCTGCGCTGGCGGCGATCGCCATGCCTAGTGCCGTTGCGACCAAGGTGCGCATGAGGAACGAAGGCGCACGGCGGAAGAACGCGCGGTTGAAGTGACAGGCCAGGCCGCTGCCGATCAGCCACTGGCCGATCTGGCTGGCGCCACCGGGCAGGCCGATCTGCAGGTTGGCCGCCAGGCTAACCGTGGCCGCCACCAGCAAAGGCCCGAACAACCATGGGTTGGGTTGGCGCATGCGTTGCCAAAGCAACGCAACGGCAATGCCCAGCGGAGCAATTATTGCCAGCCAGCCCCAACTCACGCTGCCGGCATGATTCAGCGGCACCCCGTCACCCAGCAGGAACTTGAACAGCGCGGGGACGCACAGCACCACCGCGAGCACGCGCAGGCTCTGCGCTGCCGCCACCTGGCTGAGCGCAGCGCCATTGCGCGCGCCAAGGTTGACCATCTCCCCCGAACCGCCGGGCATGCTGGCGAAGAACGCAGTGGCGCGGTCTTCACCGCTGCGCCGCAGCAGCCATACGCTGAGCACGCTGGATACGGTGGTGAACAGCGCGGCGAAGAAGATCAGTGCGAAATGGCTGGCCACTTGCTCGATCACCGCCGGGGTGAAGTGCAGGCCGATACCGATACCGATGATCCATTGCCCGCATTTGCGGCCGTTGGGGATTTCCGGCAGTTGCCAGGGTGTCAGGCAGCGTACCAGGATGATCGCCAACAGCGCGCCGACCATCCATGGCAACGGCCAGCCGACCTGGCTGGCGGCAAAACCGCCCGCAAGGCCGACCAGCCCGGTCGCGACAGACAGCGGCAAGCTACGCTCAGGCATCGGCCATCGCCCGGCGTTGCAGGCTACGCTTGCGCCAGATGCGCAGCAGCGGCAGGGTTAGCATGCAGATGGTCAGTGCCCATACCGACAGGCTGATCGTGCTCGACCAGAGGATGCCCAGTTCGCCGTTGGAGATCGACAGCGCCCGGCGCAGGTTCTGTTCCATCAGCCCGCCAAGGATGAAACCGAGCAGGATCGGCGACAGCGGGAAGTCCAGCTTGCGCAGGATGTAGCCCATGATGCCGATGCCGACCATCAGGAACAGGTCGAAGGTGGTGGCATGCACGGCGTACACGCCGATCGCGGTGATGATGGCAATCACCGGCACCAGTGCCCAGTTCGGCACGGCCAGGATGCGGGTGAAGATGCGGATCATCGGAATGTTGAGGATCACCAGCATGATGTTGGCAATGAACAACGAAGCGATCAGGCCCCAGACGATGTCTGGCTGCTGTTCGAACAACAGTGGGCCGGGGGTGATGTTGTACAGGGTCAGTGCACCGATCATCACCGCCGTGGTACCCGAGCCGGGTACGCCCAGGGTCAGCATGGGTACCAAGGCACCGCAGCAGGAGGCGCCGATGGCGGTTTCCGGGGCAGCCAGGCCGCGGGGATCACCCTTGCCGAAATTGCCTTTTTCGCCCGCCATGCGTTTCTCGGTCATGTACGCCACGGCGCTGGCCAGGGTTGCACCGGCGCCTGGCAGCACGCCCATGACGAAGCCCAGCAGGCCGCAGCGGATGTTGACCACGAACACCGAGGCGGCTTCCTTGAGGTTGAACAGCATGCGCCCGGTGGCCTTGACCGCCTGGTGGCCATGATGGGTTTTTTCCAGCAGCAGGAGGATCTCGCTGATGGAGAACAGGCCCAGCACCAGCACCACGAACTGGATGCCGTCGGCCAGGTGCACGCTGTCGCCGGTGAAGCGGTACACGCCACTGTTGGCGTCGATGCCGACGGCCGACAGGAACAGGCCGATCAGTGCGGCGATGAAGGTCTTCAGCGGCTTGTCACCGGCCATCCCACCAAGGGCGACGATGGCGAACACCATCAGCACGAAGTATTCCGCCGGGCCGAAGGCAATCGCCCATTTCGCCAGCAGCGGGGCGAACAGCACCATGCCGCAGGTGGCGATCAAGGCACCGATGAACGAACTCCATGCCGACAATGACAGCGCCACGCCAGCCAGGCCGTTGCGGGCCATCGGGTAACCATCGAGGGTGGTCATCACGGTCGAGGCCTCGCCCGGGATGTTCAGCAGGATCGAGCTGATCCGGCCGCCGTATTCGCAGCCCAGGTACACCGCTGCCAGCAGGATCAGCGCCGACTCCGGCGGCAGGCCGAGGGCGAAGGCGATGGGGATCAGCAAGGCCACGCCGTTGATCGGGCCCAGGCCCGGCAGCAGGCCGACCACGGTGCCGATCAGCGTACCGGTGAGGGCAGTGACCAGGTTGTAGGGGGACAGGGCGACGCCGAAGCCCTGGCCCAGGTAGCTCAAGGTATCCATGTGTCAGTTCTCCAGTACGCTCAGCAGGCCAAGGGGCAGGGGCACGTCCATCACGCGGTCGAACAGCCAGTAGAGGAACAGGCTCATGCCTGCCACCACGATGAAACTGTGCAGCCAGCGGCCGCCGTACAGGCGCGCCATGGGCACGCCGATCAGGATGCTGCTGAGGATGAAGCCCAGGGCTTCGAAGGTGCTGGCGAACACGATCAGCAGGCCGACGCAGGCGCTGATCTTGGTCAGGGTTTCGCGGTCCAGTTCCGGCTCGTCGTCCTTGCGCACGATGGGCGTGGGGCGGAACACCAGGTACAGCAGGCCCAGGCCCATCAGGCCGAGCATCAGCAGCGGATAGGCACGCGGGCCCACCGGTTCATAGGAAAACGCCGCCTGGTAAGGCCAGGCCATCACGGCCAGGGCGGCACACACCGCCAGCAGGGCCAGGGCGAAGATGCGTTGCAGGATCATGGGGGAATCCTCTGGTTTTTCGGCAAGGCGCAGACCCTCTGCAGGAGCGCCCTTGCGCGACACAAGGCCGCTCCTGCAAAGAGCGGTGTTGGCGTGTTACTGGATCAGGCCGAATTCCTTGGCCAGGGTCTTGTAGTCAGCCACTTGCTTCTTCACATAACCGTCCAGCTCTTCACCGGTCATGGCGAACGGGAACAACTCGCGCTGGTCACGCAGCTTGGCGAAGTCTTCCGAGGCCAGCATCTTGTCGAACGACTGCTTCCACCAGGCGTAGTCTTCGTCGCTCACCTTCGGCCCGAGGTAGAAACCACGCACCACAGGCCAGACGATGTCGTAGCCCTGTTCCCTGGCGGTGGGGATGTCTTTCATCTCGGGCTCGTCCAGGCGGTTTTCCGAGAACACCGCGAGAATGCGCATGTTGCCGCTCTGGATGTGTGGCATGGAGTCGGAGATGTCGGTCGAGCCCACCTGGATGTGCCCGCCCAGCAGCGCCGTGGCGATTTCGCCACCGCCTTCCAGGGCCACGTAGCGCAGGTCGCGCGGGTTGATGCCCGCCGCCTTTGCGATCAACGCGGTCTGCATCCAGTCCTGGCTGCCAACGGTACCGCCCGAGCCGATCACCACCTTGCTCGGGTCTTTCTTCAGCGCCGCGACCAGGTCATCGAGGGTCTTGTAGGGCGAGTCGCTCTTCACCGCGATGGCGCCGTAGCTGGTGCCGACGGCGGCCAGCCATTTCACCGCGTTTTCATCGAAACGGCCGAACTTGCCCTGGGCCAGGTTCAGCAACGAGCCGCTGGACCAGGCGACCAAGGTCCCGGCATCGGCCGGCCGTTGGGCTACCACGGCGTTGTAGGCCACTGCGCCGACACCACCTGGCATGTAGGTGACGCGCATCGGCTTGCTGAGGATCTTTTCCTCCACCAGGGCGCTTTGCACCAGCTTGCAGGTCAGGTCGAAGCCGCCGCCGGGTGAGGCGGGGGCGATGCATTCAGGGCGTTTCGGTTCGCCAGCGAGGGCATTGCCGGCCAGCAGCAGGCAGCCGGTAGCGAGGACGAGGCGGCGCAGTGAAAAGGTCATCGGTTATCTCCGTAAGCGTTGTTGTTATCGGTTTACCGCTGTTGGGTTAGCGCGATCGGTTTACCACAGCGCCACGCTGTAGCTCACCAGCAGCCGGACTTCGTCGGCATCGCGGGCGAAATTGGAACGGAAGGTGGCGTTGCGCAGGCGTACGGCGACGTTTTTCAACGGGCCGCTTTGTACCACGTACTTCATTTCGGTATCGCGTTCCCATTCCTTGCCCTCGCCACCTGCAGCGCGGCTGACATTGTCACCGCTGATGTAGCGGGTCATGAAGGTCAGGCCGGGCACGCCGAGCGCGGCGAAGTTGTAGTCGTAGCGCGCCTGCCAGGAACGCTCGTCGGCATTGGCAAAGTCGTTGATCTGGACGAAGTTGACCAGGTACGGGTCGGCGCCATCGATGTAGGGGAAGGCACTGTCGCCGGACAGCTGCTGCCAGGCGGCGCTGACCTTGTGCCCGCCCAGGGCGTAGCTGAGCATGCCGTTGAGGGTGGTGTTATCGATGTTGCCGGCCTTGGCAGCGCCGGCGTCGTCGCTCACGGCCAGGCGCAGGTCGGCGCCGAAGGTGCCCGGGCCCCATGGCTGGGTGGCGAGCAGGCCGATGAAATGCTGACGGTAGATGTCATCCAGCTGGGCAAAGTGATAGCTGCCGGTGATGCGGTCGGTGAACTGGTAGTCGAGGCCGGCCAGGTCCAGATTGTCGGCGCTGAACGAGCCACCGAAGCGGCCGTTCTTGTTGTTCAGGGCCAGGTCTTCCCAGTTGGTGTCGTTGCGATCCTTGGCCTTGTCCAGGCGGCCGCCGGTGAAGGTCAGGCCCTTGATCTCCTTCGAGGTGAGCAGGCCACCTTCGAAGGTTTGCGGCAGGATGCGTCCGTCGTTGGGTTGCAGGGTCGGCAGTTCCGGGATCAGGGTGCCGATCTTCAGTTCGCTCTGCGATACCTTCACCTTGCCGGTCAGGCCCAGCTTGGAATACTCGTCGGCAGCCTTGCCGTCATCATGGGTGGGCAGCAGGCCGGTATCGGTGCGGTCGGGACTGGAGTCGAGCTTGATGCCGAGCATGCCCAGCGCATCCAGGCCGAAGCCTACGGTGCCGTCGGTATAGCCGGACTCGAAGTTGACCATGAAGCCCTGGGCCCATTCGTCGCGCTTGGATTGCTGCGCGCTGGTGCCGTCGCGGAAGTCGCGGTTGAAGTACATGTTGCGGGTTTCGAAGGTTGCCGTGCTGTCTTCGAAGAAGGCGGCCTGGCTGATCGGGGCGACACCGGCAAGCGCAAGGGCGCTGGCGATGGCAGAGGGGCGTGCGGCAAAGGAACGGGTAGGCGTGAACGCCTGCGGCTGCAATGACAGCATCACTGTTGGCTCCGATTATTGTTCTTATTGGTTGCACCTTGCTGGTGCTTTGTTCGGCGCGAAGGGCGACCGTGGTGCGATGCTAGGTAATCAACCTTTCGCTAACCTTTCAGCGTGAAAGGTTTGTCGACAGGGCTTCACAGGCCTGCCGACAGCGGTACACTCCGCGCCACCGCCCCACCCGAGCAGGGAGAATCCGATGCGTGTGCTGCTGGTCGAAGACCACCTGCAACTGGCCGAAAGCGTGGCCCAGGCCTTGAAGAGCCATGGCCTGACCGTCGACGTGCTGCACGACGGCGTGGCCGCCGACCTGGCCTTGGCCAGCGAGGAATATGCCGTGGCCGTGCTGGACGTCGGCCTGCCACGCATGGACGGTTTCGAGGTGCTGGCGCGCCTGCGCGGTCGCGGCAAGACCTTGCCAGTGCTGATGCTGACCGCACGCAGCGACGTCAAGGACCGTGTCCACGGCCTGAACCTGGGCGCCGACGACTACCTGGCCAAGCCGTTCGAGCTGACCGAGCTGGAAGCCCGGGTCAAGGCCCTGCTGCGCCGCAGCGTGCTCGGCGGCGAGCGCCAGCAACGCTGCGGGCCGCTGGTGTACGACCTGGACACCCGGCGCTTCGCCCTGGGCAACGACAACCTGACCCTGACTTCGCGCGAACAGAGTGTGCTGGAAGCGTTGATCGCGCGCCCGGGGCGGGTGATGAGCAAGGAGCAACTGGCCGCCCAGGTGTTCGGCCTCGACGAAGAGGCCAGCCCCGACGCCATCGAGATCTACATCCACCGCCTGCGCAAGAAGCTCGACGGTCACCCGGTTGCCATCGTCACCTTCCGCGGCCTGGGCTACCTGCTCGAGCACCGCGATGCGTGACAACGGCAGCCTGCGCGGGCGCTTGCTCGGCAACCTGGCCTTGCTGCTGGTGGTGCTGATGCTGGCCAGCGGCCTGAGCGCCTACTGGAATGGCCGCGAGGCCGCCGACACGGCCTATGACCGGACCTTGCTGGCCTCGGCGCGGACCATTGCCGCTGGCCTGTCCCAGCGCGACGGCTCGCTCAGCGCGGACGTGCCGTACGTGGCCCTGGACACCTTTGCCTACGACAGTGCCGGACGCATCTATTACCAGGTGCTGGACATCCAGCAGCGGCTGATCTCCGGCTACGAGAACCTACCTGCGCCGCCGCCGGGCACGCCGCGAACCGATGACTACCCGGCGCTGGCGCGGTTCTACAACGCCACCTACCTGGGCCAGGACGTGCGCGTGGTCAGCCTGTTGAAGCCGGTGAGCGAACCCAACATGAACGGCATGGCGGAAATCCGCGTGGCCGAGACAGAGGAAGCCCGGGTGCGCATGGCCCGTGGCCTGATGGCCGATACCCTGTTGCGTCTGGGCATGCTGGCACTGGGTGCGCTGGTGTTGGTGTGGTTTGCCGTGAGCGCCGCGTTGCGGCCACTGGAGCGCTTGCGGACGGCGGTGGAAGAGCGCCAGCCGGACGACCTGCGGGCATTGCCGGTGGTGCAGGTGCAACATGAACTCGGCCCGCTGGTTCGGGCCTTGAACCACTTCACCGAGCGCTTGCGCGGCCAGTTCGAGCGGCAGGCGCAATTCATTGCCGACGCTGCCCACGAATTGCGCACGCCGTTGGCCGCGCTCAAGGCCCGGGTCGAGCTGGGCTTGCGTTCATCGGAACCACAGGAATGGCGGCAGACCCTGGAATCCGCGGCCCAGGGTACCGATCGGCTGACCCACCTGGCCAACCAGCTGTTGTCGCTGGCGCGGGTCGAGAACGGCGCGCGGGCGATTGCCGAAGGCGGCGCGCAGCGCCTGGACCTGAGCCAGTTGGCGCGCGAACTGGGCATGGCCATGGCCCCGCTGGCGCACAAGCGTGGGGTGGCGCTGGCCCTGGAAGCCGAAGCGCCGGTGTGGCTGAAAGGGGAGCCGACGCTGCTCAACGAGCTGTTGAGCAACCTGGTGGACAATGCGCTGGCGCATACGCCTGCGGGCGGGAACGTGATCTTGCGGGTGCTGGCGCCAGCGGTGCTGGAAGTGGAAGACGACGGGCCGGGGATTCCCGAGGCCGAGCGTGAGCGAGTGTTCGAGCGCTTCTATCGGCGCAGTGCGCAGGGGAGCGGGCTGGGCTTGGCCATTGTTGGTGAAATCTGCCGGGCGCACCTGGCGCAGGTGAGCTTGCATGATGGTGCAAAAGGCGGGTTGCGGGTGCGGGTGAGCTTTATCGCTGATTGAGATGACCAGGGCCCGCCCTTTCGCAGGTTCACCCGCGAACAGGCCGGCACTGGCCGGCGCCGGTCAGCGCAGCATGCTCCGCGCATCGATCAGTTCATCTACCTCCAGCTCGGTGCCGAACGGCAGGCCCAGGTGGCGATACGCCGGCAGCGCCGCCAACGGCCGGTGGCGACCGCGCTGGCTGATGCAACGAGCGATCTGCACGATGTCGATATAGTCGATCCGGTCGGTCTGCCGGTCCAGGTCCTGTACCTGGCCGGGCAGGTTGACCAGCTGCTCCGGGAAATCCCAGGCCTTGAGGATCTTGTCGCCCAGCACTGGCTGGATGTGTTCGATCACGTAATGCAGGCACACCGGGTCGGACAGCAGCTCGTTGTGCTCTTCGGCATAGATCAATACCGGCAGCGCGCCAATCTGGTGGACCAGCCCGCCGAGGGTGGCCTGGTCGGGCTTGAGTTGCGTGAACCGCCGACAGATCTCGTAACTGATACCCGCCACATCCAGGCTGTTGGCCCAGATATCACGAAGCTTCTGTTCAACCGCCGGAGCGCGGGCGTGGAAGATCTGCTCGATCACCAGGCCAATGGCCAGGTTGCAGCTGTAGTTGATACCCAGCCGCGTGATGGCAGTGTGCAAGTCGGTGACTTCGACCGCCGCGCGCAGCAGCGGGCTGTTGACAACCTTGATCAGGCGCGCTGAAAGCGCCGCATCGCGACTGATCACCTTGCTCAGGGCCGCTACGCTGATTTCGCTGTCTTCCGCTGCCTCGCGGATGCTCAAGGCAACCTCGGGCAGGGTCGGCAGGACCAGGTCATCCTTTTCGATGGCATCGAGCAATTGTGCTTGAACCATCTCGGCCAGCTTGTTCATGGGCGTGTCTACCGCAGTGGTGGTGCGGCCCCGCCACGGGGGCGGGGCAGGCTGGTCAGCGCTGGATTTCCCGGTCGCGGTCCAGTTCGTAGGGCAGGGTCAGTACCTGCAGGCGCGGGCCGCCGAGGCTGCCCAGGTGCAGGTTGTCATCGTCCACTGCTTCGGCGCTGAGCACCGCGAGCAGCTCGCAGCCCGAACCCGTGCTGGCGGCAAGCACCACCTCACCGACGGAGGAACCATGGGTGGGCGAGAAAATCTCCTCACCCGGAGCCGGAATGGCTTGCTGGTCCAGGGCCAGCCGGTACTGGCGACGCTTCAGCTTGCCCAGGTACTGCATGCGGGCGACGATTTCCTGTCCGGTGTAGCAGCCTTTCTTGAAGCTGACGCCGTCGACGGCCTGCAGGTTGATCATCTGCGGAATGAACAGCTCACGGGTCGGCCCCATGACCTGGCCGATACCGGCACGAATCTGCCCCAGCAGCCAGTCGTTGAGGCTGCCTTCGGGCAGGGCTGCGGCCAGCGCCTGGCGTACCTTGCCGGCGTTGTCGGCTGGCACCCACAGCTCCACGCGCCCTGCGGAAACGGCGACAGCCACCAGGCCTTCATGACGAACGGTACTGCCAGCGGCAGCGGGCACATCGAGCCCCAGCGCCCGCAATGCCGTTTCGCCACCCTGCAGGCCGAAGCGTGCCCAGGCGGCACTTTCATCGGTCAGTGTGGCCTTGGAAAACACGGCGTACTTCTTCAGGTCAGCCAACTGGGGTTCGAGCAACTCGCTGGCCATGGCCAGCAGGTAGCCATTGCCTTCGGGCAGGATGCGGAAGCTTGACTGCATGCGCCCCTTGACCATGCAGCGGGCGCCGAGGCTGGCGTGTTCCGGGCTGAGGTAGTTGATGTTGCAGGTCAGCTGGCCTTGCAGGAACTTGCCTGCATCGGAGCCGCGGACGGCGAGGATGCCCTCGTGGGACAGGGGGCAGAAGAAAGCGGAATCGGCCATGGGTCATCGCGGTGGCTTAAAGACTGGCGGCCATCATAGAACGCCGGTAACAAAATAGGTAGGTGACTAGACCAACGCCCGGTGTCGCTTCGCTCGCCTGGCTGTATACTGGCGGGCCATTCGAGGAGGGCCCCATGGTCGAACAAACTGAACTCAACCGGCTTTTCTGGCACAGCCGCCGCGGCATGCTGGAACTGGACGTCCTGCTGGTACCTTTCACCCAGGAAGTCTACCCCACGCTCAACCAGGCTGACCGCGAACTCTATGTGCGTCTGTTGAGCTGCGAAGATCAGGACATGTTCGGCTGGTTCATGGAGCGCACCGAGTCTGAAGACCCGGAGCTGCAGCGCATGGTCCGCATCATCCTGGACCGTGTCCAGCCCAAGTGAGTGTTTCGAGTGCCGCTGGCACGGCTCGCGCCGGCTGCTGACGGCCTACCTGGTTTGCCAGGTGCTGGCATGGCTCGCCGTTTGGGCGAGCCCGCTGCCCGGGTGGCAGGCCCTTGCCGTCGTCGCCACCTGTATCGCCCATGCTGGCTGGGCCATTCCCCGACGTATTTTGCTGACGCATGAGCATGCCGTCGTGGGCGTGCGTCGTGATGTGCGCGGTTGGCAGGTATTCAGCCGTGCCGGCGGCTGGCAGCCGGTGCGCTTGTGCAGGGACAGTGTGGCGTTGCCGGAGCTGGTGGTGTTGCGCTTTGTGCGGGCAGGGCGCTGGCTGGGGCAGAGCCAATGCGTACCGCGCGACGCGCTGGGGGCCGATGAGCACCGGCGCTTGCGGGTGCGGTTGAAGTTCAGCCGGCGCAGGTGGGCAGGAGTGAGCCGGGCATAAAGCCATACCGAGTTGGCTTCTTCGCGGGCTTGCCCGCTCCCACAGGTACTGCGCAAGGCTGCAAGGCAGCGGGATCTCTGTGGGAGCGGGCGCGCCCGCGAAGGCCGCGACGCAGATTCAAATCGGGTTGAGGATGGTGTCCTTGGCCTCGGCCAGCATCCCCGGGTAATCCAGTGTGTAATGCAGCCCGCGGCTTTCCTTGCGCTGCATGGCCGAGAGGATCATCAGCTCCGCCACCTGCGCCAGGTTGCGCAGCTCGATCAGGTCGCGGCTGACCTTGTAGTTGCTGTAGAACTCGTCGATTTCGTCCAGTAGCAGGCGAATGCGGTGCTGGGCCCGCTGCAGGCGCTTGCTGGTGCGCACGATGCCGACGTAGTCCCACATGAAGCGCCGCAATTCATCCCAGTTGTGCGCGATGATGACGTCTTCGTCCGAGTCGGTGACCTGGCTGGCGTCCCAGCCCGGCAGGGCCTTGGGCATGTCCACCTCATCCAGGTGCGCCTGGATGTCGGCCGCGGCAGCACGACCATAGACGAAGCACTCCAGCAGCGAATTGCTGGCCATGCGGTTGGCGCCGTGCAGCCCGGTGAAGCTGGTTTCGCCGATGGCATACAGCCCCGGCACATCGGTGTGGCCGCGGTCGTCCACCATGACCCCGCCACAGGTGTAGTGCGCCGCCGGTACCACCGGGATCGGCTGGCGAGTGATGTCGATGCCAAAGGTCAGGCAACGCTCATACACGGTAGGGAAGTGGCTTTTGATGAAGTCGGCCGGCTTGTGGGTAATGTCCAGGTAGACGCAGTCCACACCCAGGCGCTTCATTTCATGGTCGATGGCGCGGGCCACGATGTCACGCGGGGCCAGCTCTTCGCGAGGGTCGAAGCGTGGCATGAAGCGCTCGCCATTGGGCAGGCGCAGCAGGGCGCCTTCGCCGCGCAGGGCTTCGGTGATCAGGAAACTCTTGGCTTGCGGGTGATACAGGCAGGTCGGGTGGAACTGGTTGAATTCCAGGTTCGCCACCCGGCAACCGGCCCGCCAGGCCATGGCGATACCGTCGCCGCAGGCCCCATCGGGGTTACTGGTGTACAGGTAGACCTTGGCTGCGCCGCCCGTAGCCAGCACGGTGAAGCGCGCGCCGAAGGTGTCGACTTCGCCGGTATTGCGGTCAAGCACATAGGCACCCAGGCAGCGCTCGCCGGGCAGGCCGAGGCGCCGTTCGGTGATCAGGTCGATCGCCACGCGCTGCTCCAGCAACTGGATGTTCGGGCGCAGGCGGGCCTGGGCCAGCAGCGTGGTGAAGATTGCGGCACCGGTGGCGTCGGCAGCATGGATGATGCGCCGGTGGCTATGGCCGCCTTCGCGGGTCAGGTGGAACTCGAAGCCACCATCGTCGACGCTGTAGTGCTCATCGCGGGTAAAAGGCACGCCTTGCTCGATCAGCCATTCGATGGCTTCACGGCTGTGCTCGACGGTAAACCGCACCGCCTGTTCATGGCACAGGCCACCGCCGGCGTTGAGGGTGTCCTCGACATGCGACTGCACGGTATCGCTATTGTCCAGCACCGCTGCGACACCGCCCTGGGCCCAGAAGGTCGAGCCGTTAGCCAGGTCGCCCTTGCTGAGCACGGCGACGCGCAGGTGACTGGGCAGGTTCAGCGCCAGGCTGAGACCGGCGGCACCGCTGCCGATCACCAGGACATCATGTTGGAATTGTTGGCTCATGTCGGGACACTAGTAATCTTCGGAAGGGGCGCGGCACAATAGTCACGCGCCGATGGCATTGTGAAACTATTGTTAAAGCTGGCCGGGTTGCCTTTATAGCAGCCCAGGGTGGCCAATTTCCATGCCACTTGCCTGGTCGCGACAACCTTTGTGGGAACTTTCCGATACAGCCGGAAATCCTATGAAGGCTGCCCGTACGCCACAATTTGCCGCGGCGACGCAGGGCGGCAGGCCTGTCCAGGCTGTCCCTGCGTACTCGAAACCTTGATTATCGACGTAGCCGGCCGTGACCGTGCAGCGTCTTCCGTGCAAGCCGACCAAGGGCTGCAGGAAACTTGCTTGGAGGGGAGAACTTTTGCGTAAAGCCCGAGTCTATGGTTGCAAGCCTGAACGATGGCTGCTGCAACGCTCCTTCGAGTTCACTGAGGAGTGTTCATGCTAACCCAGGAAGAGGATCAGCAGCTTGTCGAGCGTGTTCAGCGCGGCGACAGGCGAGCGTTCGATCTGTTGGTGCTGAAGTATCAGCACAAGATTCTCGGGTTGATCGTGCGGTTCGTTCACGATACCCACGAGGCCCAGGATGTAGCACAGGAAGCCTTCATCAAGGCCTACCGTGCGCTTGGCAATTTCCGCGGAGACAGTGCGTTTTATACGTGGCTTTACCGCATCGCCATCAACACGGCGAAGAACTACCTGGTGTCCCGTGGAAGACGGCCACCAGACAGCGATGTGAGCTCTGAGGATGCGGAGTTTTACGACGGCGATCATGGTCTCAAGGATCTCGAGTCCCCAGAGCGCTCGTTGTTGCGGGATGAAATCGAAGGCACTGTCCATCGCACCATCCAGCAACTGCCGGAAGACCTGCGCACGGCCCTGACCCTGCGCGAGTTCGACGGACTGAGTTACGAAGACATTGCCAGTGTCATGCAATGTCCGGTGGGTACCGTGCGCTCTCGAATCTTCCGCGCTCGGGAGGCCATAGACAAAGCCCTGCAACCGTTGTTGCAGGAAACCTGAGACAGCGGCGACAGCCAAGAGAGGAACCGCCATGAGTCGTGAAGCTTTGCAGGAATCGCTGTCCGCGGTAATGGATAACGAAGCGGACGAGCTTGAACTGCGTCGGGTATTGAATGCCGTCGACGATGCTGAAACCCGTGCCACCTGGTCGCGTTACCAGGTTGCCCGCGCAGCCATGCACAAGGAGCTGCTGCTGCCGAACCTGGATATCGCCTCCGCGGTTTCTGCCGCCCTGGCTGACGAGGCCGTGCCGGCCAAGGTCAAGAAGGGCCCATGGCGCAGCATTGGCCGCCTGGCGGTAGCTGCCTCGGTTACCGTTGCGGTGCTGGCCGGTGTACGCATGTACAACCAGGACGAGATCACTGGCGCCCAGCTGGCTGCCCAGCAACCTGCCCAGCAAGGGCTGACTGTGCCACAAGCACAGGGCCCTGCCGTTTTGGCAGGCTATAGTGAGAGCAGTGAGCAACCGACCGGGCCGATGGCCAACGGCGTGCTGCAGAACCAGGCCGGCTGGGATCAGCGTCTGCCAGGCTACCTGCGCCAGCATGCCCAGGAATCTGCGCTGAAGGGCACTGAAACCGCATTGCCGTATGCCCGCGCCGCCAGCCTGGAAAACCGTTAAGTAAGGAGGATCATGCGCGCGCTACCTCTCCTGTCGCTGCTGATTGGCAGCTGCATGATGGTGCCAGCATTGGCGGCCAATTCCTCGCCCGAGGCGGGCGAGTGGTTGAACAAGCTGGCACAGGCCGAGCAAAAGCAGAGCTACCAGGGCTCTTTTGTCTACGAACGTAACGGCAGCTTCTCCTCCCACGAGATCTGGCACAAGGTCGAAAACGGCAAGGTCAGCGAGCGGCTCCTGCAGCTCGACGGCGCTGCCCAGGAAGTCGTGCGCGTGGATGGCAAGGTCGAATGCGTCAGCGGTGCTTTGGCCGGTGGCGTGACGCCGCCTGCGGACGCCGCCCAGCGCCTGCTTGATCCCCTGAAACTGATGGGTTGGTACGATTTGAGCGTGGCGGGCAAGTCGCGCGTCGCCGGGCGCGATGCCGTGATCGTGACGCTCACCCCGCGTGACCAGCACCGCTATGCCTTCGAATTGCATCTGGACCGCGCAACCGGGTTGCCGCTGCGCTCGTTGATGATCAATGACAAGGGGCAGTTGCTGGAGCGCTTCCAGATGACCCGTCTCGATGTTGAAGTGCCCAGCGACGAAGACCTGCGTGCCAGCGCTGCGTGCAAACCCGTGCAACATGTGGCCGCCGCCAGCAATGACAAGGTCGCCGGTTGGCGTTCGGACTGGCTGCCGCCAGGGTTCGAACTGGTCAACAGTTCGGTGCGCCGTGATCCGAAGCAGGGTGGTGCGGTCAGCAGCCTGATGTATGACGATGGCCTGGCACGCTTCTCGGTCTTCCTCGAACAGGTGGACGATGACGGCGGGAGCGACATGCGTACCCAGCTTGGCCCCACGTCGGCAGTATCGCGGCGCCTGAACACGCCCAAGGGCAAGGTGATGGTCACCGTGGTTGGCGAAATTCCGCTGGGTACTGCAGAGCGTGTGGCCCTGTCCATGCGTCCCCAGGATGCCCAGGCGCGCCAGTGATTGCGCGCCTTTGCCGGCGGTATCTGCCGGCGGTGTCCAGGCAAGCGGACATGCGCCTGAAATGAAATTAAAGCATTGTCATTTGCAATCCTTCGGCAAATTTTCTATAGGTCAGGCTTCTTGGAGCCTGGCCTTTCCTGCTTTGGGCAGGGCCTTTCTAAACTACCGCTCGTTGTGACGGGAGCCGTATGTCAATACCACGCTTGAAATCCTACCTATCGATGTTCGCCGCCGTGCTGATGCTCGGCCAGGTGCTCACCGCCCAGGCCGAGGAAGCCCTGCCGGACTTCACCACCCTGGTCGAGCAGGCCTCGCCAGCCGTGGTCAACATCAGTACCAAGCAGAAGCTGCCGGACCGCCGCATGGCCGCCGGGGAGATGCCAGACCTGGAAGGCCTGCCGCCGATGTTCCGCGAGTTCTTCGAGCGCAACATGCCGCAGCAGCCACGCTCGCCGCGCGGTGACCGCCAGCGCGAAGCTCAATCGCTGGGTTCGGGCTTCATCATTTCCAGCGATGGCTACGTGCTGACCAACAACCACGTGGTGGCCGATGCCGACGAGATCATCGTCCGCCTGTCGGACCGCAGCGAGCTGCAGGCCAAGCTGGTCGGCACCGACCCGCGCACCGACGTGGCCCTGCTCAAGGTCGAGGGCAAGAACCTGCCGACCGTGAAGCTGGGGGATTCGGAAAAACTGAAAGTGGGCGAGTGGGTGCTGGCCATCGGTTCGCCGTTCGGCTTCGACCACTCGGTGACCAAAGGCATCGTCAGTGCCAAGGGCCGTACCCTGCCCAACGACACCTATGTGCCGTTCATCCAGACCGACGTGGCCATCAACCCCGGCAACTCCGGTGGCCCGCTGTTCAACATGAACGGCGAGGTGGTGGGTATCAACTCGCAGATCTTCACCCGTTCCGGCGGGTTCATGGGCCTGTCGTTCGCCATCCCGATCGATGTGGCGATCGATGTTTCCAACCAGTTGAAGAAAGACGGCAAGGTCAGCCGTGGCTGGCTTGGTGTGGTGATCCAGGAGGTCAACAAGGACCTGGCCGAGTCCTTCGGTCTGGAAAAACCGGCCGGCGCGCTGGTCGCCCAGGTACTGGAAAACGGCCCTGCCGCCAAAGGCGGCCTGCAGGTCGGTGACGTGATCCTGAGCATGAACGGCCAACCGATCATCATGTCGGCAGACCTGCCGCACCTGGTGGGTAGCCTCAAGGATGGCGAAAAGGCCAAGCTGGAAATCATCCGCAATGGCAAGCGCCAGACCCTGGACATCAGTGTCGGTGCATTGCCGGACGACGACGCCGACATCACCACTGGCGCCGAAGGCAGTGCCGAGCGTAGCAGCAACCGCCTGGGCGTATCGGTGGCCGACCTGACCGCCGAGCAGAAGAAATCCCTGGAGCTGAAAGGCGGTGTGGTGATCAAGGAAGTCCAGGATGGCCCGGCCGCAATGATCGGCCTGCGTCCAGGTGACATCATCAGCCACCTGAACAACCAGGCCATCGGCTCGGCCAAGGAATTCACCGAAATTGCCAAGGAGCTGCCGAAGAACCGTTCGGTGTCGATGCGTGTGTTGCGTCAGGGGCGCGCGAGCTTCATTACCTTCAAGCTGGCTGAATAAAGGCTTGTCGTTTCAGTAAGAACCCGGCGCCTGATGCGCCGGGTTCTTTTTATGTGTTCAGGAAACTGAATACCATGCCTGTCGGCCCGGCCGGGCCAGTCGCATTTATGGCAAGCAGGGTATCGTTCAAGCGCCAGAGCGATTCAATCCGGTCTGTAGCGGTCAAGACCAATGCCAATTGGAAAGCGTCATCCACGCTGCCGTCGGCGTTGAAGCGCATGGCATAAACCGTATCAGTTGCTGAGCGGCCAAATGCCAGCAACTTTCCCTCTGGCTGAACGACGGCCGAGTACCAGCCATCTTCATTGCCTCCGTCGAAGCCGATCAGCAGTGGTTCGCCTTGGTTGAAGCTGGGGTCGATTGCCCCTTGTGCAGTGAATTGCCAGATCAGAGCTCGTTTCGCCTCGGTTGTGGCGTCTTGTGATTGGCCAACCACGGTCAACTGCCCCGATGGTTGGACCACCAGTCCGTGGCTCCAGGTATTGTTCTCGTTTGCTCTGAGCACAAGAAACCCTGCCTGGTTGCCGAACTGCGTGTCGAGTGTGCCGTCCGGATGGAAGCGCGCCACGAAGCCGGCGTTGCTGCCGTCTGGTTTTTTCAGCGAGCCGCTGGCCAGGAAGGCCTCGCCGCTGACGGCCAGGGCGGCAATTCTGACTTCATCCGTTGCGAATTTGACCTGGATGTACTGCTTGCCTCTGAAGCCGGGATTGCCGTGGGCATCCAGCTTGTAGATGCGGGGCAGCCCGACGTCGAAATTGGCGGAAACCAGGATGTTATCGTCGTGCAGGGTCAGGCGGGATTGTTGCCTCAGAGGCGACGCACCTTCTTCGACTTCCAGCGTGTGCTCGACGGGCGAGTCTTTGCCGTCGCGATCGAATTTTGCCAGCAAAAGCCGTCCGGGAGTGGAAGAGTCCGGTTGTGCGCGCCCGAGAAGCCAGATTGCATCGCTATCGCTGGGCGAGCTGGTGATGTCTTCGCAACTGGAAAGCGCACCATCGGAAAACTCACCTGCAACCGCTCCATTTTGTCCGAACGTCAGATCACGCTTTCCGTCTGCACCGAAGCGTGCCATGGCGTAGTTTTCCCACGGGGCATGGAATGCCCGCGCTCCTACCAGGATTCTGGAACCTTGGAATGTCATGCCGGTGCTGTGCCTGTCGGTCCAGCCATTGAAGGTAGGGAGTTCTGCAATGCCTCCGATGCCAAACTCAGGATTCAATGCGCCGGCTTGTCGTACCTGTTTCATTGGCTAGCCCTCGGGTTGTCTGGGCCTCCATTCTAGGAGGGCGTGGCAAGGGGCTCTACTGACAGAAATGATAGGTTGCAGCGGTAGCCGTACAGGGTGCGTATGGTTTGGTCGGTCAGTGGTCGTGGCAGCCTGCTGCGGCTTAAGGTACAATTCCCGGCTATTTTTCGGCGGGCGTCCGGCTCGCAGCCTTTTCGAGTGTTGACCCGTGAGTGATTTGAGTCATATCCGCAATTTCTCCATCATCGCCCACATCGACCATGGCAAGTCGACGCTGGCCGACCGTTTCATCCAGATGTGCGGTGGCCTGTCGGCACGCGAAATGGAAGCCCAGGTGCTCGATTCCATGGACCTGGAGCGCGAGCGCGGTATCACCATCAAGGCCCACAGCGTCACGCTCAACTACAAGGCGCAGGACGGCAAGGTCTACCAGCTGAACTTCATCGATACCCCCGGCCACGTCGACTTCACCTACGAAGTTTCGCGCTCGCTGGCGGCCTGCGAGGGTGCGCTGCTGGTGGTTGACGCCGGCCAGGGCGTCGAGGCCCAGTCCGTGGCCAACTGCTACACCGCCATCGAGCAGGGCCTGGAAGTCATGCCGGTGCTGAACAAGATGGACCTGCCCCAGGCTGACCCGGACCGCGTCAAGGACGAGATCGAGAAGATCATCGGTATCGACGCCACAGACGCCGTGGCCTGCAGTGCCAAGAGCGGCATGGGCGTGGACGAGGTGCTCGAGCGCCTGGTGCAGACCATCCCCGCGCCGGAAGGCGACATCGAGGCGCCGCTGCAGGCGCTGATCATCGACTCCTGGTTCGACAACTACCTGGGCGTGGTCTCGTTGGTGCGCGTGCGCCATGGCCGCGTCAAGAAAGGCGACAAGATCCTGGTCAAGTCCACCGGCAAGGTGCACCTGGTCGACAGTGTCGGTGTATTCACCCCGAAACACACCCAGACCGCCGACCTGAAGGCCGGTGAGGTGGGCTTTATCATCGCCAGCATCAAGGACATCCACGGTGCCCCGGTTGGTGACACCCTGACCTTGTCCTCGACCCCTGAAGTCGAAGTGCTGCCAGGCTTCAAGAAAATCCAGCCGCAGGTCTACGCCGGCCTGTTCCCGGTCAGCTCCGACGACTTCGAAGATTTCCGCGATGCCCTGCAGAAGCTGACCCTGAACGACTCGTCGCTGCAATACATGCCGGAAAGCTCCGATGCACTGGGCTTCGGCTTCCGTTGCGGCTTCCTCGGCATGCTGCACATGGAGATCATCCAGGAGCGCCTGGAGCGCGAATACGACCTGGACCTGATCACCACCGCGCCAAGCGTGATCTACGAGCTCGAGTTGAAAACCGGCGAAACCATTACCGTCGACAACCCGTCGAAGCTGCCAGACGTCTCGGCGGTCGCTGATTTCCGCGAGCCGATCGTCACCGCGACCATTCTGGTGCCGCAGGAGCACCTGGGTAACGTCATTACCCTGTGCATCGAGAAGCGTGGCGTGCAGCGCGACATGCAGTTCCTCGGCAGCCAGGTGCAGGTGCGCTACGACCTGCCGATGAACGAAGTGGTGCTGGACTTCTTCGACCGCCTCAAGTCCACCAGCCGCGGCTATGCTTCGCTGGATTACCATTTCGATCGCTACCAGTCGGCCAACCTGGTCAAGCTGGACGTACTGATCAACGGTGACAAGGTCGATGCCCTGGCCCTGATCGTGCACCGCGACAACGCAGCCTACAAAGGCCGTGCGTTGACCGAGAAGATGAAGGAACTGATCCCCCGGCAGATGTTCGACGTGGCGATCCAGGCAGCTATCGGCGGCCAGATCATCGCGCGTACCACTGTCAAGGCGCTCAGAAAGAACGTACTGGCCAAGTGCTACGGTGGTGACGTCAGCCGTAAGAAGAAACTGCTGGAGAAGCAGAAGGCCGGTAAGAAACGCATGAAACAGGTGGGCAACGTGGAAATTCCACAGGAAGCCTTCCTCGCCGTGCTCAGGTTGGATAGCTAGGTCCTATGTCGCTAAATTTCCCGCTGTTGCTAGTCATCGCCGTCTTCGTCTGCGGCTTGCTGGGCTTGATCGACCTGCTGTTCCTGGCCCCGCGCCGGCGTGCGGCAATCGCCAATTACCAGGGCAGCGTCAGCCAGCCCGAAATGGCGGTGGTCGAGCGGCTGGGCAAGGAGCCGTTGCTGGTCGAGTACGGTAAGTCGTTCTTCCCGGTGCTGTTCATCGTGCTGGTGCTGCGTTCGTTCCTGGTCGAACCGTTCCAGATTCCTTCCGGGTCGATGAAACCGACCCTGGAAGTGGGCGATTTCATCCTGGTGAACAAGTTCTCGTACGGCATCCGCCTGCCGGTGATCGACAAGAAGGTCATCGAGGTGGGGGACCCGCAACGCGGTGATGTAATGGTGTTCCGCTACCCGAGCGACCCGAACGTCAACTACATCAAGCGGGTGGTCGGCCTGCCGGGCGACCAGATCCGCTATACCAACGACAAGCGGTTGTTCGTCAACGGCCAGCCGATTGCCGAACAACTGGTGGGCACCGAGCCGGGCACCCTGGGCAGCGCCCAGCTGTACAAGGAAAAGCTCGGCGAGGCCGAACACCTGATCCGCAAGGAAATGAGCCGTTACCGCATGCCGCCGGACCAGCAATGGACCGTGCCGGCTGGCCATTACTTCATGATGGGTGACAACCGCGACAACTCCAACGACAGCCGCTACTGGGATGACCCGAACATTCCCAAGGAACTGCACGGCATGGTTCCGGACCGGAACATTGTCGGCAAGGCGTTTGCAGTGTGGATGAGCTGGCCAGAGCCCAAGCTCAGCCACCTGCCCAACCTGTCGCGGGTCGGTCTGATCCATTGATACCCATCGGCGCTGGCCAGCAGGCAGCGCCGAATGCATTTCTGACATAGGCTGTGTTCTCAAGGATCGGGAGATTCGTCGCAGGTTGCGACGGGCCACAGCCAAACAGTCTTTCAGGATGTTGATTTGAACAACGCGTTGAACAACGAACGGGTGGTTGCATGAGCGCTCCCCTTGCCCGTCTGGAGCGAAAGCTCGGTTATACCTTCAAGAACCAGGACCAGATGCTCCTGGCGCTGACGCATCGCAGCTACGCCGGACGCAACAACGAGCGCCTGGAGTTCCTCGGTGACGCCATTCTCAACTTCGTCGCCGGCGAGGCGCTGTTCGAGCGCTTCCCGCAGGCCCGCGAAGGCCAGCTGTCGCGTTTGCGCGCGCGCCTAGTCAAGGGTGAGACCCTGGCCCGACTGGCCCGTGGTTTCGACCTGGGTGACCACCTGCGCCTGGGCTCCGGCGAGCTCAAGAGCGGCGGTTTCCGCCGAGAGTCGATCCTCGCCGACGCCCTGGAGGCGCTGATCGGCGCCATTTACCTGGACGCGGACATGGAAACGGCGCGTGAACGCGTGTTGGCCTGGCTGGCCGATGAGTTCGAAGGCCTGACCCTGGTCGATACCAACAAGGATCCGAAAACCCGCTTGCAGGAGTTCCTGCAATCGCGCAGCTGCGAGCTGCCGCGCTACGAAGTGGTGGATATCCAGGGCGAACCGCACTGCCGGACCTTCTTCGTCGAATGCGAAGTGGTGCTGCTGAACAACAAGAGCCGTGGCCAGGGCGTCAGCCGGCGTATCGCCGAGCAAGTCGCCGCCGCGTCTGCACTGATCGCCCTGGGCGTGGAGAATGGCAATGACTGATAACAACCCGACCCGCTGCGGCTACGTAGCCATTGTCGGCCGCCCCAACGTCGGCAAGTCGACCCTGCTCAACCACATTCTCGGCCAGAAGCTGGCGATCACGTCGCGCAAACCGCAGACCACCCGCCACAACATGCTCGGCATCAAGACCGAGGGTGATGTGCAGGCGATCTATGTTGATACGCCCGGCATGCACAAGGCCAACGACAAGGCCCTGAACCGCTACATGAACCGCAACGCCTCGGCGGCCCTGAAGGACGTCGACGTGGTGATCTTCGTGGTCGACCGCACCCGCTGGACCGACGAGGACCAGCTGGTGCTGGAGCGCGTGCAGTACGTGAGCGGCCCGGTGATCCTGGCGGTGAACAAGACCGACCGCATGGACGAGAAGGCCGAGCTGATTCCGCACCTGCAGTGGCTGCAGACACAACTGCCGAATGCCGAGATCGTGCCGATTTCCGCACAGCAAGGGCACAACCTGGAATCGCTGGAAGCGCTGATCGCCAAGCACCTGCCGGAAAACGAGCACTTCTTCCCGGAAGACCAGATCACCGACCGCAGCAGCCGTTTCCTGGCCGCCGAGCTGGTACGCGAGAAGATCATGCGCCAGCTGGGCGCGGAGCTGCCGTACCAGATCACCGTGGAGATCGAGGAATTCAAGCAGCAGGGCCATGTGCTGCACATCCATGCGCTGATTCTGGTCGAGCGTGACGGCCAGAAGAAGATCATCATCGGCGACAAGGGCGAGCGCATCAAGCGCATCGGCTCTGACGCGCGCAAGGACATGGAAGTGCTGTTCGACGCCAAGGTGATGCTCAACCTGTGGGTCAAGGTCAAGGGCGGCTGGTCCGACGACGAGCGCGCGCTGCGCTCGCTGGGCTACGGCGACCTGTAAATCGGCCTGCCTGCCGGCTCAGGCTACTCTGTGGGAGCGGGTTTACCCGCGAATGCGTCAGTGGGCCACCACCGTATTCGCGGGTGAACCCGCTCCCACAGTTGTTTGGGGCTTCTAGAGATCGTTTATGGAACAACCTGTCGGCCAGCCAGCCTACGTACTGCACAGCCGGGCCTACAAGGAAACCAGTGCGCTGGTGGACTTCTTCACCCCACAGGGCCGCATGCGTGCCGTGTTGCGCCGGGCGCGCGGCAAGGGCGGCAGCCTGGTGCGCCCGTTCGTGCCGCTGGAGCTGGAATTGCGCGGGCGCGGTGAGCTGAAGAATGTCGGGCGGATGGACAGCGCCGGCATCGCCGCCTGGTTGCACGGCGACGCCTTGTTCAGCGGGTTGTACCTCAACGAATTGCTCATGCGCCTACTGCCCGCCGAAGCGCCTTACCCGGCATTGTTCGAGCATTACAGCCTGACCCTGCAAGCCTTGGCCGCCGGCCGTCCGCTGGAACCACTGTTGCGCGCGTTCGAATGGCGGCTGCTGGACGAGCTCGGTTATGCATTCTCGTTGCAGCATGATGTCAATGATCAGCCGATCGCAGGCGATGGCCTGTACCGCTTGCGCGTGGATGCAGGCCTGGAGCGGGTTGAACTGGCACAACCGGGGTTGTTTCACGGTACCGAGTTACTGGCCCTGGCCGAAGCCGACTGGGACGCCCCCGGGGCATTACTCGCTGCCAAGCGCCTGATGCGCCAGGCGCTGGCGGTGCACCTGGGGACAAAACCGCTGGTCAGCCGGGAACTGTTTCGCAAGCGCTGATCACGACGTATGCTGTGGGGCTCAATCTTCAGGAGAGCCTTTCGTGACTCACAGCAACCGCATGCTTCTCGGCGTTAACATCGACCACGTGGCGACCCTGCGCCAGGCCCGGGGCACGCGTTACCCTGACCCGGTCAAGGCTGCCCTGGATGCCGAGGAAGCGGGCGCCGATGGCATCACCGTGCACCTGCGGGAAGATCGTCGGCATATCCAGGAGCGTGACGTGCTGCTGCTCAAGGATGTGCTGCAGACCCGCATGAATTTCGAGATGGGCGTCACCGAAGAGATGATGGCCTTTGCCGAGAAGATTCGCCCGGCACATATCTGCCTGGTACCTGAAACCCGCCAGGAACTGACCACCGAAGGTGGCCTGGACGTGGCGGGCCAGGAGGCGCGGATCAAGGCTGCGGTGGAGCGCCTGGCACGTACTGGGGCGGAAGTGTCGCTGTTCATCGATGCCGACGAGCGGCAGATCGAGGCCTCGCGCCGGGTGGGCGCGCCGGCCATCGAGCTGCACACCGGGCGTTACGCCGACGCCCAGACGCCGACCGAAGTGGCCGAAGAGCTCAAGCGCATTGTCGATGGCGTGGCGTTTGGCGTGGGTCAGGGGCTGATCGTCAATGCCGGCCACGGGCTGCATTACCACAATGTCGAGGCAGTAGCGGCGATCAAGGGCATCAATGAACTCAACATCGGCCATGCGCTGGTGGCGCACGCGCTGTTCGTTGGGTTCAAGGCCGCAGTCGCCGAGATGAAGGCGCTGATCGTGGCCGCTTCGCGCTGAGCCCCAGGTAACCTGTAACGGCCTCTTTGCCAGCAAGCCCGCGAAGAGGCCAACCGATCATTCGGCAAGAAACACCAGGGTAAAGCGGGTAGGCCCCATGGGGCTGCTGCTGACCTCGACCCGCCCACCATGCAGCTGCATGATCGACTTCACGATCGCCAGCCCCAACCCTGTGCCGCCCTCCAGCCGCGAGCGCCCCGAGCCCACCCGGTAGAACCGTTCGAACAGGCGCGGCAAGTGTTCTGCCGCAATGCCAGGCCCCTGGTTCTCCACCGACAGGCGAATTTCGCTACCCAGCCGTTCGATGTGCAGTTCCACGGCGGTGCCGTTGGGGCAGTGGCGAATGGCATTGCTCAGCAGGTTCGACAATGCCCGTTGAAACATCAGCCGATCCGCCAGTGCCGTCCCCCAGCCTTGGACGCGCAGTTCAACGTCTTTCAGCTCGGCGCTGAAGGCGAACAACTCGACCACCCGCGCCGTTTCGTCGCCCAACGCCATGGGTTTGAGGGCGACCTGGGCCTGGGGTTGGCCGACCTGGGCGAGAAACAGCATGTCGTTGATGATGCGGTTGAGCCGGGTCAGTTCTTCGATGCTGTCTTCCAGCACTTCGCGGTAATTGGCGTTGTCCCGTTCACGGGCCAAGGTCACCTGCGCCTTGCCCATCAGGTTGCCCAGCGGGGTGCGCAACTCATGGGCCAGGTCATCGGAAAACTGCGTCAGCTGGCCCACGCCCTGATCGAGCCGGTCGAGCATCACGTTGATGCTGCGGGCCAGCTCTGCCAGTTCCAGCGGCAGACCGCTGGCAGGCAAGCGGTGTTGCAGGTCCTGGGCCGACACTTGCCCGGCAATCCGTCGAAAGTGCCGCAACGGCTTCAGGCCACGCTGCATGAGCCACCAGGCACCGGCGCCGATCAGCAACAGCAGCACCGGTAGCACGAACACGGTGGAGCGCAGGTAGGCTTGCAGCAGGGCATTATCGTCGGCACGGTTGAGCGTCATCATCACCTTGACCGGGGTGTCGTCACGCAGGCGCATCAGGCGGGTGGCGGTGAGCAGCTGGTTGCCGTTGCTGTCGCGCCAGGTGTGGAAGGCCAGGCGGGTGCCGGTACGCAGTTCGCCCATGCGCGATTCCAGAGCCGGACCGAGGCTCAGCAGGTGTGGGTGGCGCCCCTCGATGGCCAGTACGCTGAGGCTGAGGTTGTCATGCCCCATTACCAGGTCGAGCAGCGGATGGGCGCGCGTGCCCAGGTCTTCGTTGCGCAGGTCGACGCGCAAATTGTGCTCGACCTGCAGCATCTTGCGCGCCAGGTCCTTGCGTGCGCGGCTGTCCAGCTCGTGATCCAGGGCGAACACGGCCAGGCAGGCCAGCAGCAACACCAGCGCGGCGCCCATCAGCGTCACGCCCAGGCCCAGGCGCAATGACAGGCTGGCGTTGTTCAAAAGCGTGCCTCGAGCACGTAGCCGACACCGCGCAGGGTGTGGATCAGCTTGTTGTCGAACGGGTCGTCGATCTTCGCTCGCAGGCGGCGGATGGAAACCTCGACCACGTTGGTGTCGCAATCGAAGTTCATGTCCCACACCAGTGAGATGATCTGGGTACGCGAAAGCACCTCGCCGGTCTGGCGCATCAGCAGGTGCAGCAGGGCGAATTCCTTGGCAGTCAGGTCGATACGCTGGCCGGCGCGGTAGGCGCGGTGGCGA
Organism: Pseudomonas sp. SMV7; assembly: GCF_052041995.1. NCBI lineage: Bacteria > Pseudomonadati > Pseudomonadota > Gammaproteobacteria > Pseudomonadales > Pseudomonadaceae > Pseudomonas > Pseudomonas sp. SMV7. Next base: position 116,742 of record NZ_JBKGGT010000010.1, on the reverse strand, counting down.
CCGGGGTCCAGTTCCAGGTCGGCGACGCGCAGGGTGCTGGGCTGCAGTTGCTGGTCGTTGCGCCGCAGCAGGCTGCGAATGCGCGCCAGCAGTTCTGGGAACTCGAAGGGTTTGAGCAGGTAATCGTCAGCGCCGAGATCCAGGCCCTTGACCCGGTCAGCCAGGCGACCGTGAGCCGTGAGCATCATGATGCGTGTGGCCGATTCGGCACGCAGCCGCTGCAATACGGTCCAGCCATCGAGTTCGGGCAGGTTGACGTCGAGGATGACCAGCTCGTAGGGCTGCTGGCGGGCCAGGTGCAGGCCGTCGGTGCCGGTGTGGGCGCAGTCGACAATGTAACCGTTCTCGCGCAGGCCTTGTTGCAGATAGTCGGCGGTACGCAGTTCGTCCTCGATGATCAGTAGGCGCATGAGCGGGCTCGGTTTGATAAAGGGGGCGATTGTCGACCCTGTAGTGACATCAGGGTCAAGCGACAGGATGTTACTGCACGAGCAAGGACATGCGGCGCAGATGACGGATTTGTAATTCTGCTGTCATCTGGCTGTCTGTTCCGGCCTGTTCGCGGGTGAACCCGCTCGCACAGGGTCACCCCTGCAGCTGGAGTCAGCGGCGAAGAGGCCGTGGCGAGCAACGGTAGGCCACATTGCAAGACTGTAATCTCAGCCTCACCTTGCCGTTAGCCAGCCCTCGCTAGGATGGGCGCGTCTGATCGGTTATCACGAGGCAAACACGATGAACCTGACCCAATACCTGCTGCTGGCCATCCTGGCCTTGGGCAGCGCAAGTGTTTACGCCGAAGGCGGTGCGGAGCGTTCCAGGCAGTTCTGGCAAGCGTTTCGCGAGGAACAGCAGCGCCTGCAGGATGACAAGCAGCAGGCTGTTGCCGAACGTGAACGCAAAGTGCAGGAAAAGGCCCGCGAGCTGGCCAAGGACTGAAGCGACAGCACCGGCGGCGTGACAGCTCCTTGCCGCAAGTGCCTTCGGGCGCCCAACCGGGCGCCTTTTTTATTTGCGTGCCAGCAGGGTGGCGCGGCGTGGAGCCGGCAGGCCTTCGAGGGTCTTGCTGGGGTCGTTCGGGTCGAGGAAATCGCTGAGGGATTGGTAGCGCATCCACTCGGTGCTGCGCTGTTCCTCGACGCTGGTCACGCTGACATCGACGCAACGCACATCACTGAAACCGGCACGGCGCAGCCAGCGCTCCAGGGCGGGTACCGACGGCAGGAACCAGACGTTGCGCATCTGCGCGTAGCGGTCTTCCGGTACCAGCACCTGGTTTTCGTCGCCCTCGATCACCAGGGTTTCCAGCACCAGTTCACCGCCCTTGACCAGGCAGTCCTTGAGCGCAAGCAAGTGTTCGATGGGTGAACGACGATGGTAGAACACACCCATCGAGAACACTGTATCGAAGCCTTCGAGGTTGGCCGGCAGGTCTTCCAGGGCGAACGGCAAGTGCCAGGCGGGCAACTCGGGCAGGTACTGCTGCACGGCCTGGAACTGGCAGAAGAACAGCCAGTTGGGATCGACGCCAATGACCATGTCGGCGCCGGCACCGAGCATGCGCCACTGGTAGTAGCCATTGCCGCAGCCCACGTCGAGCACGCGCTTGCCCTTGAGGTCCAGGTGTGGGCTGACCCGGGACCATTTCCAGTCGGAACGCCATTCGGTATCGACATGCACGCCGAACAGGTCGAACGGCCCCTTGCGCCAGGGTGACAGGCCCATCAGCGCCTGGCGCATTTGCGCGCGGGTCGCGTCGTCGCACTCGCAGTCCAGGCGCAGCCCATTGGCCAGGTCGATTTCACTTGGCTGCAAGGTGGGCAAGGCAGCGAGTGCACCCCGCCAGCGGTCGAGGTCACCGTGGCCCTTTTCCAGCTTGGCTTCCAGTTGTGCTTGCAGGCCTTGCGACCAGGAAGCCAGGGGCGTGCCCGCCAGGCGGCGGACGAGGGGGGACAGATCGATCATGGCAGGGCTATCAGCGAGGCGAAGTTAAGGCACTGGAACCACGGCACGACTTTCGAGAAGCCGGCGGCGCGCAGACGTTGTTGATGGGCTTCGAGGGTATCGGGGCGCATCACGTTTTCAATGGCGCTGCGCTTCTGGGCTATTTCCAGTTCGCTGTAGCCATTGGCCCGCTTGAAGTCCAGGTGCAGTTCATTCAGCAGGTCCTGTTCTTGCTCATCGGCGAAGCGCAGCTTCTCCGAGAGGATCAGTGCACCGCCCGGCAGCAGCGCTTGGCGGATGCGGCCCAGCAGTTCCAGGCGTTGCTCGGGGGCAATGAACTGCAGGGTGAAGTTCATCGCCACCACCGAGGCGGGTTCGAACGGCAGGGCCAGGATATCGGCCTCCAGCACCTGCACCGGTAACAGTTCCTGGAACATCGAGTCCTGGGCAGTGAGGTACTGGCGGCAGCGTTCGACCATGGCGGCGGAGTTGTCCACCGCGATCACCCTGCAGCCGTCACTGCGCACGTGGCGCCGCAGGGACTGGCTGACGGCACCCAGCGATGCGCCCAGGTCGTACAGGGCGGTGTGCGGTTGGGCGAAACGCGCGGCCAGCACGCCGAGGTTCTCGACAATGGTCGGGTAGCCCGGCACCGAGCGCTTGATCATGTCCGGGAAAACCCGCACCACGTCCTCATTGAAGACGAAGTCAGGCACTTGCTCCAGACGCTGGGCGAAAAGGCGGTCGGGTTGTTTGCTCACGGCGGGCTCGATACAGGGTGAAACGGAGGCGCATTTTAGCCAAAGGCGGCGGTTCTTGCTATGGCAGCGCTTCATCGGTAGCGCCGCTAGGCCCAAGTCAGTGAACTTTCCCACAGCATCAGATCATCTCGGCTGATGAGTTTGCCTCAATAAACTCCGATCCTGGCAGGGTAACTTCAAGTTGGAAGTCTTAAGCCAGCATCATGAGGATCTAGATAATATCGCTATTCAGATGGAACAACCTCCCATAGATGAAATGGATCTGGTTAGCAAAGTAAAAAATTGCCGGGGCGCTGTTTTCAATTTCTTGAAAACCGAGCGGGTGCCGGCCAGCAATCCGTAGCTTGCGAACAACGGAAAACCTGAAGGACATAAAACGATACGCCAATACCGGCAGTCGCCCCTGATTTCTAAAAATGCAGAGCCTGCAGGACGAGATAATCCAGCTGATAGAAACCTGGGATATGAAAGTGCTCAGGTGCGCGGGAACAACTTGGCCAGCTTCGTACGTTGATGCTGAGCGTCGAACGCTCTTTCAACGAAGTCATGATTGGCATGATCGTATTATTCGAGGACTGTGACTTCCTCCCGAGCCAGCAAGGCGTAGATACCCACAACAGGCTTTCCAGCGTGCTGAGTCGCTTGTTCCAGTTTTATACAGAATTGACCAGGCAGAACCAGCGGCTGGAGCTGTCCCCGTTGTAGTCGTTCGAAGAGGCACTACCAGAGTTGCAACAATGCCATGCACAGCCTTCCAGGCTCAGCGCGAGCATGGACCTGACGGTCGCGACGGTCGCGCTACAAGAGCTCTACGCGTATTTGAAATCGGTTCACATGGCGTACGATCGCAGTTGATTCTTCAGCGGACAATGACCTTGCAATCGAATCTCTGTACCGGGGCGACGTCTGCGGCCCATGGCTGCTGGTAGACCAATACCAGTTGGGCCTCTCCGACGCCGTTGGCCTGGTAGCGCCAGGTGGCGACGCCGGCGCTGCCGACCACATCCTCTTCTTCAGGGGCGCTATACACCTCCGGGCCGAGGCTGCGCAGCACGTTGGCGGCGGGGTTTTCGACCCGCCAGCGATAGCCGGTGGACGGATTGCTGGGGAGGCTCAAGTTGAGCGTTTGGCCAACTCGCAAGCGGATGGGGCATTCGCTTTCGGCATCCAGTGCGACGGGCTGGGTGGACTGCTGGGCACAGGCTGAAAGCAGGGCGAAGCTCAGGGGAACGAGCAGACGTGGGGCGGTCATGTTGGCTCCGGAGGCTGGTGACGGCCTGAGGATAACCGATGATCGAGGAGATTTGTGCTGCTGGCAGCGGCCTCTTCGCGGTATTACCCGCAAAGAGGCCGGGGCAGTTCAGAACAGCACTTTTGCCACGTCGGCGAAGCGCTTGGCGAAATGCACCGTGAGGCCTTCACGCAAGTAGTCCGGCAGCTCTTCGAAGTCACCCCGGTTAGGCTCCGGCAGGATCAGCTCGAAGATCTTCTGTCGCCGCGCCGCAATCACCTTCTCGCGCACCCCGCCAATTGGAAGCACTTGCCCGGTCAGCGTCAGCTCGCCGGTCATGGCCACGCCTTTCTTCGGTGCCTGGTCACGGGCCAGCGACAGCAAGGCGCTGGCCATGGTGATGCCGGCACTCGGACCATCCTTGGGGGTAGCCCCTTCGGGCACGTGCAGGTGGATGAACGCTTCGTTGAAGAAGCCTGGGTCACCGCCAAACTGCTTGAGGTTGGAGCTGACGTAGCTGTAAGCGATTTCGGCGGACTCCTTCATCACGTCACCCAGTTTGCCGGTCAGCTTGAAACCGCGGTTGAGCGTGTGGATACGGGTAGCTTCGATCGGCAGCGTGGCACCCCCCATGCTGGTCCAGGCCAGCCCGGTGATCACGCCTTTGCCAGCCAGCACCTGCTCGCTACGGAACACCGGCATGCCGAGCGCGCCTTCCAGGTCCTTGGTACCGATCTTCAGCTTGGCCTCGGGGTTTTCCAGCAGCTTGACCACCGCCTTGCGCACCAGCTTGCCCAGTTGCTTCTCCAGCTGGCGTACACCGGCCTCGCGGGCATAGCCTTCGATGACCGCGCGCAGGGCGCTGTCGCTGATGGCGAGGCTGGTCTTGGCCACGCCGGCCTTGTCCAGTTGCTTGGGCCACAGGTGGCGCTTGGCAATGGCCAGCTTCTCCTCGGTGATATAGCCGGACAGGCGGATCACTTCCATGCGGTCGAGCAACGGCCCCGGAATCGAGTCGAGGGTATTGGCGGTGCACACGAACAGCACCTTGGACAGGTCCAGGCGCAGGTCGAGGTAGTGGTCGAGGAAGTCGACGTTCTGCTCCGGGTCAAGGGTTTCCAGCAGTGCCGATGCCGGGTCACCCTGGTAGCTCTGGCCCATCTTGTCGATCTCATCGAGCATGATGACCGGGTTCATCACTTCGACGTCCTTCAGCGCCTGCACCAGCTTGCCGGGTTGGGCGCCGATATAGGTGCGGCGGTGGCCCTTGATCTCCGCTTCGTCGCGCATGCCGCCGACGCTGAAGCGGTAGAACGGCCGGCCCAGCGACTCGGCAATGGACTTGCCGATACTGGTCTTGCCTACCCCGGGCGGGCCCACCAGCAGCACGATCGAGCCGCTGATCTCGCCTTTCCAGGCCCCCACGGCGAGGAATTCGAGGATACGCTCCTTGATGTCGTCGAGGCCGGCGTGGTGCTGGTCGAGGACTTTGCGCGCGTGCTTGAGGTCGAGCTTGTCCTTGCCATAGATGCCCCAAGGCAGGGCGGTGGCCCAGTCCAGGTAGTTGCGGGTGACGGCGTACTCGGGCGAGCCGGTTTCGAGGATGGCCAGCTTGCCCATCTCTTCATCGATGCGCCGGCGTGCCTGGTCCGGCAGGGTCTTGCCTTCCAGGCGCTGTTCGAATTGTTCGAGGTCGGCGCTGCGGTCGTCCTTGGTCAGGCCCAGCTCTTGCTGGATGACCTTCAGCTGCTCCTTGAGGAAGAACTCGCGCTGGTGCTCGCCGATCTGCCGGTTGACCTCGGCCGAGATCTCGTTCTGCAGGCGCGCGACTTCGACTTCCTTGCGCAGCATGGGCAAGACCTTTTCCATGCGCTTGAGCATGGGGACGCAGTCGAGCACTTCCTGCAGCTGGCTACCGGTGGCCGAGGTGAGCGCGGCGGCGAAATCGGTGAGTGGCGACGGGTCGTTGGGGCTGAAGCGGTTGAGGTAGTTCTTCAGCTCTTCGCTGTACAGCGGGTTGAGCGGCAGCAGCTCCTTGATCGCGTTGATCAGCGCCATGCCATAGGCCTTGACCTCATCGGTCGGCTCGGCGGGTTGGCGCGGGTATTCGACCTCCACCAGGTAGGGCGGGCGGTGGTGCTTGAGCCAGGTGCGGATGCGTACCCGGCTCAAGCCCTGGGCGACGAACTGCAGTTTGCCGTTCTCGCGGCTGGCATGGTGCACCTTCACCAGCGTGCCGTACTCCGGCAGGGCCGAGGTGTCGAAATGGCGGTGGTCTTCTGGCGGGGTGTCCATGAAGAACAGGGCCAGGCAATGGTCTGGCGACCTGGCCACCAGGTCGAGGGTTTCTGCCCAGGGCTCTTCATTGACGATGACCGGCAGCACCTGGGCCGGGAAGAACGGGCGATTGTGGATCGGGATCACATAGACCTTGTCCGGCAGCTGCTGGCCGGGCAGGGCGAGGGCGTGGCCGGTTTCGGCCTGGTGAGGGGTGTGCTCGACTTCGCTGTGTTCGTCGGGATGTTCCGGGAAATCCTGCTGGTCGCTCATGGGGCACCTGCGTGAATGACTATGGTGCTTAGATGGGGCGGGAAAGAAGGGGTTTCAAGCTTCAAGCGTCACGCTTGCAGGGGCAAGAAAAAAGCGGGACCGTGCAGGCCCCGCTTTCGTTCGTCGCTCGCCGCCTTGAAGCTTAGTCGGCGAGTTTGTAAGCGATGATGTAATCGCCCATGCGGGTGCCCAGCGAGCCATGGCCGCCAGCGGTCACCAGCACGTACTGCTTGCCATCCTTGCCGGTGTAGGTCATCGGCGTGGCCTGGCCACCCGCTGGCAGGCGGGCTTTCCACAGCTCCTTGCCGTTGTTCACGTCATAGGCGCGCAGGTACTGGTCGAGGGTGCCGCTGAGGAAGCCGACGCCACCGGCGGTGACGATCGAGCCGCCCATGCTCGGCACGCCCACCGGCAGGCCGATCGGTACTGGGGTACTGTCGCGGGTGGTGCCATTCTTGTGCTTCCACACCACCTTGTTGGTGAACAGGTCGATGGCCGCGACATAACCCCACGCCGGGGCCTGGCACGGTACGCCCAGCGGCGACATGAACGGGTGCATGATCACCGCGTAGGGGGCACCGGTGTTCGGCTGCACGCCGCTGGTCTCGCTTTCGCGCTTGCTGCCTTCGGCCACTTGCTCACGCGGGACCATCTTCGACACGAAGGCCATGTAGTTGGGCGAGGTGAACAGCAGCTGACGCACCGGGTCGACCGACACGCTGCCCCAGTTGAACACGCCGACGTTACCGGGGTATACCAGCGACCCTTGCTCGGATGGCGGGGTGTACTGGCCTTCGTAACGCAGCTCGCGGAACTGGATACGGCACAGCATCTGGTCGAACGGAGTGGCGCCCCACATGGCCTGTTCGGTCAGGTCAGGGCCGAGCAGGTTGAGGTCGGAGCGGGCCTGGGTCGGCGAGGTATGGTCGCCCTTGACCGCGCCCTGCGGGGTAGGAATCTCGCGGATCGGCACGATCGGCGTACCGTCGCGACGGTCGAGCACGTACAGGCTGCCTTGCTTGGTCGGCACGATGATCGCCGGTTTCACGCCGTCATCGGTCTTCAGGTGGACCAGGGTCGGCTGGCTACCGACGTCCATGTCCCACAGGTCGTGATGGGTGAACTGGTAGTTCCAGCGGGCCTTGCCGGTGGCCAGGTCGAGGGCGACCACGCCGGCGCTGTACTTCTCCGCGCCTGGGGTACGGTTGGCGCCCCACTGGTCCGGGGTCTGGTTGCCCAGCGGCAGGTAGATCATGCCGAGGTCTTCATCGACGCTGGCGATCGACCACATGTTCGCCGAGTTGCGGCTGTACATCTTGCCGGGGGCCAGTGGCTTGGTGTCGTCCGGGTTGTTGCTGTCCCAGTTCCACACCAGGTGGCCATCATGCACGTCGTAGGCGCGGATCACGCCGGACGGCTCGTTGGTCGACTCGTTGTCGGTGACGTGGCCCCCGATGATCACCAGATCGCGGGTGACTGCGGCCGGCGAAGTAGAGTAGTAGCCGCCAGCGGTGAACGGGCCGATGCCGGTGGTCAGGTCGATCACGCCCTGGTTGGCAAAGCCTTCACAGACCTTGCCGTTGTCGGCATTGATGGCGATCAGGCGGGCATCCGCAGTGGGCAGGTACAGACGGCGTGGGCAGGCCTGGGCCACGGCCTGGCCGGCGTCGGAGATTTTCGGCGCCGGGCTGCCATCGCGGCTGACATAGCGGTTTTCGTCATAGTACGAAACGCCACGGCAGGTCATGTGGGCAAAGCCCTTGAAGGTGCCGACCGGGCTCTTGACCTGCGGGTCGTAGCGCCAGATTTCCGCGCCGGTGTCCGGGTCCAGGGCCAGCAGGCGGCTGTGCGCGGTGCAGGCGTAGAGCATGCCGTTGACCTTCAACGGGGTGTTCTGGTTGGTCAGTTCCACCGGGTCGTTTTCGGTTGGCAGGTCACCGGTGCGAATGCGCCAGGCCTCTTCCAGGCGGTAGGCGTTCTGCGGGGTGATCTGGCGCAGCGGCGAATAACGGTCGCCATGCTCGGTACGGCCATAGGCCTGCCATTCGCCGTCGGGCATCGCTGGTGCGGCGCTGGCCATTTCGCTGCTGTCGCGGCCCAGTTCGCCGAACACCTCACCCGGGTGGGTGAACTGACTGGCCAGGGCGCAAGCGCCGGAAGCGACCACCGCAACGCTGAGCAGCGCGGTGTTGGCCTTGCTGGCCGGGCCGATCAGCGGGCGTCGTGCCCATGGCAGCAGCAGCACCACGCCGATGGCAAACCAGATGGCCAGGCGCGGTACCAGTTGCCACCAGTCCAGGCCCACTTCGAGCAGGGCCCACACGGTGCTGCCCAGCAGTACCAGGCCGTACAGGCCCAGGGCGATGCGGCGCTGGGCCAGCAGCAGGATGCCCGCCAGGGCAAAGCCGATACCGGCGATCAGGTAGTACAGCGATCCGCCCAGCTGGCTCAGCTTGATGCCGCCGGCCAGCAGGGCCAGGCCCATCAGCAACAGCAGCGCGCCAATCAGGCGCGGTAGCCAGCGGCTTCCAGTGTTGGCACCTTCAGTGCTCATCTCAGGTTCTCCGTCAGGTCAAAAAGGGGGTTAGAAACTGCTCTGGATCTTCAGGCCGCCGATCAGGGCGTCATCGACCTGCGACACCCCGCCCGGGTGGCGGATGTACTGCAGGTTGGGGCGGACCGTGAGCCAGTCGGCCAGATGGACGCCGTAGTACAGTTCGGCGCTGTACTCGGTGTCCTGTACTGGCAGGAAACCAGGGTTGTCGTAGTCATCGAGGCCGGCGGCCTGGTTGGCCAGGCGGGCGTTCTTGCGGTAGCCCGGGTTGACGTGCACGCGCGCGAGGGCGAAACCGATGTCGTCCTTGGCGCGGGCGTCGAAGGGCCCTTTGAATACCAGTCCAGCCTGCACATAGTTGTCGATGGCATTGGTCTTCTTGTCGTGAACCGTGGCATTGGCGAACAGGCTCAGGCCACGCGACTGGTCGGACGCCAGCGAAGTCACCTGCTGCTGCGCACCGAGCCACATGCCGTGCTTGCTCGAGCTGCTGCGGTAGGCGGCGCCGCTGAGCGCTGCCGGCTGGCCGTTGTTGTCCTTGAGAACATCCTGTGCCTTGGCATTACTGTAGTAGTAGCCGGCGCGATATTCCCCTTTAAGGCCATTGACCCGTGGGCTCCACACCAGTTCGATCGGCATCACCGCACCTTGGGTGCCGCTGCCGCTGAGCTTGAAGCCGTTGCCCGACTCGAGGTTGGAGGGGTTCTGCTCGAACACGCCGACCTGGGCGTAGAGGGCGTCGCTGAGGTTGTAGCGCACGCGCAGGGCCCATTGGCTGACCGGCCAGTTGTACCAGATGCCACCGACCCAGTTGCCTACCTGGGAGCCGCAGAAGGCCAGGTTCTGGAAGTCGCAGGGGAAGCTGTTGAAGTCCTCGCCTTCGCCGAAACGGCCGAATTTCACGTCCAGCGCGCCGTCGAAGTACTTCTGCTTGATCCACATCTGGGTCAACCGCCAGGTTTCGCCGCGGCCCCAGACTTCCTGGGCCGAGGTGAAGCCGCCGACGCGCGGGTCGTTGATGCGGTCGTTGCTGATGTTGTCGCCGTGGCGCTCGGTGATGGTCAGCTGGAATTCGCTGTCGTGCCAACCGAGGATCTTCTCCAGGTCCAGATGGCTGCCGAAGGTGAACTGGTCGCTGTAGCGCGCGGTGCGATCGTGATCGTAGCCGCCGTGCAGGTTGCTGCCCATCTCGCCGGTGTAGCCGAGGGTGAAGTCATAGCCTTTTTCCAGCAATTCGTTGCGGCTACCGCCCCAGTCGCCGAGCATCCATGGGGAGTCGCTGGCGAACATTTCGCTGGCAGCGGCGGGGATTGCCAAGGCACTGAGGGCAAGGCCGATGTAACAGGTTTTGGGCAGTTGGAACATGAGATAGCGCTATCTTCTGATTATCGAATAAACGGCAAGCGCATCGAAGGGCAGGGCCGTCGATGGAAATGGCGACAGGATCGGTTAAATGAAGCGTTTCAGCTTGCGGCGCGGAGGATATAGGGGAAGTTGCAAGAAAAAAAGACAAATTGTCGCAGTGGATTATTCCCCTACCGGTAACAATTGGCGGCGGAGGGGATCTCTGCCGCCGATCGGGGCGCAAGGCGCCCGCTATTTCAGAAGGAGGTACGCAGCCCGACTTCCACGCTACGCCCAGGCGCCGGCGCGACATCGCGCAGGATCGAGCTGGCATAGCGCACGGTCTGGTCGGTCAGGTTCTCGCCGCGGATGAACGCCAGCCATTGGCTCTGGCCGATGTCGAAGCGGTAGCCGACGCTCGCCGCCAACGTGGTGTAGCCATCGGTGCTGGTTTCGTTGGCCGGCTTGCGATGCTGCGATGCGGCGTGCTGCACGTCGACTCGCGCCTGCCAGCGGTCCAGCTCCCAGACCAGGCCGCTGTTCAGGCGCAGTGGGGCGATGCGTGGCAGCGGCTCGCCACTGTCCAGGTTCTTTGCCCGCGTGTAGTCGCCCGACAGTTCCAGTGCGAAGCTGCCGTAACGGTTTTCCAGCAGTTGCCAGCGGTCCTGGGCCTCGATGCCATAGAAGCGCGCCCGCACGCCTTGATACTGGTATTCCGGCAAGCCGTCGTGGCCATGATCGTGGTCATGGTCATCCTCGTCATGATCATGACCCTCGCGCAGGTTACCGGTACCGATCAGGCCGATGTAGTTGCGGAAGTGGCTGTAGAACAGCCCGACGCTACCCTTGTGGGTACCGTTGTCGAAGCGCAGTGCCAGGTCCGTGGAAATGGCTTTTTCCTTGTTCAGGCCGGCATCGCCGACTTCGAAGGCACCGGTCGCCACGTGGGCGCCATTGGCGTACAGCTCGTAGAAGGTCGGGGCGCGTTCGGTGTAGCCAAGGTTGGCGGCCAGCGACCAGACCGGGTCGAGCTGGTACACCGCCCCTGAAGACAGGCTGAATGCGTTGAAACTGCTGGCGCTGTCGGCTGCCAGGAAGTGCTCGTTGCCCTTGGCGTCCGGGTCCACGCGGGTGTGCTCCATGCGGGCACCGAGGCTCAGGTTCAGGCGCTCGGTGGCTTGCCACTGCTCCAGCATGAACAGCGCCAGGCTGTCGGTGTCGGTGTGCGGGACGAAGGCCTCCTCACCCAGGGCCGAGAACTGGTTGCGGCTGACCTGTGCGCCGACCACGCCTTGCACCGGCCCGAGCGGCTGGTGGCGGGCTTCGATGCGTGCTTCGTAGCCCCGGTTCCTGAAGGTGGTATGGACCTCGCCTTGTTCAATTTCGCGATGTTCGTAATCGGTGTAGCCGGCATCGACCTTGACCGAACTGAACGGGCCGTCGAGGTCGCGCAGTTCGCTGGCGAGGGCATAGTGATCCTGCTGCATGTCCAGGCGCACGCCGGGCTCGGCCACCGAGCCATAGTTGCTGTCGTAACGGCTGTACGACAGGCCTGCATAACCGTGCTCCCAATGGTAGGCGCTACCCACCGCACCACCGTCCTGGCGGCCGTCGCTGTTCTCCAGACGATGTTGGCTGCCCGGCTCGTCGGCGTCACGCACGTTGGAACTGCGGGCATGACCGGGGATGCGCAGGTCATTGAACTGGCGGCTGTTGGCATCCAGGTGCAAGGCGAAGGCACCGTTGCCAGCCTCAAGCTTGCCGGCGCTGCTGCGGGTGGTGTCGGCGCCACCGTAGCGCAGTTCGCCGGCACCGTGGATGCCTTCGATGGGGGCGTCCGGGATGCGGTTGTCGAACGTGTTGACCACGCCACCGATGGCGTTACCGCCGTAGAGCAGGGCGGCCGGACCGCGCACGATCTCGACCCGATCGACGGTGACCGGGTCCAGCGGTACGGCGTGGTCGTAGGACAAGGACGAAGCGTCGAGGGCGCCGACGCCATTGCGCAGGATGCGAATGCGGTCGCCGTCCAGGCCTCGGATTACCGGGCGACTGGCGCCAGGGCCAAACCAGGTCGAAGCGACACCAGGCTGCTTGTTCAGGGTTTCACCGAGGCTGCCGTGCTGCTGTTGCAGCAGGTCGTCACCTTCGAGCACGGTGCTCGGGGCGGCCAGTTGTCGGTTACCAAGTGGGTTGGCGGTAATGACTTGAGGTTCGAGTTCCACGGCCTGGCTGGGCGAGGCGGCCAGCCAGAGTGCGACGGCTAGGGGCGAGAGGCGAAGCGGTGTGTACAGCATGGGATGGGGCGTTCCTTGGCGAGTGCTTATGCAATGTTACAACATAACATATCAATTTCAGCACACCGTTTTTGTCCCTGGCCAGCGGTTTTTCTGTTGGTACGACTGATCCCGCCCGCCACTACACTCGTGTAAGGTGCGCATCTTTCCCACGGAGCACTGGCATGAGCACGGCCCAACACAACGCGCTGCACGGCAAGACCCTTGAACAGATCCTCACTGAACTGGTGGCGCACTACCAATGGCAGGGCCTGGCCGAGCGCGTCGATGTGCGTTGTTTCAAGAGCAACCCGAGCATCAAGTCGAGCCTGACCTTCCTGCGCAAGACCCCCTGGGCGCGGGAAAAAGTGGAGCAGCTGTACGTGAAACTGCAGCGCAACGCCTGACATGCCACGCCGTCCCTGGCTGACCGGCATGGCCGTGCTGGGCTGGTTCGGCCTGACCGTGCAGGTGTACCTGGTGCTGCTGGCGCGTTGGCAGGAACAGGCCAGCCTGATGGGTGGCCTGATCAACGTATTCAGCTACTTCACCGTACTGACCAATACGCTGGTGGCGACGGTGCTGAGTTATGCGGCGTTTGGCCGGGAAGGGGCTGGCAAGCGCTTCTTTCTCTCGCCGTCAGTGAGTTCGGCGGTGGCCACCAGCATCGTGCTGGTGGCGCTGGCCTACAGTGTGTTATTGCGCCATCTGTGGCAACCGCAGGGCTGGCAGTGGCTGGCGGACGAGCTGCTGCATGATGTCATGCCGGTGCTGTTTGCCTTGTACTGGTGGGTCGAAACGCCCAAGGGCACGCTGCGGTTATGGCACCTGGCGGCATGGGCGCTGTACCCGACGGTGTATTTCGTCTATGCGCTGTGGCGCGGCAGCCAGATTGGCGTGTATGCCTACCCGTTCATCGACGTAGCAAGCCTGGGATATGCGCAAGTGTTGTGCAATGCCCTGGGGATGCTGGCGGGATTCTGGGGGATCGGGCTGGTGCTGCTGGGGCTGGACAGGTGGGGTACGAGACGTTCACGCGCTCAAGTGTAGGAACGGCCTCGTGTCGCGATGGGGCGCGTAGCGGCCCCTGTTTTGAAATTGCCGGGGGCCGCTTTGCGGCCTCTTTCGCGACACAAGGCCGCTACAGGTCTGCAGTTCCATCGGCACGCCAGTAAGCCGCGGCCTTCAGTGCATTTTCAGGTACGCCCTTTTCCAGCAACAGCGCCTTGGCCTGGCGGGTCAGGGTTTTCTCCAGCGCCACCCAGCCGTACAACCGGCCTGGCGGCAAGCTCAGGTTCTTCACCAGGGTCAGCAGGTCTTCCTGGTGCCGACGTACCCAGATCACTTCCACCAGTGCCTTGCTCGGCAGTGGCTGGCGTTCCTGTTCGTCCTCGATCTGGATGACCGCCAGCACCTGGCGACCTGCGGGCAATTCCTCCAATCGGCGGCCAATGGCCGGAATGGCGGTTTCGTCGCCGATCAGCAGGTAGCTGTCGAAGATATCCGGCACCACCGTCGAAGCCCGCGGCCCGGCGATGTCCAGCGTATGCCCGGGCGCGGCCTGAGCGGCCCAGGTCGAGGCAGGGCCATCGCCGTGCAACACGAAATCGATGTCCAGTTCGTTGGCCACCAGGTCGACACGGCGGGGCGTGTACTCGCGCATGGTCGGCCGTGCGTCACCGTCCTTGCCCAGGTTACGGGCTTCGATCGCCCGCTGTTGCTCGGGCGTGTCGGCGAACAGCAGCTTGATGTGGTCATCGCTGCCGACGCTGGTAAAGCCCTGCAGCTCGGCACCGCCCAAGGTGATACGGCGCATGCGCGGGGTCAGTTCGGTAACCCGCAATACCTGCAAGCGGCGTTGGCGGATCTCGTGGTTGACGCGGTAGATGGTGTCACTCATGGGGTGTCTCCCTGACAGGCTCGGTCGGCCCGGCGGCGATGGCTTTGGCGGCATGGTTGAGCAGGTCGCGGACCCGCTCGATTTCTTCCGGCGTCCAGCGGCCACTGTGCATGTGCAGTGCATGGCGCAGGTTGCCGACCGCTTCGTGGATCTCTGGCGGGCGGTCGTGGCCGCGCAGGGCGCGTTTGCTGACCTCGATGCGCATGCGTACGCCGTCCAGGGCGACAGCCTGTTCCGCCAGGGCGGTGCGGCCGGCATCGGTGATGGCATAGAGGCGTTTGCTGCCCTGCACCTGGCCGCTGATCAGCTCGGCCTCCTCGAGGAAATTGAGCGTTGGGTAGATCACACCGGGGCTTGGGCTGTAGCTGCCATCGAACAGGTTCTCGATCTGGCGGATCAGGTCGTAGCCGTGGCCGGGCTGCTCGGCAAGCAGGGCCAACATCAACAGTTTGAGGTCGCCAGGGGCGAATACGCGTGGGCCGCGCTCGCCGCGGCCGGGGCGCCGCTCGAAGAGGTCGTGGGGGGAATGTTCGCGCATGGGAGCGGGGCTCTGTCGTGTTCGATATATCGCAAGATATTACTCAAGATATATCTAAAGACAAGCCCTTCATTGCGGATGATTATCATCTAATTCTTCGATGCATCCTTGTCCGGCTGGCCGTTCTGCGCTGTCACCTGTGGCAGCCTGCACTCATTCGGATTACCCGGTTGCAGGTACGGCATGAGGATCGGGGCCATGCCCTTGAGCACCTGTACCGGCAGCGCCGAAGTGAATGTGAAGGCTTCCGCCGAGCGCCCGGGCACGAACGCGGTCAAAGTGCCGAAGTGGTTGTCGCCCAGGTAGAACACGAACGTAGCGGTACGGTTCAGCGAGCGCGAGCCGATCAGGCGGCCACCGGCGCCAAAACTTTCGATGCGGTTGTCACCAGTACCGGTCTTGCCGCCCATGACCAGTGGCGTGCCGTCCTGCAGCTTGAAGCTGCCGGAAATACGCCGCGCGGTGCCTGCATCCACCACTTGTGACATGGCACCTTTGAGGGCGCGCGCCACTTCCACCGGCAGAATCCGCACGCCCCGGTCCGGGTCGGTGATCAGCTTGGTCTCGTACGGCGTGTTGGCGGCGAAGTGCAGGGTGTCGATGCGCAAGGTCGGCAGGCGTACACCGTCGTTCTGGATGATGCCGACCAGTTCGGAGAGGGCGGCGGGACGGTCGCCCGAGCTACCGATCGCGGTGGCCAGCGAGGGCACCAGGTGGTCGAACGGATAGCCCACGCGTTTCCAGCGCTGGTGAATGTCGAGGAACGCTTCGATTTCCACCATGGTGCGAATCCGGCTGTCGCGGGCGCCCTGGTGGCGGCTCTTGAACAGCCAGCCATACACCTCCTGGCGTTCGAAGCGGCTGGCATTGACCATTTCAGTCAAGGTCGAGCTGGGGTTTTTCAGCAGGTAGCCGAGCAGCCACAGGTCCAGGGGGTGGACCTTGGCAATGTAGCCCTGGTCAGGCAAGTCATACTTGCCCGGCCCATAGGCGTCGTACATCTCCGACAGGCGGCCGTCGGTCAGTTTGCCCAGGGCGGCCTTGTCACCCTTGAGGTGGGCGCGGACAAAGGCGTTGAAGGTTTCCTGCCCGGCCTCGGGGAACAGGTAGCGGTGCACCGCAGCCAGCCGTTGCGGGGTGACGCGCATGCTGTCGAGGAAGGTGTCCAGGCGTTGCTGCGAGGTCTTGCGCTGGTATTTCTTCCAGAAGCGCATCAGGTAGTTGGTGCCTTCCTTGTCGGCGAAACGGGCCAGGTATTCCTGGCGGCGCGGGTCGCTGTCGTCCTTGAGCAACGGCAGGCGGTTATACGGCTGCTGGTAGGTCACGTAGCGCACCAGGTCGCGCATCAGGCGGATGAACGGCAGGTTGATCGATTCGCGCAACGCGTCCTTGAGGGTCGGGTTGCGGCTGTTGTCTTCCTTGCGGAAGTTGTTGAACACATGCATGCCGCCGCCAGTGAAGAAGGCTTCGCCGGTGTTGGCCGAGTACTTGCGTTCCAGCGCGGCATCGAGCATGGCGTCCAGGCTCTGGTTCTTGCTGTTCTGCGCGAGCCATTCCAGCGACCACTGGGTGATGCGGTCGAGTTCGGCGACTTCGACTTTCTTCAGCTCGGCGGCAGGTTTGCCGGCGTACTTGTCGTGCAGCTCGGCGATGATTTCCAGGTAGGTGGTGAGTACGCGCAGCTTGGCGGTGGAACCCAGCTCCAGCTTGCTGCCTTCGTTGATGTCGAAAGGCTGGTCGGTGCTGTCGGTTTGCACCCGCACCCGCGAGCCATCGGCAGTGCGCTCGAACAAGGTGAAGCTGTAGCTCACCTGGTCGGTGGTCCTGGGCGTCAGCAGACGCTCGCCAATCAGGCCCATCTGCGCGGCGAACGCGGGGTCGGCAAGGTTCTTCAGGTATTGGCTGACCTGCACCTGAAGGTCGGCCTGCAGGGTACTGGTGGCCGACAGGTCGAGGCGGTCAAGGTCGTACAATGGGCGGTTGAGCATGGCCGCCAGGCGGTTGCGCGCCAGGCTGATGCCCTTGTTGGTGACGATCGGCACGATGGTCGGTTGCGCCACCCAGTCGCGGTAAACCGCCTTGCTGGCCAGTGCGGCGTTGGCCAGCGGCTGGTCGATGACCTGGTTGGCAGCCAGTACGCGAATGTGCGCATCGGTCAGCTCTGCCAGCTCGATTCGCCCCTTGGACAGGTAGTGCGAGGGGCGGCGCTGGGCAATCATCAAGGACAGCACCTGGCGCAGGGCGAGGCCGCGCGCGGCCATGCTTGCGGGGTCACTGGCGGTGGACATCAGGGCCTGGTTGACCTGGTCGAAATCGGCGCCGTACCACACCCGCAGGCCCTCGGCCATACCGTGCACCTCGCCATGCCCAGGCACGGCCGACAGGGGCACACTGTTGAGGTAGTCGCGGACGATGCGCTGGCGCGCCTCGGTGGTGTCGGGGCCGCCCTGGTAGGCACGCACGCTGGCAGAAATCATCTGACGGATCTTTTCGGCGCCCGACACGGTCAGGCCGTCTGGTGAATGGCGGTACTTTTCCAGTTGCGTGGCCAGGGTGCTGCCACCTGCGGACTGGCCAGGCAGGGCCAGGTACTTGGCCACCTGGCTATAGGCAGCCTTGGCGAAGCGCGGCCAGTCCACGGCCGGGTTGTTGCGTGGGTCCTTGGTGTCGAGCAGGTCGCGGTTTTCGATGAACAGCAGGCTGTTGACCATCACCGGTGGGATCGCGGCAAAGTCCGGATACAAGTATTGCGGGTACTTGTACTGGTACAGCGTGTCGCCGCGGCAGTCGGTGATCGACAGCCCGGCCTGGATCTTCTCGATGTAAGGGGCGAACAACCCATGCTCGACGTAGTTCATCAGCGCCGGCGAGAACCGCACCTGCTCGCTGATCAGGTAGTCGCGCTTGAGCAGGCGCGGCAGGAATTCACCCAGGGCGCTGTAGCCCAGGCGTTTGTCGAACGGGCCTTCGCCGGGGTAGACGATGGCATCGCTGGGGCCTGGCTGCAGCGAATAGGTGAGGGTAGTGGCCAGCTTGCTGAATTCCCGCGACTGCAGGTTGGAGGTGCGGAACTCGTCGTACGCGGCGAAGCCGATGGCTACCAGTGCCACCAGCAGGATGAGAATGATCAGCCGCCACCATAGCCGACGTTGACGGGGGGACTTCGGTTGTGGCGTCTCGGCCGGAGGTAGGTCGGGTGCTTCCGTTCTGGTTGGTTCCGATTGCCACAGTGCGCCCATAGTCTTCTATCCGGCCAGGTGTTTTCGTCTTGCTTGTCTGAAGCTTAGACGTTGAGCAGGGCAGGTGAAAAATTTGTAAGAAGCCGAGAAAGTGCCATCGGGCTATGCGGCTTTGGTGTCGGTTTCTTCGTCGGACGATGTTGCTATGGTGCCAGGGCGATGTTCAAGAGCGCTTTTTGCCCCGGAAAACTCGCTGATTATTCCGCTATATATAGCGAAAATCCCTACAACGGTGTTCCTATACTGCTTGCCCCTTCGCCCAGCCGGACGCTCTATTCCGGCACTCGAGCCGGCCCACAAGGCCAGTTTGGCAAGCCAACGCTACGCCTATCGGCCTGGCCGGTGCTGCACGAAGGTCAAATCCAATAACAAAACGAGGTTGTATTGCTATGCCAGTCGGCAACCACCCTGCCCACGGCCAGGCCACTGATGGCGGCCCGCTCAAGCGTGAACTGGGCGAACGGCACATCCGTCTGATGGCGCTGGGCGCCTGTATCGGTGTCGGTCTTTTCCTTGGTTCGGCCAAGGCCATCGAAATGGCCGGCCCAGCCATCATGCTGTCCTACATCATCGGTGGCCTGGCCATTCTGGTGATCATGCGCGCCCTTGGTGAAATGGCCGTGCACAATCCTGTCGCCGGTTCGTTCAGCCGTTATGCCCAGGACTACCTCGGCCCGCTGGCGGGCTTCCTTACCGGCTGGAACTACTGGTTCCTGTGGCTGGTGACCTGCGTGGCGGAGATTACCGCGGTCGCCATCTACATGGGCATCTGGTTCCCCGATGTCCCGCGCTGGATCTGGGCCCTGGCGGCGCTGGGCAGCATGGGCGCGGTCAACCTGGCGGCGGTCAAGGCGTTCGGTGAATTCGAGTTCTGGTTCGCCTTGATCAAGATCGTCACCATCATCGCCATGGTCCTCGGCGGCATCGGCATCATTGCCTTCGGCCTGGGCAATGACGGTGTGGCAATGGGCATCTCCAACCTGTGGAGCAACGGCGGCTTCATGCCGAATGGCATCGCCGGGGTACTGATGTCGCTACAGATGGTGATGTTTGCCTATCTGGGCGTGGAAATGATCGGCCTGACCGCGGGTGAAGCGCGCAACCCGCAGAGAACCATTCCGCACGCCATCGGCTCGGTGTTCTGGCGCATCCTGCTGTTCTACGTCGGTGCGCTGTTCGTGATCCTGTCGATCTACCCATGGAACGAGATTGGCAGCCAGGGCAGCCCGTTCGTCATGACCTTCGAGCGCCTCGGTATCAAGACTGCCGCCGGCATCATCAACTTCGTGGTGATTACCGCCGCGCTGTCCTCGTGCAACGGCGGCATCTTCAGCACCGGGCGCATGCTCTACAGCCTGGCGCAGAACGGCCAGGCCCCGGCAGCCTTCGCCCGCACCTCGAAGAACGGCGTGCCGCGCAATGCGCTGCTGCTGTCGATCGGCGCGCTGCTGTTGGGCGTGCTGGCCAACTACCTGGTGCCGGAGAAAGTCTTCGTCTGGGTCACTTCGATCGCCACCTTTGGCGCGATCTGGACCTGGGTAATGATTCTGCTGGCGCAGCTGAAATTCCGCGCCGGCCTCAGCAGCGCCGAGCGCAAGGCATTGAAATACCGCATGTGGCTGTGGCCGCTGAGCTCCTACCTGGCCCTGGCCTTCCTGGTGCTGGTGGTCGGCCTGATGGCGTACTTCGAGGATACCCGCGTGGCGCTGTATATCGGCCCGGCGTTCCTGGTGCTGCTGACGGTGCTGTACTACGCCTTGCGCCTGGCGCCGAAAGAAGCGCAGGGCGCGGCAGGCACGGTTTCCTGATGCTGGGTTCCCGGGGCCGCTTTGCGGCCCCAGGGGGCTATCAGGCGGCCACCTCACTGTTCGGTTCAAAGCTGTCCGCCCGCGCCAGCTGCCACATGCGCGAATAGAACTGGCCATTCACCTCGCCGGTCAGCAGTTCCCCCGGCTTCAGGAACACATGCATCTGCGAGAACAGCTTGATCTCGGTCGCGGAGCTGCGCCGCACCAGGTGCTTGGCTTCCAGCTGTGCTGGATGCTCAAGGCCCGCTGCTGCAAGCATCTCGGCCAGCGCACGCAAGGTGTTGTGGTGGAAATTGAATACCCGCTGGGCCTTGTCCGGCACTACCAGCGCGCGCTGGCGCAGCGGGTCTTGCGTGGCCACGCCGGTCGGGCACTTGTTGGTGTGGCAGCTCTGCGACTGGATGCAGCCGATGGCGAACATGAAGCCGCGCGCCGAGTTGGCCCAGTCGGCGCCGATGGCCAGCACGCTGGCGATGTCAAAGGCACTGACAATCTTGCCGCTGGCGCCAAGCTTGATCTTGTCGCGCAGGTTCAGGCCGACCAGGGTGTTGTGCACGAACAGCAGGCCTTCGCGCAACGGTACGCCGATGTGGTCGGTGAACTCCACCGGCGCGGCGCCGGTGCCGCCCTCCTTGCCATCGACGACAATGAAGTCGGGCAGGATGCCGGTTTCCAGCATGGCCTTGGCGATGCCCATGAACTCCCAGGGGTGACCCAGGCAGAACTTGAAGCCCACCGGTTTGCCGCCAGACAGTTCACGCAGCCGGGCGATGAACTGCATCATTTCGATGGGGGTGGAGAAGGCGCTGTGGCGTGACGGTGAAATGCAGTCTTCACCCATCAGTACACCACGGGTCTCGGCGATTTCCCGGGTTACCTTGTGCTTGGGCAGGATGCCGCCGTGGCCGGGCTTGGCACCCTGGCTCATCTTGATCTCGATCATCCGCACCTGCGGACTGCGCGCCTGGGCGGCGAAACGTTCGGGGTCGAAGCGCCCATCCGGCGTGCGGCAGCCGAAATAACCGCTGCCCAGTTCCCAGACCAGGTCGCCACCGTGTTCGCGGTGATAGGGGCTGATGCTGCCTTCGCCGGTGTCATGGTGGAAATTGCCCAGCTTGGCGCCCTGGTTGAGCGCGCGAATGGCGTTGGCGCTGAGCGAGCCGAAGCTCATGGCCGAAATGTTGAAGATCGACGCCGAATACGGCTGGCTGCACTGCGGCCCGCCGACCATGACGCGGAAGCTTGCCGGGTCGGCCAGTGGCGCCGGGCGCATGGAGTGGCCAATGAACTCGAATCCGGACTCGTACACGTCGATCAGGGTGCCGAAGGGTTTGTCGGAGGCTTCGTTCTTCGCCCGCGCATACACCAGCGAGCGCTGGGCACGCGAGAACGGCAGGGCATCGCTGTCGGCCTCCAGCAGGTACTGGCGGATTTCCGGGCGAATGGCCTCGACCAGGTAGCGGATGTTGCCCAGGATCGGGTAGTTGCGACGCACCGCATGGCGTTGCTGCAGCAGGTCGAACAGGCCGATCAGGCTGAGGACGGCGCTGGTCAGGGTGAATGGCCACAACCATTCATGGTGGGTGAACGGCAGGCTCGCCAGGGTGAACAGCACACAGGCGGCGAAAAAGGCATAGCGGCTGAGAAGTGACAGGCTCATACAGGGTCCTTGCGATGGCGCGGTCAGGCTCAGGGCCTGGGGCAAACCCCGACCATAGCCAAGTTGCAAGGCTGTGCAAAATTAAATCGCCGTAGCGAGCAACATGCCCGCGTGACTGCAGGCCGCGGGCGGGAGCACGTCAGAGCGGGTCGCGCAGCAATTTCTGCCGCCAGCTTTCCTGCTCCTGGGCCGGCGCCTCGACCAGGAACGAATAGCGTCCGGCCACCCGCACTGCCACCGCCACCCCATCGCGATACAGCAGGCGGTTGCCAGAGACCGCCGGCACTTTCGCCCCTGGCAGCAACGAACCGATCAGGTTCAACGGGTCACTGGCACTCACTGCTACCAGCGCCCCGTCCTGCTCGCGCCGGCGTACCTGGCGCAGCAGCGCTACCGCCTCCGGCAAGGCGAACTGTTCCCCCGCCAGCCCGGCAATGAAGCGCCCGCCACGAATCTCGCCGCGCGCCTCCAGCCGGTGGTAGCAACGCAGCAGCTCGCGCCATGGCGGCAGCACGTCGCTTTCGCGGTCCAGCAGGCGCCAGCAGACCACCCCATAGCGTCTCAGCAGGGCCCGGGCGATGTGCTCCAGGCGCTGGCTTTCTTCCACCTCACCGCGGCGCAACAACGCCCAGCGCCCGGCATTGGACATGCTGCTGGACAGCGGCGGGTGGCCACGTCTGCTGTTGCGGGATGAGCGCTTCGCCGCCGGGGTGATCAGGCTGCGCAGGCCGGTGAAACTGTCGGCCCCGGCGAGGCCGGCGCCCACCAGCTCTTGCAAGGCCGCCTCGAGTTCGCTGGGCAGCAGGTGGGCATCATGGCTCAGCTCGTCGAAGAACAGCGCGCCCTGCGCCTGCAATACTTCGTGCACGCGTTGCGCCCGCGCGCTGAGGCTGTCCAGGGCGGGCACCGGGGCAAGGCTGCGCCACACGTTCAGGTGCTGGCGTGGTAGCAGCACCAGCGGCGTGCTGGCCAAGGTACTGCTCGACACTGTCGTCGCCAGGCGGCTCCAGGCAAACTGCCCGCTGCGACAGGCATCGTCGAGCCAGTGCGGGCTATAGTCCTCGATACGAGCCGGCAGCAGTTCGGCCTCCCAGGCGCCGGCCGCGCTCGGAAAGCCTTGCAGTTGGCCCAGCACCTCGGCTACGGCGTCCGGCCCGCGCAGGCGGTGGCCATCGGCCAGGTGCTGCCAGTCGAACAGAAAGCGCATGAAGTCCTGCAGGCTGACCGGCTCGATTTCCCGGCGCAGGCGTTTGACCGTGTAGCGGTGGATGCGTGCCAGCAAATGGCGCTCGCACCACTGCAGGTCGCTGGTGCCCGGGCTGAAATGGCCACGCAGTACATAGCCTTCGGCTTCCAGACGGGCCAGGGCCTGTTCGATGGCCTGCGCCGGCTTGCCCAGCGGTGCGGCAATCTGTGCCTGGGTCAGCGGGCCGTGGCCGCTGAGACGGGCGCGCAGCAGTTCGACAAGCGCGCTGTCCGCTTCGGTAGCCTGAGCGAAGCCGGGCAAAACCGCCAGCGCCGGCTCCAGCCGGGCACCGGGGTACAGCGTGTGCAACAGGCCCAAGCGTTCGCGCGCCAGCCACAGCCCTGCCTCCACCAGGCGCATGGCCCGCCCGGCTTTGGCCAACTGGCGCAACAGCATGTCCCAACTGGCGTTTTCCCGCACTTCGTCCTGGCTGATGACGCCCAGCCCCATCAACGCTTCATGCATTTCGTCGGCATTACCGGGCTTTGGCCAGGCCTCCGCGGCCACGGCAGCAATGGCATCGGCATCCAGCGCACCCAGGTCGTCGCCGCTGTGTACCTCGTTCCAGCGCCGGTTGAGCACGGCCTGGGTGCGCCGTTCTTCCAGCGGGGCGTCATCCAGGAAGGCATAGGGCCGGGCATTGAGAATGGCCGAAGCCAGCGGCGAAGGGGCCGGCAGGTCGCGGCACAGCAGGCGCACCGCACCGCTTTCCATACGCCGCAGCAGGGCCAGCCAGCCTTCGCTGTCCATCGCTTCGTGCAGGCAGTCATCCAGGGTTTGCTCGACCAGCGGGTGATCGGGAATCTGCCGCTCGCCGGTGATGTTTTCCAGGCAGGCGATCTGGTCGGGAAACACGGCGGCCGCCAGGTCTTCGCTCTTTATCCGCTGGATCTGTGGCGCTACCTTGCGTCCGCCGATGAAGCGCGGCAAGGCCATGGCCACGCTGGCGTTCCAGCGCCAGCGTACGCCGAACAACGGCGCATCGAGCAGGGCCTGGACGAGGATCGGCTCGGCGCTGCGGCTGTTCAGGTAACGCCATACCTCGCCCAGTTCGAAACTGTGGCTGGTGGACAGCGACAGCACGATGGCGTCCTCGCTGGCGGCTGCCTGCAACTCGAAATTGAAGGTGCGGCAGAAGCGCTTGCGCAGCGCCAGGCCCCAGGCGCGGTTGATGCGGCTGCCGTAGGGGGAATGGATGATCAGCTGGGTACCGCCGGATTCATCGAAGAAGCGCTCCATCACCAGCGTCTCCTGCGAGGGCAGGGCACCCAGCACTTCGCGGGTGCGGGCCAGGTAGTCCAGCAATTGGCTGGCGCTGTCCTGGCCCAGTTGGAAGGTTTGCTGCAACCACGCCAGCACCTCTGCCAGGTTGCCGCCGGCCTGCGCCAGGCGCTGGTCGATCTGCGCCTGTAGCCGCGCCACCGCGGCAGACAGCTCGTCACTGCGCCCTGGCGCCTCGCCCAGCCAGAACGGAATGGTCGGCGGCAGGCCTTGCGCGTCTTCCACCCGCACCCGCCCCGGTTCCACGCGCAGGATGCGATAGGAGGCGTTACCCAGCTGGAAGATATCGCCGGCGATGCTCTCCACGGCAAAGTCTTCATTGACGCTGCCGATGTTCAGCGCCTGTGGTTCGAGCAACACCGCGTAGTCGGCGTTGTCAGGGATGGTGCCACCACTGGTCAGCGCAGTCAGCTGACTACCCCGGCGGCCGCGCAAGGTGCCGCTGACCGCGTCGCGGTGCAGGTAGGCGCTGCGCACGCCCTGGCGGCCGTTATAGCCTTCAGCGAGCATGCGCAGCAGGGCCTGGTAGTGTTGCAGGTCGAGTTCGGCGTAGGGCGTGGCCTGGCGCAGGCAGTCGTACAAGGCCTGTTCGTGCCACGCCTGGTTGCTGGCCTCGGCAACGATCTGCTGGGCCAGGACGTCCAGTGGCGCCCGGGGTATATGGAGCTCGTCCAGCTCGCCGCGGCGGACGCAGTCGAGCAGGGCTACGCATTCGATCAGATCATCGCGCGAGGTCGCGAACAGGCGCCCCTTGGGCACGCCATCGACCTGGTGGCCGGCGCGGCCAACCCGCTGCAGGAAGGCCGCGATCGAACCTGGCGAGGCGATCTGGCAGACCAGGTCAATGTCGCCGATGTCGATGCCCAGCTCCAGCGACGCGGTGGCCACCAGCACCTGCAACTGGCCACGTTTCAAGCGTTGCTCCGCATCCAGGCGCAGCTCCTTGGCCAGGCTGCCGTGGTGTGCCGCCACCGCCTCCTTGCCCAGCCGGTCGCTGAGGTGGCGGGTGATGCGTTCGGCCAGGCGCCGGGTATTGACGAACACCAGGGTGGTGCGGTGCTGGCGTGCCAGCTCGGCCAAGCGGTCGTAGACCAGGCCCCAGACATCAGTGGCCATCACCGCGCCAAGCGGTACCGGCGGCACTTCGATGGCCAGGTCGCGCTGCCGTGCATGGCCGACATCGACGATCGCGCAGGGGCGCCCGGTGCCGACCAGGAACTGCGCCACCCGTTCGACCGGGCGTTGCGTGGCCGACAGGCCGATACGCCGCAGTGGCCGCCGGCACAGGGCCTGCATACGCTCCAGGGTCAATGCCAGGTGGGCGCCGCGCTTGTTGCCGGCCAAGGCATGAATCTCATCGACGATCACCGTGTGCACGCTGGCCAGGCCCTCACGGCCCGAAGCCGAGCCCATCAGCACGTAGAGCGATTCGGGTGTGGTCACCAGGATGTGCGGTGCCAGCTTGCGCATGGCGACGCGTGCCTTTTGTGGCGTGTCGCCGGTGCGCACGGCCGTGGTGATGCGCGGGGCGCTGAGGCCCTGTTCGACAAGGGCCTGGCTGATGCCGTCGAGCGGAGCCTGCAGGTTCAGGCGGATATCGTTGGACAGCGCCTTGAGTGGCGAAACGTAGACCACCTGGGTGTGTGCAGGCAGCTCGCCCTGGTGCTCCAGGCCCTGGCGGAACAGTTCGTCGAGCACGGCCAGGAATGCGCTGAGGGTCTTGCCTGAGCCGGTCGGCGCCGCCAGCAGCATCGACTGGCCTGCATGGATCAACGGCCAGGCCTGTGCCTGGGCATCGGTCACCGTGGCGAAGTGACGACGGAACCAGGTGCGCACGGCGGGGTGGAACAGCTCGAGCACCGGGTGCTGTTTGGCGGGCAGGTTCATGTGCTGGTTATGGAGGGTACGGGGCGGGTTGGCAAGGGGCCGTTCGTCAGGCCGGCAGAGGAGACCTTGGCCTTGTCAGGGCAACAGTCCCATGGGATTCTCCCCGGCCATTGATTCAAGTGAGCCGAACCCATGCCCAACACCATCCGCATCGCCGCCGCCCTGCTGATCGACCCCCAGGGCCGTACCCTGCTGGTACGCAAGCGCGGCACCCAGGCCTTCATGCAGCCCGGCGGCAAGATCGATGCTGGCGAAACCCCGGTACAGGCGCTGGTGCGCGAGCTGCATGAGGAACTGGGCCTGCGCATCGACCCGGCCCAGGCCGTGCATCTGGGCCAATTCAGCGCCCCAGCCGCCAACGAGCCCGGCTTCGAGGTACAGGCCGAACTGTTCCGTGTCGACA
This sequence comes from Pseudomonas sp. SMV7, assembly GCF_052041995.1. Taxonomy (NCBI): domain Bacteria; kingdom Pseudomonadati; phylum Pseudomonadota; class Gammaproteobacteria; order Pseudomonadales; family Pseudomonadaceae; genus Pseudomonas; species Pseudomonas sp. SMV7. The sequence goes on along the minus strand of NZ_JBKGGT010000010.1, from coordinate 90,123 downwards.
GCGCCGCCGCCGTGGTCCCGGCCGCAGAAATCGAAGAGGTGACATGGCTGGCCGCTGACCAGACACCCACCATGCCGCTGGCCCCCTTGACCCGCGACCTGATCCTGCCGATGTACCATCAGGCGCTCAACGCACCGCGCTGACCCCATCGAGGGTGGCGAACGAGGTGTCCTTGGCGGTCAACAGGAAGTCCCGCATGTACGGTGCATCGAGCATGTCGGTGCGCACCGCGGCATAAAGCGTGGCGAACAGGCCTTTCTCGCCCAGGCGCTTGCCCTTGACGTAGCCGCGCGAGCTGTACTCGTGCAGCGCCCAATGCGGCATGCCGCACACGCCCCGGCCGCTGGCTACCAGTTGCATCATCATCACCGTCAGCTCCGAGGTGCGCACGGCGGCCGGCTCGATGTCGGCCGGCTCGAGGAAGCGGGTGAAGATATCCAGGCGGTCACGCTCTACCGGGTAGGTGATCAGCGTCTGGTCGAGCAGGTCCTGCGGCACGATATAGGGCTTGCTGGCCAACGGATGCTGGTTGGCCACCGCCAGCATCGCCTCGTAGGTGAACAGTGGCACGTAGGTGATACCCGCCAGGTCCACAGGGTCGGAGGTCACCACCAGGTCGAGGTCGCCACGGGCCAGGGCCGGCAGCGGGGCGAAGGCAAAGCCGGAGGCGAGGTCCAGTTCCACTTCCGGCCAGGCATCCCGGAACTGGTCGATGGTCGGCATCAGCCACTGGAAGCAGCTGTGGCATTCGATGGCCATGTGCAGGCGCCCGGCGGTGCCGCCAGCCAGGCGGGCGATGTCCCGCTCGGCGCCGCGCAGCAGCGGCAGGGTGGCATCGGCCAGTTGCAGCAGGCGCAGCCCGGCGCTGGTGAAGCGAATCGGCTTGGTCTTGCGCACGAACAGCGGCATGCCCAGGCGCTCTTCCAGTTCCTTGAACTGGTGCGAAAGAGCGGACTGCGTCAGATGCAGGCGTTCGGCGGCCTCCACCAGGCTGTCGGCCTCGCGCAGGGCATGAAGGGTTTTCAGGTGGCGGATCTCCAGCACAGCGACTCCGGGGGTTCAATCTGGGGGGAACAGGGAATGAGTTGAGTTTCCCTCATGTTGCAACCGCTGTCGACTGGGCGTTTGGTCACACCGTCTGGCGGCCGTCATCAAACTGTCACCGAACTGTGGCAGCGCGCCCGAACAGAATTCATCAGAATCGCGCTCTACTGGGGATCTGCATTCTGGTATTTCTTTCATGCGGGCTTTTTGGCTATTGGTTTTCTTCGTACTCAGCGTACCTGCGGGATTCGCCGAGCAGCGCTGTGACGCCCGGGTGCCGGTGCAGCGCGCCGAACTGGGGGCAGTGAGCCTGGTCTACCAGAGCGTCGGCGCGCCGCGCGACCCTGCCTTGCTGCTGGTCATGGGCCTGGGCGGGCAGCTTATCCATTGGCCGGACGACGTGGTCGAGGCGTTGTGCCGCCAGGGATTCCGGGTGATTCGCTACGACAACCGCGATGTCGGCCTGTCGCGCTGGAACCAGCTGCCACCGTCGGCCAACCTCACGATCGAGCTGCTGCGCTACAAGCTGGGGCTGCCGGTGGCAGCGCCCTATAGCCTGACCGACATGGCGGACGATGGCTTGCAGCTGATGGACGCGCTGGGGGTGCGCCAGTTCCATGTACTGGGGGTGAGCATGGGCGGCATGATCGCCCAGCACCTGGCAGCCATGGCGCCAGGGCGTGTGCGCAGCCTGACGCTGGTGATGTCCAGTTCCGGGGCGGCGGGTTTGCCGGCGCCGGCCCCGGCGCTGGTGCAACTGCTGGCCCGGCGCAGCGCAGCGAACCGCGAAATGGCCATCGAGCAACAGGCCGACCTGCTGGCTGCGTTGGGCAGCCCCGAGGTGCCAGACGACCGTGCCGCCTTGCTGCGGCAGGCGGCGCAGGCCTATGACCGCGCCTTCAACCCTGAAGGGGCCAAGCGTCAGATCATGGCGATACTGGCCGAGCCGAGCCGGGTCGAGCTGCTCAACCAGCTACGCGTGCCGACCCTGGTGGTGCACGGCACTGCCGACCCACTGCTACCGGTGATGCACGGCGTGCATCTGGCGGCGCATATCCAGGGCAGCCAGCTGCGCTTGATACCCGGGTTGGCACATCGCTTCCAGGAGCCGTTCAAGGCGCCGCTGCTGGGGGCGGTGTTGCCCTACCTGCAGGCACACCGGCAGGATGCCACGCATATCGCAGGGCTATGAATTTCCCTGCTTCAAGGCTGATGCGCTCGCTACAAGGACTGCGTCAGCCGACCTGCCTCAGTGCGCAACATTGCGGTTCGAGGTCAGCCGAGGCCGTATTTCTTCACTTTGTCGAACAGCGTGGTCTTGGCCATGCCCAGCTCCTGGCTCGCCTGGCTGAGGTTGCCGCCCGTACGTTGCAGCGCGTCGCTGAGCAGGTTGCGCTCGAATGCTTCCACCGCCTCGGCAAAGCCCAAGCCCTGGCTGGCGCCACCGCTGGGGCCTTTCTTGAATGCCGGCAGGCCAAGGGCATAGCGTTCGGCCACGTTGCGCAGCTCGCGCACATTGCCCGGCCAGTCATGCGCCATCAGGCGCGACAGGGTCTGGCTGTCCAGCGTCGGTGTCTCGCGGTCGAAACGCAGCGCCGACTGCTGCAGGAAGTGCTCGAACAGTTGCAGGATATCCTCGCGGCGCTCGCGCAGCGGCGGCAACTCCAGCGTCACCACGTTCAGCCGGTAGTACAGGTCGCTGCGGAACTGGCCGCTCTGGCCCATGGCATCCAGGTCGGACTTGGTCGCAGCGATCACCCGGCAATCCACCGCAATGCTCTGGTTCGAACCCAGCCGCTCCAGGGTGCGTTCCTGCAGCACGCGCAGCAGCTTGATCTGCAGGTTGATCGGCATGCTTTCCACCTCGTCGAGGAACAACGTGCCGCCGTTGGCGTGTTCGATCTTGCCGATGCGGCGTTTGCCAGCCCCGGTGAAGGCGTTGGCCTCGTGGCCGAAAATCTCGCTTTCGAACAGGTTCTCCGGCAGGCCACCACAGTTCAAAGCCACGAACGGCTGGCTGTGGCGGCGGCTGAAGTCGTGCAGGCAGCGGGCGACCAGTTCCTTGCCGGTGCCAGTCTCGCCTTCGATCAGCACGTTGGCCGAGGTATCGGCCACGTTGGCAATCAGTTCGCGCAGCTGTTGCATGGCCGGCGAGCGGCCAATGATGCGCCCTTCGAGGCTGCTTTGCTCCGCCAGCTGGCGGCGCAGGGCTACCACTTCGCGCGACAACCCGCGCTGTTCGAGGGCGCGGCGCACCACGTCGACCAGCCGCTCGGGGGAGAATGGCTTCTCCATGAAGTCGTAGGCACCGTTGCGCATGGCACCGACCGCCATGTCGATATCGCCGTGGCCGGTGATCAGCACCACCGGCAGGCTGCGGTCGCGGGCTTTGAGGCGGTTGAGCAGCTCCAGGCCATCGATGCCCGGCAGGCGAATATCACTGACGACGATGCCGGCGAAGTCGTCGCCGATGCGTTCCAGTGCCTGCTCGGCGCTGCCCACGCCTTCACAGGCGATATCTTCCAGGGCCAGTGCCTGTTGGCAGCCGAGCAGCACATGCGGGTCGTCTTCGACGATCAGGACGGTAAGAGGCGCTTGGTTCATGGATGCTCTGCCGATTCGCTAGGGGGGGAGACCAGCGGCAGGGCCAGGACGAAGGCCGTGCCGCCGCTGGCGGGATGCTCGACATTGAGGCTGCCCTTGGCGGCGGCGGCAAGGCTCGCCGACAGGGTCAGGCCCAGGCCCAGGCCGTGTTCGCCCGGTTTGGTGGTGAAGAAAGGTTCGAACAGGTGCTTGCGCGCCTCGCTGTCGATGCCGTGGCCGTTGTCGCGCACCTGTAGACGGTACTTGTCACCCTGCAGCTCACCTTCGAGCCACAATTGGGGCAGTGGCTGCGTCGCCATGGCATCCAGGGCGTTACCGATCAGGTTGACCAGTATCTGTTCCAGGCGGGTCTGGTCGATGGCCAGTTGCTGATCCTCGAACTGGTTGTGCACCTGCAGGTGGCAGGCGCTGATGCGGTTGGCCAGCACTTGCAGGGTGGCGTCGACCGCCTTGGCCAGCGAGGCCTGGCCGCTGTCGTCGCTGCGTCGGGCAAACGAGCGCAGGCTGGCGGTGATGCGGCCCATGCGGTCGATCAGGTCGTTCATGGTGCGCAGGTTGGTACTGGCGGTTTCCAGCGCGCCACGTTCGAGGAAGCGTACGGTGTTGCCGGACAAGGTGCGCAGCGCCGCCAGCGGCTGGTTCAGTTCATGGGCAATGCTGGTGGACATCTGCCCGATGGCGGCCAGCTTGCCGGCCTGCACCAGTTCATCCTGGGCGTGGCGCAGGGTCTGCTCGGCATGCCGGCGCTCGCGAATCTGGCCTTTCAGGCGTTCGTTGCTGGCACGCAGGTCGGCAGTGCGCTCGGCAATCCGTCGCTCCAGCTGGCTGTTGGCTTCCTGCAGCGCCTCGCGGGCTGCCAGGCGGGTGGCGATCACTTTGCGCCGCTCGTTCCAGGCAATGCCGAGGATCGCCAGCAGGGCGAACGCCACGCCCACCAGAATACCCTGCACCATGGATTCGCGGCGCAGGTCCTGCAACGGGGTCAGCAGGGTGAAGTGCCAGGGCGTATCGGCCAGGCGCCGGGTCTGCGCCAGGTAGGCCACCTCCCTGGTCTTGCCCTGTGCGGTTTCGCTGTTGGCCGGGAAGGTCAGTTTTTCCACGCCATCGGCGAGGATTTCCCGGGCCAGCGGTTGCAACTCGTTCAGCGGCCACCAGTAGTATTGCAGGCTGCGCGCCAGCCGCTCCTTGATCTGCGGGGTCAGCGGGCGCACCGACTTCAGGCGCCGCGCCGGGTCGCTGGAAAGGATGATGATGCCGTTCTCGTCGCTGACGAACGCTTCCAGGCGGGCACGTTGCCAGCGTTCTTCGAGGGTATCCAGGCGCACCTTGATCACGGCCACGCCAATGATCTTGCCGTGCTCTTCCAGGCCATGGGCCAGGTAGTAGCCGGCTTCGCCGGTGGTGCTGCCGATGCCGTAGAAGCGCCCGGGCTCGCCGCGTACGGCGGTCTGGAAATAGGCGCGGAACGACAGGTCCTCACCGAGGAACGAGTCGGCATCACGCCAGTTGCTGGTGGCCTGCACCCGGCCATTGGTGTCGAGTACGAAAATAGCCCGACTGCGGCTGCGCCGGTTCAGGCCTTCGAGGTATTCGTTGACGGTCTGACGCGAACCGCCGTCAGGGTCGGTGAGCAACTGCGAGACGCTGTCTTCCAGTTCGAGCAGGCTCGGCAGGTAGGTGTACTTGCTGATTTCGCTTTCGACCGTGCGCGCATGCAGTTCCAGCTGACGCTCGCCATTTTCGCTGAGCATGCGGATGCCGTTGCTTTCGCTGACCAGGTAGCCAGCCAACCCCAGGCCGACCATCAACAGGATGATCAGCGGCGGCAACAGCAATTGACGAAGCAGGCGGGATTTCACGGCAGGCTTGGCAGGGAGAAGAAGCGAAGGATCGCATTTCATCACAGTGGCCTTGTCACGACCAGCGCCACTGCCGCAAAGGGCAGCGGCGCCGACCGGTTCAATGAAGCAAAATCAATGCTGCAGGATCTTGCTGAGGAAGTGCTGGGTACGCTCGTGGCGGGCGCTCGGGTTACCGAAGAAGTCTTCCTTCTGGCAGTCCTCGATGATGTGGCCCTTGTCCATGAAGATCACGCGGTTGGCCACTTTGCGGGCGAAGCCCATTTCGTGGGTCACGCACATCATGGTCATGCCCTCATGGGCCAGCTCGACCATCACGTCCAGCACTTCGTTGACCATTTCCGGGTCCAGGGCCGAGGTCGGCTCGTCGAACAGCATGACGATCGGGTCCATCGACAGCGCGCGGGCGATCGCCACGCGCTGTTGCTGGCCACCGGAGAGCTGGCCGGGGTGCTTCTTGGCGTGGGCACCGAGGCCGACGCGGTCGAGCAGGGCCAGGCCCTTCTTGGTCGCTTCCGCCTCGCTGCGGCCAAGCACCTTGCGTTGGGCGATGGTCAGGTTTTCGGTGATCGACAGGTGCGGGAACAGCTCGAAATGCTGGAATACCATGCCAACCCGTGAACGCAGCTTGGGCAGGTTGGTCTTGGGGTCGGCGATCGAGGTGCCGTCGACCACGATGTCACCTTTCTGGAACGGCTCCAGGGCGTTGACGCACTTGATCAGGGTGGACTTGCCCGAGCCCGACGGGCCGCAGACCACCACCACTTCACCCTTCTTGACCTCGGTGCTGCAGTCGGTCAGTACCTGGAAGTCCCCGTACCACTTGTTGACGTTCTTGATGGAAATCATACGGCGATCCTTTTTTGCAGGCGCTTGACCAGCCACGAAGCGGAGAAGCTGATGAGGAAATACACGACACCGGCGAAGATCAGGAACTCATGGGAGCGCCCGATGATGTCACCGTTGGAGCGTGCCGAGTTGAGGAAGTCCACCAGGCCCACGGTATATACCAGCGAGGTGTCCTGGAACAGGATGATGCTCTGCTGCAGCAGCAGCGGGGTCATCTTGCGGAAGGCCTGGGGCAGGATGATCAGGCGCATGGTCTGGCCGTAGGTCATGCCCAGCGCCTGGGCGGCGCCCATCTGGCCCTTGGAGATCGACTGCACGCCGGCGCGGACGATTTCGCAGAAGTACGCGGCCTCGAACATCATGAATGCCACCACGCACGAGGTGAAGGCACCGACCGGGGTATCCTCGCCGGTGATCCAGCGCAGCACGAACGGCACCGCCAGATAGAACCAGGTGATGACCAGCAGCAGCGGGATCGAGCGGAAGTAGTTGACGTAGGCACCGGCCAGGTTCGACAGCAGCTTGTTCGACGACAGGCGCATCAGGGCCAGGATGGTCCCCAGCACGATGCCGCCGACCACGCCCATGATCATCAGCTGCAGGGTCATGACCATGCCTTCCCACAGGGCGGGCAGGGCCGGGATGATTTCGCTGAAATCCATGTCCATTTATTTGCCCCCTACGGAAATCAGGCCGGGCACCGAGACTTTCTTCTCGACCATGCGCATCAGCAGCATCAGGCCCATGTTCAGGGTGAAGTAGATCAGCGTGGCCAGGGTGAAGGCCTCGAACAGGTTGGCCGAGAATTCGGCGGTCTGCTTGGTTTGTGCCAGCAGCTCCATCAGGCCGATCAAGGATGCCACCGAGGAGTTCTTGAACACGTTCAGGAACTCCGAGGTCAGCGGCGGAATGATGATCCGGTAGGCTTGCGGCAGCAGCACGTTGGTGTAGATCTGCGGCAGGCTGAAGCCCATGGCGCGGGCAGCGGCTTCCTGGCCGCGGGGCAGCGCCTGGATACCGGTACGCACTTGCTCGCAGACACGCGCGGCGGTGAACAGGCCCAGGCAGATGACCACGCTGATCAACGCCGAAGTGGTCGGGTTGAGGTCCTGCTTGAACCATTCCTGCAGCCCTTCGGGCAGCAGGTCTGGCACCAGGAAGTACCAGATGAACAGCTGCACCAGCAGCGGCACGTTGCGGAACAGCTCGACATAGGCGGTGGCGATGCCTGATACCAGACGGTTCGGCACGGTACGCATGACGCCGAGGATCGAACCCAGCAGCAAGGCGATGATCCAGGCAGAAATGGCAATGGCGATGGTCCAGCCCAGACCGGTGACGTACCAGTCCAGATAGGTCTCGCTGCCCACGCCGGTGGACTTGAAGAACACGCCCCAGTCCCAGTTGTAATTCATCGGGATTTCCCCTCAGACGGTTGTTTCACGGGCACCTTCCAGCATCCGAGGGCACACGGCCCTCGGATGAAAGGTTAGACACTAACGGGTGGCCTGCCTGTTCAAATGGCGCTTTGCAGCGCAACAGGCCACGGGCTGGGGGTCAGGACTTCTTCTCGTCGGCGGCCTTGTCGGTCGGCTCGGCGATCAGTTTCTTCAGCTCTTCGCTCATCGGGAACTGCAGGTTCAGGCCCTTTGGCGGGATCGGCTGCTGGAACCACTTGTCGTAGCTCTTGTTGACTTCACCCGACTTGAAGTAAGCGATGATGGCGTCATCCACCGCTTTCTTGAAGGCAGCGTCATCCTTGCGCACCATGCAGCCGTAGATTTCGTACGACTGAGGGGTACCGGTGATAACCCAGTCCGACGGTTTGCGTGCCTTGGCCATTTCGCCGGCGAGCAGGGCGTCGTCCATCATGAAGGCTACGGCGCGGCCGCTTTCGAGCATGTTGAAGGCTTCACCGTGGTCCTTGGCGGAAATCACGTTCATCTTCATCTGCTTGTCGGCGTTCATCGCCTTGAGGATGCGTTCGGAGGTGGTACCGGCGGTGGTCACCACGTTCTTGCCGGCCAGGTCCGGGAAGTCCTTGTAGGCTGGCTGACCGTCCTTGACCTTGGTCAGCAGGCGGGTCCCGACTTCGAAGATACCGACCGAGAAACCGACCTGCTGCTGGCGCTCGACGTTGTTAGTGGTGGAGCCGCACTCGAGGTCCACGGTACCGTTCTGCACCAGCGGGATGCGGGTCTGGGAGGTGACGAGGTTGTAGCGGACCTTGATGTCCGTGCCCAGCTGCTTCTTCAGGGCATCGACGACAGCCAGCTGGATGTCATGCGAGTAGCCCACCGGCTCGGGCTTGCCGGCCAGGTAGGAAAACGGGATGGAGGAGTCGCGGTGGCCCAGGGTGATGGTGCCCGAATCCTTGATCTTCTTCAGGGTGCCGGTCAGTTCTTCGGCCATGGCCGGCGAAGCGATCACAGCGGCCGCAATAGCGGCGCCCAGCAATTGACGAACGATGCGCATCAAATTTTCCTCGACGTGTTTGTTTTTTTTATGGAGCCGTTGGCGGACTCTTCGTTCAACGAATACAGCAAGAAGCGGTGTGCATTCGGCTAACAAGTGTAGAGCATGAGTCGTGCCAAGCGCTGATACCAGTCAAATAGCCGCGAAAATGCAGGGCTAGAGCTTTTGATGACGCGGTTGGCGAGGCTGTAAGCTGACGGATTTCCGAACGCTTGCATTGGTAGTGTTCGGAAATCCGAATGGCTGACCCAAGCGCTGCTGCCCCGTCACACGGGTGTTACAGCGCCAGGGCGATGATCAGAAGGGGCTTTGCCACGACTATTTCCGCCTCGCGCCAGCGCCACGAGGCGGGCAGGCTCAGGCGGCCTGTACGCGGGCCTGATCCTGCGCGCGCTGGCGTAGATAATCCTTCAGCAATTGCTGTTCGCTCGCGCTGGTGAACAGTGCCAGCTTGGTGCGGCGCCAGAGGATATCGTCGGCGTCGCGTGCCCACTCCTGGTCACACAGGTATTCCACCTCGCGGCTGAACAGCCCACCGCCGAATGCCTGGCCCAGGTCTTCCGGCCCATGCACGCCGTCGAGCAACTGCCACACGCGGTAGCCATAGGTGAGTGCCCAGCGTTTGGCGATGTCCACCGGCAGCCAGCCGCAGCGCGCCAGTACGGCATCCACCAGCGCTTGTACGGTGGTCATGTGCTCGCCACCCGGCAGCGGTGCACTGGCCGTCCAGCTGCCACGCATCTGCGGAAAATGTGGCTTGAGTTCGGCCATGGCCGATTCGGCCAGCTTGCGGTAGGTCGTCAGCTTGCCGCCGAATACCGACAGCAAGGGGGCCTGGCCTTCGCTGGCGGACAATGCCAGGGTGTAGTCGCGGGTTACCGCCGAGGGGTTGTCCGATTCGTCATTGCACAGCGGGCGAACCCCGGAGTAGGTGTGCACGATATCGTTGCGACCGAGCTGGTGGTTGAAATGCTCGTTGACCACTTTCAGCAGGTATTCGGTTTCCTGCTCGGTGATCGCCACCTTCGCCGGGTCGCCGCTGTATTCGCGGTCGGTGGTACCGATCAGGGTAAAGCGTTCCAGGTACGGAATGCAGAACACGATGCGCTGGTCTTCGTTCTGCAGGATATAGGCGTGTTCACCTTCGTACAGGCGCGGCACGATGATGTGGCTGCCCTGGATCAGGCGGATGCCGTAAGGCGCTTCAAGCTTCAGGTCGTCCTTGATGAAGCTGGCGACCCATGGGCCGGCGGCGTTGACCAGGGCGCGGGCGCGGATGCTCTGCTGGCTGCCGTCGGCATGTTGCAGTTGCACCTGCCACAGGCCGTCCATGCGTTCGGCGCGCAGGCAGCGGGTACGGGTGTGGATGTGCGCGCCGTGTTCGCGCGCTGCCATGGCGTTGAGCACCACCAGGCGGGCGTCATCGACCGCACAGTCGGCGTACTCGAAACCGCGGCTGATGGCCGGCTTGAGCGGGTAGCCAGGTCCGAAGCGCAGGCTGCGCGAGGCACCCAGGCGTTTGCGCTTGCCGAGGTGGTCGTAGAGGAACAGGCCGGCGCGGATCATCCAGGTCGGACGCAGGTGCGGGCGGTGCGGCAGCACGAAGCGCATTGGCTTGACGATGTGCGGGGCTTTGGCCAGCAGCACTTCGCGTTCGGCCAATGCTTCGCGCACCAGGCGGAATTCATAGTGCTCCAGGTAGCGCAAGCCGCCGTGGATCAACTTACTACTGGCCGAGGAGGTGTGCCGGGCCAGGTCGTCCTTTTCACAGAGGAACACCTTGAGGCCGCGCCCCGCGGCGTCGGCAGCGATGCCTACGCCATTGATGCCGCCGCCGATCACGGCGAGGTCATAGCAGTCGGCGAGCGGGGGCTGGGACGAAACGGGCTGGGACACGGGCAAGGCCTCCTGGGCGCTGTTCACATCGAATATGAACATTGATGTTCGTTTTCGAAAATACTAGCGCAATGGAAAGCTGGTCGCCAGTCAGTCTTTATAGAAAAAACTGATCAAATGACAATGAAGTGAACATTTACGAATATTTTGGGTGACCGTTTGGGGGTTCTAGCGCCTGTGAGACCGAGCGCCGCCCGCGCGGCGCCCGGTCTCACAGGCGACACAAGGCTGATGCCATGCCCCAAGGGCCCTCAAACCACCTCGAGACGAATCTTGTACTGGTTCAGCAGTTGCGTCAGCGCGAGGGTCGGCGCCTGGTCGGTCACCAGGCAGTCGACCAGGCTGATCGAGCCCAGGCGTACCATGGCGTTGCGCCCGAACTTGCTGGAGTCGGCGGCGAGAACCACTTGCCGGGCATTGGCGATGATGGCCTGGGAAACCCGCACCTCCTGATAGTCGAAGTCGAGCAGGCTGCCGTCTTCGTCGATGCCGCTGATGCCCACCAGGGCAAAGTCGACCTTGAACTGGTTGATGAAGTCGACACTGGCCTGGCCGACCACGCCGCCATCGCGACGCACCGTGCCCCCGGCCACCAGTACTTCGAAATCATCCTTGGCGGCAAGGATGGCGGCGACATGCAGGTTGTTGGTGATGACTTTCAGGTGGTTGTGGTTGAGCAGTGCGCGGGCGATGGATTCGGTAGTGGTGCCGATGTTGATGAACAGCGAGGCATGGTCGGGAATCTGCCGGGCCACGGCTTCGGCGATGCGTTGCTTCTCGTCGCGCATCTGGTCGGCGCGCATGGCGTAGGCGGTGTTCTCGATGCTCGAATCATAGGCTGCGCCGCCGTGGTAACGGCGTAGCAGGTTGAGTTCGGCAAGCTGGTTGATATCACGGCGAATAGTCTGCGGAGTGACGACGAACAGCTGCGCCATTTCCTCGATACTGACGTAACCGCGTTCGCGTACCAGCTCGAGAATTTGTTGTTGGCGAGGGGGCAGATTCATGGGCGGTCCTTTGGGGCTGCCGGACAAATGCTGCAATGATGCCGTAGGACGCGGATGACAGCCAGTAGACTGTGGCGCATTGGCGCGCAGTCGCTGTGGGAGCGGCCTTGTGTCGCGAAAGGGCTGCGAAGCGGCCCCAGGATCTTCGCGTCATGGCGAACATTGCTGGTGCTGCTCCGCAGCCCTTTCGCGACACAGGGCCGCTCCCACAGGCAAGGCGGGAGATCAGGCCTCGTGATCTTCCCAGTCACGGGTACGCTCGACCGCCTTCTTCCAGCCGGCGTACAGCTTCTCCTTCTGCACCTCATCCAGCTGCGGGCTGAATTCGCGCTCGATGATGGCCTTGTCGCGCAACTCGTCCAGGCCGCTCCAGAACCCACAGGCCAGGCCCGCCAGGTAGGCCGCACCCAACGCAGTGGTTTCGCGCATTTTCGGGCGTTCCACACAAGTGCCCAGGATGTCAGCCTGGAATTGCATGAGGAAGTTGTTGGCCACTGCGCCGCCATCCACGCGCAGCTCGGAAAGGCGCTGGCCGCAATCGTGCTGCATGGCGTCAAGCACGTCGCGGGTCTGGTAGGCGATCGACTCCAGCGCGGCGCGGATGATGTGGTCTACCTTCACGCCACGGGTCAGGCCGAACAGCGCGCCGCGGGCATACGGGTCCCAGTACGGTGCACCCAGGCCGGTAAAGGCCGGCACCAGGTACACGCCATTGCTGTCCTTGACCTTGCTGGCGAAGTATTCGGTATCCAGCGCATCGTTGACGATCTTCAGCTCGTCACGCAGCCACTGCACGGTGGAACCGCCGTTGAATACCGCACCCTCCAGGGCATAGGCCACTTCGCCGCGCGGACCACAGGCGATGGTGGTAAGCAGGCCATGGGACGACTTTACCGCCTGGTCGCCAGTATTCATCAGCAGGAAGCAGCCGGTGCCATAGGTGTTCTTGGCCTGGCCCGGCTCGACGCACATCTGGCCGAACAGCGCCGATTGCTGGTCGCCGGCGATGCCGGCGATGGCGATACCGCTTTTTGTGTGGCCGTACACCTCGGAGGAGGGGCGCACTTCGGGCAGCATCTGCCGCGGAATGCCGAGGATTTCCAGAAGCCGCTCATCCCATTGCAGGCTGTGGATGTTGAACATCAGGGTACGCGAGGCGTTGGTGTAGTCGGTGACGTGCACCTTGCCACCGGAGAATTTCCAGATCAGCCAGGTATCGACCGTGCCGAACAGCAGATCGCCGCGCTCGGCACGTTCGCGGGCACCCTCGACGTTGTCGAGGATCCACTTCAGCTTGGTGCCGGAGAAGTACGGGTCGGTGACCAGGCCGGTGGCCTCGCGGATGTAGGCTTCATGGCCATCACGCTTGAGCTGGGCACAGATCTCGGTACTGCGACGGCACTGCCAGACGATCGCGTTGTACACCGGGCGGCCGGTTTCCTTGTCCCACACGACGGTGGTTTCGCGCTGGTTGGTGATCCCCAGCGCAGCCACCTGGGCATGGCTGATGCCTGCCTGGGCCAGCGCCTCGACCATGGTTGCGCTCTGCGTGGCAAAGATTTCCATCGGGTCGTGTTCGACCCAGCCTGCCTGCGGGTAGTGCTGGGCGAACTCACGCTGGGAGGTGCCCACCACGTTGGCGTCACGGTCGAAAATGATCGCCCGTGAACTGGTGGTGCCCTGGTCCAGGGCGATGATGTAGTTCTTATCCTGGGTGTCTGTCATGGTCGTAGGCCTTGCGCAATGAGGGGGTCAGGGCGGGCGTGATGCCAGCATCAGTTGACTTGAGTATCGCCCTGGCGATTGTCGTTTGTCTCAGGTTCCACGGCGGCTGCCGTCGGCAGGTTGCGGGCGATCAGGCCGCGGTAGGTCGCCGCACCCAGGCAGGCGCCAAGTATTGGTGCGAACACCGGAACCAGGAAATAAGGCATGTCCCGACCGCCAGTGAAGGCGATTTCGCCCCAGCCAGCCAGGAAGGTCATGAGTTTTGGCCCGAAGTCACGGGCCGGGTTCATGGCGAAGCCGGTCAGCGGGCCCATGGCACTGCCGATCACGGCGATCAACAGGCCAATCAGCAAGGGTGCCATGGCGCCACGCGGCAGGCCGTTGTGGTCGTCGGTCAAGGCCATGATCACCGCCATGAGCACGGCGGTGATGATCACTTCGACGAGGAACGCCTGGCCGGTGGACAGCGACGGATGCGGGTAGGTGGAAAATACCGAGGCCAGTTCGAGGCTGGCTTCGCTGCCGCGCAACATGGCGTGAGCCTGTTCGAAATCGAAGAACAGGTTGCTGTACAGGCTGTAGACCAGCGCCGCGCCACAGAATGCGCCGCACACCTGGGCCAGCATGTAGAAGGGCAGCTTGCGCTTGTCGAAACCGGCGAACAGGGTGAGGGCAATGCTCACTGCCGGGTTCAGGTGTGCGCCGGAAATGCCGGCGGTGAGGTAGATCGCCATGCTGACGCCTACGCCCCAGATGATACTGATTTCCCACAGGCCGAAGCTGGCGCCCGCGACCTTGAGCGCTGCGACGCAGCCGGTACCGAAGAAGATGAGCAGGGCGGTGCCGAGGAATTCGGCCAGGCACTGGCTGGACAGCGTGGGTTGGCGTAGAGCAGTCGTCATGTATGACCTCGTTTTTGTTTTGTTGTGAGGCGCTTGGCGCTCGACAGCAAAGCCCGGAGTCTATCCCCATTGAACCCGGGCTGATGTAGGAAACGCACCTTAAAAGTGCATCATTTATTCAGAAACGAAAAAATATAGACAAGAAACGCTGATGTCAAAGGTCGAAAGTGAACGGTCGGTCACGATATGGCTGCTTGTTTGAGGTGCAGGCACCGTTCTAGACGTGCCCGCTTGCCATACGCTGGCTGCGCTGTGGGAATTGGCCTAAAGTAGCCGCCGAGCCGTTCTGACCGGAGCCCCTGCATGACCCCCGCCCTAGACCTGTTGAAGAAACACCGCGCGGAACACCGTGTGCACAGTTACGAACATGACCCCAAGTCGGCGTCCTATGGCCTGGAGGCGGCGGAAAAACTCGGGCTTGATCCGCAGCAAGTGTTCAAGACCTTGCTGGCTAGCAGCGAGAAGGGCGAGTTGCTGGTGGCGGTGGTGCCGGTGGTCGGCACGCTGGACCTCAAGGCCCTGGCCCATGCTGCCGGGGTGAAGAAGTGCGAGATGGCCGACCCGGCGGTGGCACAGCGAGCTACCGGGTACCTGGTGGGTGGCATCAGCCCGTTGGGGCAGAAGAAGCGCCTGCGCACCTTTATCGATGACTCGGCGCAGCAGTTTGCAACCATCCATGTCAGTGCTGGGCGGCGCGGCTTGGAGGTGGAATTGGCGGCGGCGGTATTGGCCGAACATACCCAGGGCAAATTTGCCGGTATTGGTCGGGGCTGAGCATCCGGGGCCGCAAGGCGGCCCCAAACTCGGTATCAGGTCGCCGAACTGTACCGACGAACACCGTTCTCCTGCTGCGGCAACTGTGCCGCCACGCTGCCCGGCACGGGGAACAGCACCAGGTGGTCGGCCTTCACCGCGATCCCCACATCGTCACCGACCTGGTGGTCGCTATGGCTGGGGAATATCGCTTCCAGCTGGCTGCCGGTGGGCAATTGCAGGCGGTAAAGGGTCGATGCCCCCAGGAAACTCTTGCCGACGATGGTCGCCTGCAGTGCGCTGCCAGGCGCATGGACGATGTCGTCAGGGCGCAGCAGCACATCCACCGAGCTGCCCGGGGCCATGATGTAGGCCCGGTTGCCGCGCAGTTCACCCAGTTCGGTATTGACCGCCTCGTGGCTGCTCATCTGCCCACGGATGAAATATCCCTGGCCGATGAAACTGGCCACGAACGGCGTCTGCGGCTCGTGGTAGAGGTTGTATGGGGTATCCCATTGCTCCAGGCGGCCTTCCTTGAACACGCCGACCTGATCGCTGACGGCAAAGGCTTCTTCCTGGTCATGGGTAACCAGGATGGCGCTGGTGCCACGGCTTTTGAGAATGTCGCGGACTTCATGGCTCAGGCGCCGGCGCAGCTCAACGTCAAGGTTGGAAAACGGCTCGTCGAGGAGCAGCAATTGTGGCTCGGGGGCCAGTGCACGGGCCAGTGCGACCCGTTGCTGCTGTCCACCGGACAGTTCATGCGGGTAGCGCCCACCCAGGCCGCCCAGCTTGACCAGTTCGAGCATCTCGTCGATGACTTCGGCCTGGCGCGGGTGCTTGGCGATGCCGAAGGCAATGTTCTGCGCCACGGTCAGGTGCGGGAACAATGCGTAGTCCTGGAACACCATGCCGATGCGGCGTTTTTCCGGGGCCAGGGTGAATCCGGCCCGGGAAATGACCTCGCCGGCCAGCTGGATCTCGCCTTCGTGCACCGGTTCGAAACCGGCGATCGCGCGCAGGGTGGTGGTCTTGCCGCAACCGGAGGACCCCAGCAGGCAACCGATGTCGCCTGCGTTCAGGTGCAGGTTGAGGTTCTGGACGATGCGCTGGTCGCCATAGCCGCAGGCGAGGTTGCGCAGGTTGAGCAGTAGGGGTTGACTCATGCGTGGTGGTAAGCCGGTTCGACAAGGAATTCGAGAAGGGCCTTCTGTGCATGCAAGCGGTTTTCAGCCTGGGCCCAGGCGACCGAACGTGGGTCGTCGAGCAGGTCATGGCTGATTTCCTCGCCACGGTGGGCTGGCAGGCAGTGCATGAACAGGGCGTCGGGTGCCGCCAGGTCGAGCAGTTCGCGGGTGACCTGGTAAGGCGCGAAATGCGCCAGGCGCCGTGCAGTTTCCTCTTCCTGGCCCATCGAAGTCCAGACATCCGTGGTTACCAGGTGGGCGCCGCGCACGGCTTCCCTGGGATCGCGAACGATCTGCACGTGGTCGCCGCCAATGGCCATGAAGCGTGGGTCCGGCTCGTAACCTTGCGGGCAGGCGATGCGCAGCTGGAAGTCGAACTGCCTGGCCGCCTCGATGTACGAGTTGCACATGTTGAAGCCGTCGCCGATCCAGGCCACGGTCTTGCCCTGGATCGCCCCGCGCTGTTCAAGGAAAGTCTGCATGTCGGCCAGCAGCTGGCACGGGTGCGACTCGTCGGACAGGGCGTTGATGACCGGCACGCGCGAATTCGCGGCGAACTCGGTAAGGGTACTGTGGGCATGGGTACGAATCATCACCACGTCGAGCATGCTCGACAGCACGATGGCGCTGTCGGCGATCGGCTCGCCGCGGCCCAGCTGGGTATCGCGCGGAGACAGGAAGATGGCCTGGCCGCCGAGCTGGATCATGCCGGCCTCGAACGACACCCGGGTCCGCGTCGAGGACTTCTCGAAGATCATGCCCAGCACGCGGTTCTTCAGGGGCTCGAACAGCACGCCTCGCTTGCGCAGGTCCTTCAGCTCGATGCCGCGGCGGATCACCCCGAGCAATTCGTCGGTGGTGAAGTCCAGCAGGGAGAGAAAGTGCCTAGCGCTCATGATTGACTACCTTATCTGCAACGGTATGCAGGTCGACCGTATGGTTTTTTTGACAACGGGAGTGACCTGCGGCGTAAGCCGCACGGAGGCGGACGAAATAGGGGAAGGCGCAATACTATAAGTAAATGTCGCCTGAAGCCAAGAGGGGAAACAGTCGCTCGGTGGCAAAGGGTGTTGCAAGGGGTGTATTGGCCGACGGGCAGTGCTGTTTTTTATTTGCTACAGAGGGTTGTACACGGCTTGCTGGCAGGTTGGCAAATGGCTGTCGCAAATCGTGTGCCTGATGTCGGTGGATTCACACCGCGAAGTGCGCTGGTCGGTACCCGGGCCTGGGCGCATAGTCGCGCTTCGTCCATCACAACAAGGCAGAGGCGGCCATGACCAAGACCCTGCATCACCGTGCCTGTCACCTGTGCGAAGCGATCTGCGGGCTGAACATCGAAGTGAGCCACGAGGAAGGCGGGCCGGCGCTGATCAGCTCGATCAAGGGCGACCCCCTGGACCCGTTCAGCCGCGGCCATGTCTGCCCCAAGGCGGTTGCCCTGCAGGATATCCAGAACGACCCCGACCGGTTGCGCCAGCCGCACAAGCGGGTAGGCGAGCGCTGGCAGGCCATCGGCTGGGAAGAAGCCTTCGCCTTCGCCGCCGACAGGCTGTGGGCGGTCCAGCAGGCCCATGGGCGCAATGCCGTGGCGGTGTACCAGGGCAACCCGAGCGTGCACAACTATGGTTTGATGACCCACAGCAACTATTTCCTCGGGTTGCTGAAAACCCGTAACCGCTTTTCTGCCACCTCTGTGGACCAGCTGCCGCAGCACCTGGTCAGCCATCTCATGTATGGCCATGGCCTGCTGTTGCCGATCCCGGACATCGACCATACCGACTTCATGCTGATCTTCGGCGGCAACCCGCTGGCCTCCAATGGCAGCATCATGACCGTGCCGGACGTGGAAAAGCGTCTGAAGGCCCTGCAAGCCCGTGGCGGGCGCCTGGTGGTCGTGGACCCGCGGCGCAGCGAAACCGCGGCCATGGCCAACCAGCACCTGTTCATCCGCCCTGGCGGGGATGCGGCGCTGTTGTGCGGCGTGCTCAACACCCTGTTCGAAGAAGGTCTGGCCCGCGGCTCGCACTTGCCGGTCGCGGGGCTGCAACAAGTACGCGAAGCGATCGCGCCGTTCAGCGCCGAGGCCATGAGCGTGCACTGTGGCATCGCTGCGGCTGACATCCGCCAACTGGCTCGGGATTTCGCTGCCGCCGACAAGGCCGTGTGCTACGGGCGCATGGGCGTCTCGACCCAGGCCTTCGGCACCCTCTGCCACTGGCTGGTGCAACTGATCAACCTGGTGACCGGCAACCTTGACCGTCAAGGCGGTGCGTTGTGCACCGAGCCTGCTGTCGATCTGGTGGCGACTACCTCCGGTGGCCATTTCAACGCCTGGCAAAGCCGCGTGTCGGGCTTGCCGGAATACGCCGGCGAGCTGCCCGTGGCGGCCCTGGCCGAAGAAATCCTCACCCCCGGCGACGGTCAGGTGCGTGCCCTGGTGACGGTCGCCGGCAACCCGGTGTTGTCCACGCCTAACGGCCGCCAGCTGGATGCCGCGCTGCAAGGGCTGGAATTCATGCTCTGCATCGACTTGTACATCAACGAGACGACCCGCCATGCCGACCTGATCCTGCCTTCGACTACGGCACTGGAGAACGACCACTACGACACCACGTTCAACCTCCTGGCAGTGCGCAATGTGACCCGTTTCAATCGCGCGATCCTGGCCAAGCCGGAAGCGGTATTGCACGACTGGGAGATCTTCGTCGGCCTGGCACAGGCCTTCGCCAGGCGCGCCGAGCTCGAATTGAAACCAACCCTGGCACCGGCACAGCTGATTGACCTGGCGTTGCGCAAGGGGCCATATGGCGAAACGACACCCTGGCAGCTTTCCTTGGCCACCCTCGACCAGCACCCGCACGGCCTCGACCTCGGGCCATTGCGTGGCAACCTCGTCACGCGCCTGAAGACCGCCAGCAAGGCAGTCGAGGCGGCGCCGCCAGTGCTTCTGGATGACCTGCAGCGCCTGGCGCAGCAGCCTGCACCGGCGCCAGGCGAGCTGCTGCTGATCGGCCGCCGCCACGTGCGCAGCAACAATTCGTGGATGCACAACTTCCACCGCCTGGTGAAGGGCAAGCCGCGCCATCAGTTGCTGATGCACCCGCAAGACCTGCAGCAGCGGCAACTGCAGGATGGCCAGCGGGTACGCATTCGCTCGCGCACTGGCACGCTGGAGGTCGAAGTACAGGCTTGTGACGACATCATGCCCGGTGTAGTCAGCCTGCCCCACGGTTTTGGCCATGCGCGCGATGGCGTGCAATTGCAGGTGGCCCGGGCGCAACCGGGCGTGAGCGCAAACGACCTCACCGATGAGCGCCTGCGTGACGCTGTTTCCGGCAATGCCGCGCTCAATGGCGTGCCGGTGCAGATAGAGGCCGCATAGGGGACGGTAAGGCCGAGCATGCTGCTCGGCTTTCCGTTACAATGCCTCACCGTGCCGACGACCGCGTCGGAAAGTTAAGCCGAGGTGCTACATGGATATCATCGAAACGATCAAAGAGCAGATTGCCAACAACACCATTCTGCTTTACATGAAAGGCTCGCCGAATGCCCCGCAGTGTGGCTTCTCTGCGCGTGCATCGCAGGCCGTGATGGGTTGTGGCGAGAAGTTCGCCTACGTCGACATCCTGCAGAACCCGGAAATTCGCGCCAACCTGCCCAAATACGCCAACTGGCCGACTTTCCCGCAACTGTGGGTAGCCGGTGAACTGGTTGGTGGCAGCGACATCATGCTGGAAATGTTCGAGAAGGGTGAGCTGCAGACCCTGATCAAGGAAGCGGCCGCCAAGGCCAAGGCTTCTGAAGCCTGATATTCCGGCAAGCATGAAAAAACCCGCTGATTGCGGGTTTTTTCATGCGCCGAATATTTATTCTTCGCCCATCTGCGACTGCAGGTAGTTTTCGATACCGATCTTGTCGATCAGTCCCAGCTGGGTTTCCAGCCAGTCGATGTGTTCTTCCTCGGACTCGAGGATATCTTCGAGCAGGTCACGCGAGCCGAAGTCGCCAGCGGTTTCGCAGTGTGCGATGGCTGCCTTCAGGTCGATCAGGCCCTTCTGTTCGATCTTCAGGTCGCATTCGAGCATCTCCTTGGTGTGCTCGCCGATCAGCAGCTTGCCCAGGTCCTGGACGTTGGGGATACCTTCGAGGAAGAGAATACGCTTGATCAATTTGTCAGCGTGCTTCATCTCGTCGATGGATTCCTTGTACTCATGCTTGCCGAGTTTGTTCAGGCCCCAATCTTCGTACATGCGTGCGTGCAGGAAATACTGGTTGATCGCGACCAGCTCGTTTCCGAGGATCTTGTTGAGATGCTGGATGACGCTTACGTCGCCTTTCATGTCGGGTTCCTGCCCTGTAGAAGTGTGCCAATACACTGAAGTTTGAGCCCGATGCCCAGGTGTGTCAAACCTAAGTTGTTGAATAATAAATGAAAATTAATAGGAATAAGAATGTTTGTGAACCGCGTTGGAACGCTAACTTATTGAATTTCAGGCATAAAAAAACCGGACGCTAGGTCCGGTTCTTCGAATTCTGGGTATCAGGCGGCGGTAAATTCTACCGGGTAGGGCAGGGCGGCCTGGCTGACCTGGAGCTCGGTCAGGGTCTCGCGAACTACCTGCTTGGCCAGGCAGGCGCATTTGCCACACTGGCTGGCGACGTTGGTCGCGGCTCGCACTTCCTTGTAACTGCAGCATCCTTCATAGATCGCATCGCGGATCTGTCCGTCGGTAACGCCGACACAAAGACACACATACATAAAGGCTGACCATCGTGGCTGGGCTTGATGGGGTGGAGCTTAATGTTAATGAGAATGCTTGTCAAAGGACTTTCTGGAAGGGCCGCGCTTGAGCGACCGGCGGTTGCTTCGTCGTGGGAGTCGGCCTGTCACCAGAAGCCGTGTATGATGGTTGGCCTTTGTTGGATGTCGGGCAGGCCCGTCTGGCCCGGCAAACGTTTTTCACCCTCATCAGGAGATTACAATGAGCGTACTCGTTGGTAAGAAAGCCCCCGATTTCACCGTGCCGGCCGTGCTGGGCAATGGCGAAATCGTCGACAGCTTCAACCTGGCCTCGGCCATCAAGGGCAAGTACGGCCTGGTGTTCTTCTACCCGCTGGACTTCACCTTTGTCTGCCCGTCCGAGCTGATCGCCCTGGACCACCGCATCCCTGACTTCCAGGCGCGCAACGTCGAAGTGATCGGCGTGTCGATCGACTCGCACTTCACCCACAACGCCTGGCGTAACACCCCGGTCAACAACGGCGGTATCGGCCAGGTCAAGTACACCCTGGCTGCCGACATGACCCACGAAATCTGCAAAGCCTACGACGTCGAGTCCGAAGGCGGCGTGGCCTTCCGTGGCGCCTTCCTGATCGACACCAACGGTGTTGTTCGTTCGCAGATCGTCAACGACCTGCCGCTGGGCCGTAACATGGACGAGCTGCTGCGTCTGGTCGACGCCCTGCAGTTCCACGAGGAGCACGGCGAAGTCTGCCCTGCCAACTGGAAGAAAGGCGACAAGGGCATGAACGCTTCGCCAGAAGGCGTTGCTGCCTACCTGAGCGAGAACGCTGGCAAGCTGTAATTGCCGCGCGCATGAAAAACCGGCCCTGGTGGCCGGTTTTTTTTTGCCGTGCTGTGTCGGCCTCTTCGCTGCGAGTACGATCTCAATCGTTGAAATCGCGCCAGCCGCCCAGCTCTTTCCAGCGGTTGACGATGCCGCAGAACAGCTCGGCAGTCTTCTCTGTATCGTAACGCGCCGAGTGCGCCTCACGCCCGTCGAAGTCGATGTCGGCACTCTGGCAGGCCCGCGCCAGTACGGTCTGGCCATAGGCCAGGCCCGCCAGGGTAGCGGTGTCGAAGCTGGAGAACGGGTGGAACGGGTTGCGCTTGAGGTCGTTGCGCATCACTGCTGCATTGAGGAAGCCAAGGTCGAAGCTGCTGTTGTGGCCGACCAGGATCGCCCGCTTGCAGCCATTGGCCTTGAGCGCCTTGCGGACGCCGCGGAAGATGTCGGTCAGCGCGCTTTCTTCGCTCACCGCCATGCGCAGCGGGTGATCCAGCTTGATCCCGGTGAACTCCAGCGCGGCTGGCTCGATGTTGGCGCCTTCGAACGGTTCCACCCGGTGGAAGTAGGTGTGCTCGGGGAACAGGAAGCCCTTTTCGTCCATGCCGATGGTGACTGCGGCAATTTCCAGCAGCGCATCGGTCGCACTGTTGAAGCCACCGGTCTCCACATCCACCACTACCGGCAGGTAGCCGCGGAAGCGCTCGGCCATCGGGTGACGCGAGCCACTGCTGCCCTGGGTATCGAGGTCGTCTTCGTAGAGGTCTTCGCTCACGCGTTCTCCTCCAGCAGGCGCCAGCGCAGTTTTTCGCCGGCGCGCAGCGGGACTACGGTCTGCTCGCCAAATGGCAGGCTGTCCGGGGCGGTCCATTCTTCGCGAACCAGGGTGATGGTATCGGTGTTCGCCGGCAGGCCGTAGAAAGCCGGGCCGTGCAGGCTGGCAAAGCCTTCCAGCTTGTCCAGCGCGTTACGCTGCTCGAACGCTTCGGCGTACATCTCGATGGCCGCGTAGGCGGTGTAGCACCCGGCGCAACCGCAGGCAGCTTCCTTGGCATGGCGGGCATGCGGGGCCGAGTCGGTTCCCAGGAAGAACTTCGGGTTGCCGCTGGTGGCAGCGTCCAGCAGCGCCACCTGGTGGGTGTTGCGCTTGAGGATCGGCAGGCAGTAGAAGTGCGGGCGAATGCCGCCGACCAGCATGTGGTTGCGGTTGTACAGCAGGTGTTGCGCGGTGATGGTCGCGCCGACGTTGGCCGGGGCCTCGCTGACGAACTGGGCGGCATCGCTGGTGGTGATGTGCTCGAACACCACCTTCAGCGTCGGGAAGCGTTCGACCACACGGCGCATGTGTTCGTCGATGAAGCGCTTCTCGCGGTCGAACACGTCGATCTCGCTGCGGGTCACTTCGCCGTGCACCAGCAGTGGCATGCCGACTTCCGCCAGCGCCTCGATGGCGGGGAAGATATTGTCGATGCTGGTCACGCCCGAGTCGGAGTTGGTGGTAGCGCCGGCCGGGTACAGCTTGGCGGCGTACACGAAGCCGCTGGCCTTGGCCGCGCGGATGTCCGCGGGGCTGGTGCGGTCGGTAAGGTACAGCACCATCAGCGGTTCGAAGCGGCTGCCGGCCGGCCGGGCAGCCAGGATGCGCTCACGGTAGGCGCCGGCTTCGACGGCATTGCGAACCGGTGGAACCAGGTTGGGCATGATGATGGCACGGGCGAAGGTACGCGCCACGTCGCCAACGGTATGGGGCAGGACGGCACCATCGCGCAGATGGATGTGCCAGTCGTCGGGACGCAGGAGGGTCAGGCGATCGGACATTGGGGATTCCAGGCGGGTCGAACTCAAGCCCCAATGCTACCGGAAAACCCCGGGTGGAGCACGGCTATCAAGTTTTCCGGCTGGCGTCCGATAGCCTGCAGGTAAGCCGTCAGAATTGTGGAGCCGCCCGTGCGCCAGCGTTACCTAGCCCTATTGACCCTGTTCGCCAGCCTGCCGGCTGGTGCGCTGACCTTCCAGACGCGCATGGAAAATATCGCCTGGAAGGTCGAGGGTGACCAGTTCGAGTGTCGGCTGGTGCAGCCGATCGACGGCTTTGGCAGTGGTGAGTTCGTGCGCCGTGCGGGCGAACAGCCGGTGTTCCAGCTGCGTTCGGACAGTAACGCGCTGGGTGCCGGCACCGCGACCTTGCTGGCGGCCGCTGCGCCCTGGCAACCCGGGCGCAGCGACATCAACCTGGGCAGCGTGCGCATGGCCCGCACCGGCGTGTTGTTCAGCTCGTCGCAGGGCCAGGCCAGCCGGCTGATCAATGGCCTGCTCGACGGCCGCAGCACCGTGGTGCGCAATTATGCCGGCGAGGCGGGCAGGCCGATGGAAGTGCGGGTGCTGCCGGTCAGCTTTGCCAAGGCCTACAGCGACTACCAGGCCTGTGCCGGCAAGCTGCTGCCGATGAACTATGACCAGGTGCGCCAGACCCAGGTCGGCTTCCCTGGCGGTGGTTTCGATCTGGATCAGTCGGCCAAGTCGCGGCTGGATGTCATCCTCGACTACATGAAGGCCGACCCGACAGTGAACCATGTCGAGCTCAACGGCCACTCGGACAACAGCGGCAACCGCCTGACCAACCGTGACATGTCGCGCCGCCGCGCACTGGCGGTAGCTGATTACCTCAAGGCCAATGGCGTACCGGAAGAGCAGATCACTGTGCGCTTCCATGGCGAGCGCTATCCGTTGGCCAAAAACAACAGCGCGGCGAACCGGGCGCGTAACCGTCGTGTGAACATCGAGCTGGATCGCGTCGCGGTGGTCGAGAAACCGGTCGAGAAAGCGGTGGAAAAGCCGGCCGAACCGACACTGCCACCGGTGGCTCCGGCCACGGCACCAGCCAGCCCGGCTGCTGCGGCGGCGGGTACCAAGGCTCCTTGACATTTCCTGTCGCATATTCCGTCGCCCTTCCGACAGTTCCTGTCGCTTTGTCGTCAGAAGCTGTCGCCCCACTGTAAATTTACTTGCAAGGTCGTTAGAATCGACGCTTTTCCGTACAACCCCGTGGAGTGATGGCATGGCGGACGTAAAAAAGGTCGTACTGGCGTATTCCGGCGGCCTTGATACTTCGGTGATTCTCAAGTGGCTGCAGGATACCTACAACTGCGAAGTGGTGACCTTCACCGCAGACCTGGGGCAGGGTGAAGAGGTCGAGCCGGCCCGTGCCAAGGCCCAGGCAATGGGCGTTAAAGAGATCTACATCGACGACCTGCGCGAAGAGTTCGTGCGTGATTTCGTGTTCCCGATGTTCCGCGCCAACACCGTCTACGAAGGCGAGTACCTGCTGGGTACTTCCATCGCCCGTCCGCTGATCGCCAAGCGCCTGATCGAAATTGCCAATGAAACTGGCGCTGACGCCATTTCCCACGGCGCAACCGGCAAAGGCAACGATCAGGTACGTTTCGAGCTGGGCGCCTACGCCCTGAAACCAGGCGTCAAGGTCATCGCCCCGTGGCGTGAGTGGGACCTGCTGTCCCGCGAGAAGCTGATGGACTATGCCGAGAAGCACGGTATCCCGATCGAACGCCATGGCAAGAAGAAGTCGCCGTACTCGATGGACGCCAACCTGCTGCACATCTCCTACGAAGGCGGGGTCCTGGAAGATACCTGGACCGAGCACGAGGAAGACATGTGGCGCTGGAGCGTCTCGCCAGAGAACGCCCCGGACCAGGCCACCTACATCGAGCTGACCTACCGCAACGGTGACATCGTTGCCATCGATGGCGTCGAGAAAACCCCGGCCACCGTGCTGGCCGACCTGAACCGCATCGGTGGTGCCAACGGCATCGGCCGCCTGGATATCGTCGAGAACCGTTACGTCGGCATGAAGTCGCGTGGCTGCTACGAAACCCCTGGTGGCACGATCATGCTCAAGGCCCACCGTGCCATCGAGTCGATCACCCTGGACCGCGAAGTCGCTCACCTGAAGGATGAGCTGATGCCGAAGTATGCCAGCCTGATCTACACCGGCTACTGGTGGAGCCCGGAGCGCCTGATGCTGCAGCAGATGATCGACGCCTCGCAGGTCAACGTGAACGGCGTGGTGCGCCTGAAGCTGTACAAGGGCAACGTCACCGTGGTTGGCCGCAAGTCGGACGATTCGCTGTTCGACGCCAACATCGCCACCTTCGAGGAAGATGGCGGCGCCTACAACCAGGCGGACGCTGCCGGCTTCATCAAACTCAACGCGCTGCGTATGCGCATTGCTGCCAACAAGGGCCGTTCGCTGCTCTGATTTGCTGGCGCATGCCATGGAAACCCCGGCCCAGCCGGGGTTTTTTTTGCCTGATGGAAACCTGCTGCGCTCAGTCGCCTCGGGGTGCCGTATCTTCTTCCAGCGGGCTGACCGACAATTGTGCACACTGGCGTTTGTCCAGGTTGCAAAAGCGCCATGTCCTGGGTGTTTGCAGCGGTTGGGCCAGTGCACGCAGGAGTTGCTGTTCCATCAACTGGTAAGCATCGGGCCCGGAAAACATGATCGTGACAGGTTCGCCATGTTCGGTCTCGCCGAGCCTGCTGGGTGCGCTTGGCGTGCTCCTGGTACCTGGCGTAGGTGGAGTATCGCTTGCCGTGTTATCCGACGACGGGTTGTAGAACGACTTGTAGTTGAAGTTGAGTGTCAGAAAAAATAATGCTGTCAGAAAAAACGGAAATCCTACCAGAAACCAGGTATAGAGATTCTGGCTGGCTTCGCTGAGAAACGGCAAGGTAGCAAGTGCGGAGGATTCGATGATGCCCGCGAAGATGGCAATGATCGTCAGCGGGGCGACAGGTTGTCGTTCGGGCATGAGGGCTGTCTCCGGCGTTTTCACCCATTGTTGCCTTACTGTGCCGCCCAACTAAAGACTGGACTGTTTCCCGGGCGACGAATCATCGCTGTCCTGCGCGCTGACGAGGATTTTTCAATGGCCCGGGTTGAACTTTTCAACTGCAAGCGTCGCCCTGAATGGGCGTGTGCCTTGAAAGACGGGTAATAGTATTTACTTTTCTGTTCAGGAAGTTTGTTGTTACAGACGCAGTAGTTATGTGTAGGAAATTTCTGTAAGTGTTGTAGGTTTCATCTGTTCATCTGTTTCTTCGGCAAATCGTCGCGCCATCTGCTGTTCTGTCGGTTATCGTGGCGTGCCAAAGCAGAACAATGAATGGATATCGCATGAATAAAGTGCTTATCGTGGATGATCACCCGGTCATACGCCTGGCCGTACGCATGCTGATGGAGCGGCATGGTTATGACGTCGTCGCGGAGACTGACAACGGCGTGGCTGCACTGCAGCTGACACGGCAACACCTGCCGGATATCGTGGTGCTGGATATCGGCATTCCCAAGCTGGACGGCCTGGAGGTGATCGCCCGCATGACAACCTTCAGCCCGGCCAGCAAGGTGCTGGTGCTGACATCGCAGGCACCTGGCAACTTCTCGATGCGTTGCATGCAGGCAGGGGCGGCAGGGTACGTGTGCAAGCAGCAGGAACTCACGGAGTTGCTGAGCGCCATCAAGGCGGTGTTATCGGGCTACAGCTACTTCCCCAACCAGGCGCTGCATGCATCACGCAGCAAGGGAGGAGGAAGCGAGACCGATATGGTCAATCGCCTCTCGGCGCGCGAGATGACGGTATTGCAACAGTTGGCACGAGGGCGTTCGAACAAGGAGATTGCCGACAGCATGTTTCTCAGCAACAAGACGGTCAGTACCTACAAGTCACGCCTGTTGCTGAAGCTGAATGCGCGCTCGCTGGTCGACCTGATCGAACTGGCGCAACGTCAGGGGCTGAATTGATCGCCAGGCCGTAAAGCCTCCAGCCAGGAGGCTTTGCCAGCGCTGAAGGGATGGGCCTACAGGTCGTAGTCGAAATCGGCCAGCTGTTTCTGCAGGCGCCTTTCTTCCAGCATGTTATCAATGGTGCGGCGTTTGCTGAGGTTGGTCTTTGCAATTTCCACCACGGGCTCCGCTTCATCCTCTGCGGCAACAAAATCATCTTCGATCGACAGGTCGTCTTTATCGCTACTCATGAGTCGCTCCAAGCCAAGGGGCCATTGGCCGTCCTTATAACCAGAAAGCAGACGCTGGTAAAAAAGATTTTTTCAATCGTGATGGGTGGTTTTCGCCTATCGAATCAATCGTCGGATGTCTTGTGCTTGTACTCGCACAAATCTTCGATCCGGCAGCTGCCGCACCGTGGCTTGCGGGCCTGGCACACATAGCGACCGTGCAGGATCAGCCAATGGTGGGCGTCGAGCAGGTATTCCTTCGGGACGAACTTGATGAGCTTCTTCTCCACCTCCAGCACCGTCTTGCCCGGCGCGATGCCGGTGCGGTTGCTGACCCTGAAGATATGCGTGTCCACCGCCATGGTCGGCTGGCGGAACGCGGTGTTGAGCACCACGTTGGCGGTCTTGCGGCCCACCCCGGGCAGCGCCTCCAGGGCTTCGCGGGTTTGCGGCACCTGGCTGCCGTGACGCTCGATCAGTAGCCGACAGGCCTCGATGACGTTTTTCGCCTTGCTGTTATACAGGCCGATGGTCTTGATGTACTCGCTCAGGCCTTCCACTCCCAGGGCATGGATGGCTTCAGGGGTGTTGGCGACCGGAAACAGGCGGGCGGTGGCCTTGTTTACGCCCACGTCGGTGGCTTGCGCGGACAGGGTCACGGCAACCAACAGCTCGAACGGAGTGGTGTAGGCCAGTTCGGTCTTCGGCTCGGGGTTGTCTTCGTGCAGCCTGCGAAAGATCTCCAGGCGTTTGGCGGCATTCATGAAATCAGCGTGTTCCTTGACGACGTGGGTGGGCAGGGCCTGTACGCAGGCGATTGTACAAGGCCAACAGCAGTCCGAGCAGTATCAGCGCACCGGGTGCCTGGCTGGCCAGGTGCAGGCCAGCAACTTCGCCCAGCCATTGCCGGCTGGCACCGAGCAACAGGCAGGCGCCCAGCACCGCGGCAAGGTACCTTGCAAGCAGGCGCCAGCGCCGGTGGTTGGGCAGCAGGTGTTCGGTGGCCAGGCATTGCAGGCAGAGCAGAGCGGGGTAGTGGCCGAGGGCAACCGCCAAAGGTAGCAACCATGCCCGCAGCGCCAGTTGCAGGCAGCTGGCCAGGGCCGCCAGCAGCAACAGGCTGGCCAGCGTGAACGCCCAGCTGGCCAGCCTGTGCCGCAGAGGCGCCAACAGTAACTGGTGCAGGCCGCCCATCAGCACCGCGCACGCGCCGATGATAGCGCCTTCGCTCAGGGTCCCGGTGGCACCCAGCAGCGGCACCAGGCTCGCGCCCAGCAGATGCAACCTATTCATGTGGGGAGCCCTCCAGCAGCACGCTGCGCTGCTCGTCGAAGTAACTCAGCGCCTCCTGCAGCGCGCTGATCACGGCCCGAGAAGTCACGGTTGCGCCGCTCAACTGGTCGAAGTCGCCGTGATCACGTCGCAGTGCCCAATGATCACTCAAGTGTCGATTCGCAAACTGCTGCAGCCAATTGACTTGCGGGTCCCCCAGGCGAGCACCCAGCCCGGGGCTTTCCTGTTGTTCGACCACCTGGCTGCCGATCAGTCGACCGTCTGTGGCAATGGCGATGCTCAGCACGATCGGGCCGGCATAGCCTTGAGTCTGGGTGACGACAATGATGGCGACCGGGGTTCCCGCCAGCTCGGCCCGGTACGCCGCCAGGATACGGCTGGTTGGCCGTTGTGCGGCGGGCGTGGGCAGCGGGTGGTCCAGTGGCTGGTTGTCGTAGCTACCGTCAGGCAGCACCGCCAGCCGTTCACGGCTTTGCAGCTGTTTTGCGGCGTCGACGATGGCCGGGCTGGTCCAGTGTCGCCAGGCCAAGGTAACCGACACCGCCAGTGCCGCAACCAGCAGCAACAGCCCTGCTTCACGGGCCAGGCGACTCATGGGGCAGCCTGCTGGCGTTGCGCCGTCAGGCGTTCGAGGCTCGGTACCACAAGGTTCATCAACAGGATGGCGAACGCCGTGCCATCCGGATAGCTGCCCCAGGTGCGAATCAGGTAGATCAACACGCCCGCGCCGACGCCGAACAGCAGTCTGGCCCGCTCATGCCGTGGGCCGGACACCGGTTCGGTGGCGATGAAGAACGCCGCCATCATGGTCGAGCCGGACAACAGGTGCAGCAAGGGGGAACCGTTGGAGTCCGAGCCCGACCCGTTCCAGGCCAGCAGGCTGAACAGAAACAGGCCTGCCAGCAGACCGATCGGCGCATGCCAGCTGATTACCTTGCGCTGCAGCAGGAACAGGCCGCCGAGCAGGAACGCCAGGTTTACCCATTCGTTGCCGCGCCCACCCATGCTGCCGAATCCCGGGTGGCTGGCGAACAGCTCGTCGATGGTCAGGCTGCGGTTGTGGCGCAGGCCGTCGAGCAGTGTTGGCCGGGCCCAGGCATCGATCTGGTCGCCACCGGCGAAGACCTGTTGCAGGGTGTCGAGCAGGCCGGGTGCCGGTCCGGGCCAATGGTTCATTTGCAGCGGGAAGCTCAGCAGCACGAAGGCATAGCCGACCATGGCCGGGTTGAACAGGTTGCGCCCGACCCCGCCGAAGGCCTGCTTGCCGATACCGATGGCCACGCTGGCGGCGGTCACCGGTAGCCACCAAGGCGCCAGGGTGGGCAGGGCGGCGGCCAGCAGTACGGCTGTCACCAGGGCGCTGCCGTCGTTCAGGGCCGTGCCCGGCGGTTGCCCACGCAGCAACAGCAGGAGTGCTTCGCACAGCAGTGCAGCACCGGTACACAGCAAGATATTCAACAGCAGCCCCCAGCCGTGCAGCCAGGACAGAACCAGCAGGCCCGGTACGCAGGCCAGCAACACCAGGCCCATGCTGGTGCGCAGCCGCGGATCAGGCCTGACGCTCATTGGCTGAACAACCCGTTGAAGCCGGAAAATGCCAGGGTCATTACCCCGGCGGCGAGCAGTTCGACAGGCAGGCCGCGCAGTACGCCAGGGATGTCGGCATGGGTGCAGCGCTGGCGCAGGTCGGCGAACAACACGAGTGCCAGCCAGAAGCTGCCGCCGGCCAGCAGCCCTTGCAGCAAGGTGGCAAACCCTGTGTATTCGGCGCTTGCCTGTTGCAGGATCAGCCCGAGCACCAGCGCATTGCTCGACAGCAGTGCGGGAAGCTGCGCCACTGGCCAGGCGGGTTGCCAGCGTGCCAGTAGCCACGGTATCCCCCAGGCGAGCAGTGCCAGCCAGGGCAACAGCAGGAACAGCTCAAGGTCTCCAGCCAGCAGCGGCATCAATAGCCGCGCACCGAGCACACCCAGGGCGATGCACAGAGCGCAGGCAAGGCCATGTACATGCAGGTACAGCCTTGAGCACGGCACGGGTGACAGGCACAGGTGATTGATCAGCGAGGCACTGATCAGGACCAGAAGGTAATCGTTCATGGCATGACGATAGCCGGGAATCGCGGCGATTGTCCGGCTCTCGTGGAGGGGAGCTGCATCGCAGCCCCCCGGCAGGGCCGGTTACTTGATGCGCTGGCCTGGCTTGGCGCCGCTGTCCGGGCTCAGCAGGTAGATTTCTTCGCCGCCAGGGCCCGCCGCCATGACCATGCCCTCGGAGATGCCGAAGCGCATCTTCCGCGGCTTGAGGTTGGCCACCATCATGGTCAGGCGACCTTCCAGCTTGGATGGGTCGGGGTAGGCTGACTTGATGCCCGAGAACACGTTGCGGCGCTCGTCGCCGATGTCCAGGGTCAGTTGCAGCAGCTTGTCGGCACCCGGTACGGCTTCGGCCTTGACGATAAGGGCCACGCGCAGGTCGACGGCAGCGAAGGTATCGAACTCGATTTCCGCCGACAGCGGGTCCTTGGCCAGTTCGCCGTTGCCGGCCGGGGCCTTGGCTTCGGCGGCCAGCAGGTCTTCCTTGCTGGCGGCGACCATGGCTTCGACCTTGGCTGGTTCGATGCGGCTCATCAGTGCTTTGAACGGGTTCAGCTGGTGGTTTTCCAGGCGCGACAGGTGATCGTTCCAGCTCAGCGGAGCCACGTTGAGGAAGGCTTCGGCGTCGGCAGCCAGTACCGGCAGCACCGGCTTGAGGAAGATGACCAGCTGGCGGAACAGGTTGATGCCCTGTGCGCAGATGGCCTGCACTTCTTCCTGCTTGCCTTCCTGTTTGGCCAGCGACCACGGTGCCTTGTCGGCGATCCAGGCGTTGGCACGGTCGGCCAGCGCCATGATCTCGCGCATGGCACGGCCGAAGTCGCGGCCTTCATAGGCGTCGGCGATCGACGGGGCGGCCGCCAGGAAGGCTTCGGTCAGCTCCGGTGCGGCATCGCCAGCCACCATCACGCCGCCATTGCCCTTGTGAATGAAACCGGCGCAACGGCTGGCAATGTTGACGACCTTGCCGACCAGGTCCGAGTTCACCTTCTGCACGAAGTCTTCCAGGTTCAGGTCCAGGTCATCGACGCCACGGCCCAGCTTGGCTGCGTAGTAGTAACGCAGGTATTCAGGCTGCAGGTGGTCGAGGTAGGTGCGGGCCTTGATGAAGGTGCCACGCGACTTGGACATCTTGGCGCCGTTCACCGTCAGGTAGCCGTGAACGTTGACCGCAGTCGGCTTGCGGAAACCGGCGCCTTCGAGCATGGCTGGCCAGAACAGGGCGTGGAAGTTGACGATGTCCTTGCCGATGAAGTGGTACAGCTCGGCCTTGGAGCCCTCGTTCCAGAAGGCATCGAAGTCCAGCTCCGGGCGGCGTGCACAAAGGTTCTTGAAGCTGGCCATGTAGCCGATCGGTGCATCCAGCCACACGTAGAAGTACTTGCCCGGCTCGCCTGGGATCTCGAAGCCGAAATACGGCGCGTCACGCGAGATGTCCCACTCCTGCAGGCCCGAGTCCAGCCATTCGGCCAACTTGTTGGCCACCGCGTCCTGCAGGGTGCCGCTGCGGGTCCACTGCTGCAGCATGGCCTGGAAGTCCGGCAGCTTGAAGAAGAAGTGCTGGGAATCACGCAGTACCGGGGTGGCGCCGGAGATGGCCGACTTGGGGTTCTTCAGTTCGGTAGGTGCGTAGGTGGCGCCGCACTTTTCACAGTTGTCGCCGTACTGGTCTTCGGCCGCACACTTGGGGCAAGTGCCCTTGATGAAGCGGTCGGCCAGGAACATGCCCTTTTCCGGGTCGAAGTACTGGGTCACCGAGCGGGTGGCGATGTGCCCGGCTTCACGCAGGCGCGTGTAGATCAGGCTCGACAGCTCACGGTTCTCTTCGCTGTGAGTGGAGTGGAAGTTGTCGAAATCGACCAGGAAGTCGGCGAAGTCGCTGCTGTGCTCGGCCTGGACGTTGGCGATCAGCTGTTCCGGAGTGATGCCTTCCTTCTCGGCGCGCAGCATGATGGCCGAACCGTGGGCGTCATCGGCGCAGACATAGATGCACTGGTTGCCACGCAGCTTCTGGAAGCGGACCCACATGTCTGTCTGGATGTACTCGAGCATATGGCCAAGGTGGATCGATCCGTTGGCATAGGGCAAGGCGCTGGTGACGAGAATCTGACGTGGCTCGGACATGGTGGCTCGGCTACTTATCTGGCGACGGGGTAAAAATGAGGTTGATCGGCCACTATAAAGGGCTGGCGAAGATATTTCACCCCGCATGCACATCTGCTGACGATTGACGGGTTAGGATAGGCGCCTGTTTGACATTCAGTTTGCCAATGGGAGTCTCCATGAGTGCCGTCACCCGTGCCGCCGTCGAAGGCGTGCTTCGCCAGTACACCGACCCCTACCTGAACCAGGACCCGGTCAGCGCCGGCTGCGTGCGCGCCATCGATATCCAGGACGGGCAGGTCAGCGTGCAGTTGCAGCTGGGTTATGCCGCAGGGCTGTTCAAGAATGGCTGGGCCCAGGTGCTGCAGACCGCCATCGGCAACCTCGAGGGCGTCAGCAGTGCCCAGGTGTCGATCGACTGCGTGGTCGCCGCGCACAAGGCCCAGGCCCAGGTACCGGCCATGGCCAACGTCAAGAACATCATCGCCGTGGCTTCGGGCAAGGGTGGGGTGGGCAAGTCGACCACCGCGGCCAACCTGGCCCTGGCCCTGGCCCGCGAAGGTGCGCGGGTGGGTATTCTCGATGCTGACATCTACGGCCCCAGCCAAGGCGTGATGTTCGGTATCGCCGAAGGCACCCGCCCGCAGATCCGTGACCAGAAGTGGTTCGTGCCGATCAAGGCGCATGGCGTGGAAGTCATGTCCATGGCGTTTCTCACCGACGACAACACGCCGATGGTCTGGCGCGGGCCGATGGTTTCCGGTGCGCTGCTGCAACTGGTGACCCAGACCGCCTGGGACGACCTGGACTACCTGGTGATCGACATGCCGCCGGGTACCGGTGACATCCAGCTGACCCTGGCGCAGAAGGTGCCGGTGGCAGGCTCGGTCATCGTCACCACCCCGCAGGACCTGGCCTTGCTGGATGCCAGGAAGGGCGTGGAGATGTTCCGCAAGGTCAATATCCCGGTGCTGGGCGTGGTGGAAAACATGGCCGTGCACATCTGCTCGAACTGTGGCCATGCCGAGCACCTGTTCGGTGAAGGCGGTGGCGAAAAGCTGGCCAGCCAATATGGTGTCGACCTGCTGGCCTCGTTGCCGCTGTCGATGCTCATCCGCGAACAGGCCGACAATGGCAAGCCGACCGCCATCGCCGAACCGGAAAGCCAGATCGCCATGGTCTACCAGGAACTGGCGCGCCAGGTAGGGGCGCGGATCGTGCTGCAGGAAGCGGCTGCACCGGCGATGCCGAGCATTACCATCAGCGAGGATTGACCTGCCAGGCCGAGGCCAGGCGCCTCGGTCATTCTTTCAGGCATGAAAAAACCCGCCGGAAGGCGGGTTTTTTTTGAAAGCTAAAAAGCTCGATCGACTTAGGCGATCTGAACTTCTTCAGCCTGCATGCCTTTCTGGCCGCGGGTAGCGACGAAAGTAACAGCCTGGCCTTCTTTCAGGGTTTTGAAGCCGTCAGCTTGGATGGCTTTGAAGTGCACGAACAGGTCATCGCCCGACTGAGGAGTGATGAAGCCGTAGCCTTTCTCATCGTTGAACCACTTAACAACACCGGATTGACGGTTGGACATTTTTCTGTCTCCTTGGACAATTTGATAACGGTCAGGAAAAACCCTGCCCGGGACTGAGCGCAAAGAGAGCAGAAAATTCAGCGATGGGCCGATCAGGATCGTGCATCAAACTAGAGATTCTCGGTGTCACGTGCAGCACAGTGGCGTCACCTTACCCCACTTTCCGCAACCTGCCAATGGTCAGAAGGCGCTTTAGGCGAATTCGGATCGACGGCGGCGCGAACCCCCGCCCGGCGCGGGATGAGGCATGGAACTTTAACCTGGGCGCAGGGACCGGTAAGATGCGCGTCTGGTTTTTCCCCCTCGCAACTCTTCTAGGACACCCCGCCATGAGCATCAAATCGGACAAGTGGATTCGCCGCATGGCGCAGGAACACGGCATGATCGAACCGTTCGTCGAGCGCCAGGTGCGCGGCGAGCAGGACAACCGGGTGATTTCCTTCGGCGTCTCCAGCTACGGCTACGACGTACGCTGCGCCGACGAATTCAAGGTGTTCACCAACATCAATTCGGCCACCGTCGACCCGAAGAACTTCGATGCCGGTAGCTTCGTCGACATCAAGAGCGACGTCTGCATCATCCCGCCGAACTCGTTCGCCCTGGCGCGCACCGTCGAGTACTTCCGCATTCCACGCGACGTGCTGACCATCTGCCTGGGCAAAAGCACCTACGCCCGGTGTGGCATCATCGTCAACGTCACCCCGCTGGAGCCCGAGTGGGAAGGCCACGTGACCCTGGAGTTCTCCAACACCACCACGCTGCCGGCGAAGATCTACGCCAATGAAGGCGTGGCGCAGATGCTGTTCCTGCAGTCCGACGAAGAATGTGAAGTGTCGTACAAGGACCGCGGCGGCAAGTACCAGGGCCAGCGGGGCGTCACCCTGCCGCGTACCTGAGCCGACAGGCGCGGGGAATTACCCGCGCCTTTGGCACTCCAACAGGGTAATGCCGGTGCGCACGATGCGCAGCGGCCTTGTCAGGAGCAGCCAATGAAACTCCATCCCGCAATCAGTGCCAAGCTGGCAGTCCTGCAGCCCAACCATGTGGGGTTGTTGTCCTGGTCACTGCTGGCGCACCCGCTGCCGATGCAGGCGGGGGGCGTGCCCCACCAGCCTGACCCCGATACACCACAGCCGCCGGAGCCGGGCGAAACTCCGCCCATGGAGCCGGGCGAGCCGACCCTGCCTGACGAACCGCCTCCGGGGCCTGTCGCCTGAACGTCGCTAAATTGCCCATACCCGCCCTGCGCCGGCGAGGTACACGCGGCTGGTGGCGGTGGGGGCGATTTCCCAGCCCCCGGTGAATTCACCGAACGCCGGCAGCAGGCTCACCTGGCCATCGATCAGGAAGCACGGCAGGCGCAAGCGCTGCCGCGCCTTGCCACGCAGGACGAAGACCGGGTGGACATGGCCTGCCAGTACCGGGTGGGTCGGGTGAGGTCGCGGTTCGTGCTGTAGCGCGAAGGGTTCCAGCAGCCAGGGTTCGTCCATCACTTCGATGCCGAGCGAAGCGGGTGGATCGCCGACGTTGTGGTCATGGTTGCCGCGTATCAGCACGATCTTCAGCGTCCTGTGTTGTTCGCGCCACGCCTGCAGCCTGGCCAGCGTCGCTGGCGCCCTGGCTGCGCGCGCATGCAGGAAGTCGCCCAGGATGATCAGTTGCTCGCATGCCTGCGCGGCCAGCAATGCATCCAGGCGGGCAAGCGTCGCTGCCGTGGTGCCACGCGGTACCGGTTGGTGCAGGGCACGATAGCTCGCCGCCTTGCCGATGTGCACGTCCGCCACCAGCAGGGCGCGGCGTGCCGGCCAGTAGATGGCCTTGTCGGGAAGCAGCCAGAGCTGCTCGCCACAGTGCTCGATGGACAGCAGGCCGGTCATTCACCAGTACCCGCTGCACGTTCCAGCTCGGCGACCATCCGTGCAATCCGGTCCGCCAGTTTCTCCGTGCTCAGGGTCTCGCGCATGCCCTCCACCAGCAAGGCAAACGCCAATGGCCCCGGCCGCTTCAGCAACTGCAGGTCGAGCCGCAACCGCCCCATTTTCAGCAGTTGCCGATGCAGGCGCTCGATCTCCAGTTCTTCGTTCAACACTTCGTCCCGCGCCTGGCCCAGCAGCAAGTTGCCAGCGTCATGCTTGCGGAAGACCTCGTAAAACAGGCCACTGGAGGCCTGAATCTGCCGCAGGCTTTTCTGCGCCGCCGGGTAGCCGCCAAACACCAGCCCGGCAATCTGGGCGATCTCGCGAAAACGCCGCAATGCCATTTCTCCCGCATTGAGGCTGGCCAGCACATCGTCCAGCAGGTGCTCGGTAGCCAGTGCCTGCGGCAGATGGGTCGCCCAATCCACCTGGCCGGGGCTGAGCAGCTCGAACCCATAGTCGTTGACGGCGATCGAAACCGACAGCGGCTGTACGCGGCTCACCCGCCAGGCAATCAGGTTGGCCAGGCCAAGGTTGGCCATGCGCCCGGCAAACGGATACAGGAACAGATGCCAACCCTGGCGGGATCTGAAGGTTTCGGCCAGCAGCGTGTCGATGGCAGGCAGCGCCGACCATTGTGCCTGCAAGGCCAGCAGCGGGCGTGCTGCACGCATTTCCGGGCCCTCGAAACGGCCGTGCGCTGCTGCATCGAGCTGCTCGACCAGGGCGTCGGCCAGTTCGCTGGAAAGCGGCATGCGGCCGCCGTTCCAGCGGGCAACCGCGGCCTTGCGTGCGCTGCTGCGGCGTACGTAGGCGGTCATGTTCTCTACACGCACCAGTTCCAGCACACGCCCGGCGAACACCAAGGTATCGCCAGGCCGCAAGCGGGCGATGAACGCCTCTTCGACGCTGCCCAGCGCTTTGCCCCCGCCGCCCTTGCTCCAATACTTGAGCTGCAGGCTGGCGTCGCTGACGATGGTGCCGATGCCCATGCGGTGACGGCGTGCCAGGCGTTCGCTGGCAACCCGGTAAACGCCGTCGGCCTGGCGCTCGACGCGCTGGTAATCGGGGTAGGCGCTGAGCGAGCTGCCACCATGGCAGACGAAGTCCAGCGCCCATTGCCACTGGCTGTCGTGCAGCGCCCGAAATGCCCAGGTGCTGCGTACCTCTTCGAGCAACAGTTCGGCGTGAAAGCCACTGCCCAGGGCCATGCTGACCAGGTGCTGCACCAGCACGTCCATGCACAGGCGTGGCGAATGACGGGCCTCGATGTGCCCGGCGGCCAGGGCCTGCCTGGCGGCGGCTGCCTCCACCAGTTCCAGGCTGTGGGTGGGCACCAGGGTAACCCGCGAGCGTCGCCCCGGTGCATGGCCGGAGCGCCCGGCCCGCTGCATCAGGCGGGCAATGCCCTTGGCCGAACCGATCTGCAGCACGCGCTCGACTGGCAGAAAGTCCACGCCCAGGTCCAGGCTGGAGGTGCAGACTACCGCTTTCAGGCTGCCCTGCTTGAGGCTGCGCTCGACCCAGTCACGTGTCTCACGGGCCAGTGAGGCATGGTGCAGGGCGATCAGCCCGGCCCAGTCGGGGCGCGCTTCGAGCAGGGCCTGGTACCAGAGTTCGGCCTGGGCCCGGGTGTTGGTGAACACCAGGCAACTGCTGCTGGCATCGATCTCCCGGCTGACCTGGTCGAGCATTTTCAAGCCCATGTGCCCGGCCCACGGAAAGCGCTCGATGGCCGTAGGTAGCAGGGTATCGACCTGCAGCGGTTTGTCTTGCCGGCCTTGTACCAGCAAACCACCCTGAGGCAGCAATACCTCCAGCGCATGCTGCAGGTTGCCGAGGGTGGCGGACAGGCCCCAGGTGGGCAGGCCCGGGCGCCAGCGGCGCAGGCGGGCCAGGGCCAGTTGCAGTTGTACCCCGCGCTTGTTGCCCAGCAGTTCGTGCCATTCGTCCACCACTACCAGGCGCAAGGTGGCGAAGTCGTCGCGGGCCTGTGCGCGGGTCAGCAGCAGGGTCAGGCTTTCGGGGGTCGTGACCAGCACGCTGGGCAGGCGCCGCGCCTGGCGGGCACGTTCGGCACTGCCGGTATCGCCGCTGCGCACGCCCACGCTCCACGGCAAGCCGAGCTCGTCCAGCGGCGCCTGCAGGGCGCGGGCGGTATCGGCGGCCAAGGCGCGCATCGGCGTGACCCACAGCACCTGCAACGGCGCGGCCTGTCGCCCCTGGGCTTCGGCCTTGAAGGCGCGCAGCGCGGCGAGCCATACCGCGTAGGTCTTGCCGGCGCCGGTACTGGCATGCAGCAGGCCGGATTCGCCGCGTGCCACGGCAGCCCAGACACGGCGCTGGAAAGCGAACGGCTTCCAGCCACGCTGGGCGAACCAGGCAGTGGCGAGGTCGGTGACGGCGGGCATGGGGCAGGGGTCCTTGGCGGGCTGTGTCTCTACAGACAACCCGCCAGCTGCAATGGTTTTACCTGGTCAGTTAGCCAGCAGGTAGCCGCTGCGGCACACCTGCTCGCCGGCCACGTGGGCGATGACCATGCCGGCGGTAGCCATGCGCCGCACGCTGCGCGCATACAGCAGGCCCGGCTGCTGGTTGCGCACGGCGGTCACCCGGTCGCTGAGCGGGTCGATGACTTCGGCTATCAGTTGGCCAGCCTCGAGGGTTTGCCCAGGCTTTGCGTGGTACACCAGCAGCCCGCCCAATGGCGCCACCACGGGTTCGACCGCGGCCAGGGGTGTAGCCGGGTTGCGCAACGCGGGCAGGGCAGTGGCGGCACCTTCGATGACCCCCGTGTGGGTCAGGAAGTCGAGAAGCGCCTGGCAATCCTTGCTCGCCAGCTCATGGCTGACATCGGCCTGGCCACGCAACTCGACCGTCACCGAGCAGCAGCCCAGCGGGATCGGGAAGCGCTTGCCGAAGCGCTGTTGCAACTGCCACCAGACCAGGCTGAAGCATTCATCGAACGACTGCCCGCCCGAGTCGGTGGCCAGCAGGCTGGCCTGCGCGCCCAGGTAGCGCGCCAGCGGTTCGATCTGCGGCCAGGCGTCTGGCGTGGTGTACAGATGCTCCACGGCTTCGAAGTCGCAGTGCAGGTCCAGCACCATGTCGGCATCGCAGGCCAGGCGTTGCAGGATCAGGCGCTGGGCCTGCAGCGGCGTGCGCGCCGGGTGCGCGTCCAGCCCGCGGCGCAGGTACTCGCGGATCAGGGCGAGGTTATGGTCCGGGTCTTGAGTCAGGTGTTCCTCGATCTGGTCGCCGATGCTATCCGACAGGTCGACGAAGTTGCGGTTGAAGTTCTCGCCGCTTTGCAGTTCGAAACGCCCCAGCGGTGCGTCCAGCAGCACCTGTTCCAGGCCGACCGGGTTGGCCACCGGTACCAGGATGACCTCCTGTTGCAGCCGGCCTTGCTGTTCCAGTTCGGCCAGGCGGCGCTTGAGGTGCCAGGCCACCAGCATGCCGGGCAGTTCGTCGGCATGCAGCGAGGCCTGGATATACACCTTGCCGCCACCGCGTGGGCCGTAGTGGAAGCTGTGCAACTGGCGGGTGATACCCGGAACGGGGGAAAGCAGGTCGTGGGTTGAATGGTGCATGGTCGTCCTGATTGCGTGGCGAAAACGGTCTGCGACACGGGTCGGCACACAGATAGAAGCATAGATTCCGTGACTGCGCCTCATCCGCTACCTGTTGGACGAGCGCGTGGGCTTCTTTGCGGTCCGAATCGTCTCAAGCCAGCAGTGCCTGCAGGGTCGCCAGGTCATCCGCCTCTTCAACCGGCTTGTCCAGCCGCCAGCGCAGCATCCGCGGGAAGCGCACGGCGATGCCACTCTTGTGCCGCCGGGACAGGGCGATGCCTTCGAAGCCCAGCTCGAACACCAGCGTCGGCGTCACGCTGCGCACCGGGCCGAAGGTTTCGACCGTGGTCTTGCGGATGATGGCATCGACCTTGCGCATCTCGTCGTCACTGAGCCCTGAGTAGGCCTTGGCAAAAGGTACCAGCGCCCGCCCCGGGGTGCCGGCCGGCGCGTCCCATACGGCGAAGGTGTAGTCGCTGTACAGGCTGGCCCGCCGGCCATGGCCGCGCTGGGCGTAGATCAGCACGGCATCGACGCTGAACGGGTCGATCTTCCATTTCCACCAGGTGCCCATGTCCTTGGTCCGCCCTACGCCATACAAGGCCTCGCGCTGCTTCAGCATCAAGCCTTCCACCCCCAGGCTGCGTGACTGTTCGCGCTGGCGGGCAAGGTCGGCCCAGTCCGTGCCCACGAGCAGGGGCGAGAGTACCACGGGTGCCAGTGGGTGCTCCTCAAGCACCTGCTCCAACTGGCGGCGGCGCGCGTGCTGCGGCCGGCTGCGCCAGTCTTCGCCTTGCCATTCCAGCAGGTCGTAGGCCTGTAGTACTACCGGCGCATCGCTCAGCAGTTTCTTGCCCAGGGTCTTGCGGCCCAGGCGCTGCTGCAACAGGGCAAAGGGCTGTACCGCCAGTTCATCCGCCGAACTGCCCGGTTTCCACACCAGGATCTCGCCATCCAGCACGACCCCGTCGGGTAATGTCTGCGCCAGGCTGTGCAGCTCGGGGAAGCGCTCGGTGACCAGTTCCTCGCCACGCGACCAGACCCACAGCTGGCCTTCGCGCTTGACCACCTGGGCGCGAATGCCGTCCCACTTCCATTCGATCTGCCATTCGCTCGGTGGGCCGAGCAGCGCATCGAATTGTTCGCTCGGCACTTGCAGCGGGTGGGCCAGAAAGAACGGGTAGGGCTGGCCACCACGCTGGTCATGTTCATCGTCTGATGCCGGGGCGACCAATTGTTGGTAGCGGGCGGCAGTGGGGCGGTGACTGATGTCGGTGTAGCCGACCAGACGCTGGGCCACGCGTTTGGCATCCAGCCCGGCCAGTTGCGCCAGGGCGCGTGTGACCAGCAGCTTCGAGACGCCAACGCGAAAGCTCCCCGTGATGAGCTTCAGGCACAGCATCAGGCTGGGGCGGTCCAGCTGTGCCCACAGCGGCGGCAGGCGTTGCTGGAGCTGTTCGACGGGCAGGCCGCGCAATGGCAGCAAGTGCTGTTCGACCCAATGGGCCAGGCCATCGTCGCCCACCTGATGGCTTTCCGGCACCAGCAGGGAAATGGTTTCGGCCAGGTCGCCAACGGCCTGGTAGCTTTCCTCGAACAGCCAGTCCGGCAGCCCCGCCAACTTACAGGCCAGCTCGCGCAACACGCGGGTAGGCACCAGCTGGCGCGGGCGACCACCGGCCAGGAAGTATACCGCCCAGGCGGCATCTGCAGCCGGGGCGGTGCTGAAGTAGTCACGCAAGGCTTGCAGCTTGGCGGCGCTGGAGGTGGTCGCATCCAGCCTCAGGTACAGGTCGGCGAACGCTTTCATGCGTCTGGCTCCACGGCGACAGCTTCGTCTTCCTCGCCGTATTCGGTCGCGAAGGCCCGGGCATCGAGGCCTTGTTCGTTCAGATAGCGCACCAGTACGTTGACTGACCCGTGGGTGACCATCACCCGTTCCGCGCCGGTCTGGCCGATGGCCCAGAGCAACCCCGGCCAATCGGCATGGTCCGAGAGCACGAAGCCACGGTCCACTCCGCGCCGTCGGCGGGTGCCGCGCAACAGCATCCAGCCACTGGCG
Source organism: Pseudomonas sp. SMV7 (assembly GCF_052041995.1). Classification (NCBI taxonomy): domain Bacteria; kingdom Pseudomonadati; phylum Pseudomonadota; class Gammaproteobacteria; order Pseudomonadales; family Pseudomonadaceae; genus Pseudomonas; species Pseudomonas sp. SMV7. The sequence goes on along the minus strand of NZ_JBKGGT010000010.1, from coordinate 47,601 downwards.
AAGGCATCGCTGTAGTCGCCGAAACGGCGCATCCAGCTGCTGCCACCGGCCGATGGTGGGGCCAGGACCAGCGCCTGGCGCAGCAGCGGGTCGTTGCGCGGGATATCACCGGCGTAGCGGGTCTCTGGCAAGTAGACGCCAGCCTCCCGGTATACCCGGTTCAGCGGCTCTACGGCGCCATGTACGAGGATCGGGCCAATGCTGGCGTCCAGCCCGTGGAGGATCCTTTGCGCCTTGCCGAAGGCGTAGCAGAACAGCACGCTGGCTTTGCCCTGTGCGCAGTTGGCCCGCCACCAGGCGTTGATGGCGGCGAAGATCTCGCTTTGGCTGGGCCAGCGGTAGATGGGCAGGCCGAAGGTCGATTCGGTGATGAAGGTGTGGCAGGGCACCGGTTCGAACGGTGCGCAGGTGGCATCGGGTTCTACCTTGTAGTCACCAGAGGCAACCCAGACCTCGCCCTGGTATTCCAGGCGCACCTGCGCCGAGCCCAGCACATGCCCGGCCGGGTGCAGGCTCAAGGTTACGCCATGGTGCAGCAGGCGTTCGCCGTAAGGCAGGGTCTGCAAGTTGATGTCCTGGCCCAGGCGGCTGCGCAGGATGCCGGCGCCGGGGCTGGCGGCCAGGTAATGGCCATTGCCGATGCGGGCGTGGTCGCCGTGGCCATGGGTGATCACGGCTCGGTCCACGGGCCGCCACGGGTCGATGTAGAAGTCACCGGGCGGGCAGTACAGGCCTTCGGGGCGGGCGATGACGAGGTCCATGGCAGGCATGCTGGTTGTCGAGGGTACTTGTTAGGAGCTTGGGACTGTCTCGAGAGTTCGAAAGGTTTTATCAAGCGAAATGGACTACGCGCCTTTCAGAAATGCCGAAAGGCCTTTCGCAGTTAACTGTGTGGTCAGGGGTAATCGCCAGACGATTTTCCCCGACCACGGCGCGAAGGAAATAAGCGAAGGCCTGAGACGAAAGATCCTCAAAGACTTGGGATTGAAAGCATGAAGGGTTTAGAGGAACACGTGATGATATTCGAGTATCCGGTAGTCGTTCACCAGGAGCAGGGCAGTGTCTGGGTGAGTTGCCCCGCTGTGCCTGAGATGGCCTGCGCTGGTGACACTGTGGAAGAAGCACTGTTCGATGCGGTGGACGCCTTGGAGTCCGCGCTTTCATTCTATGTAGATCAAAGGCAGGCTATCCCGCTACCGGCAACGCCAACGGCAGGTCAACCCGTCGTACGTCTGCCAGCCCTGACGGCTGCGAAGGCGGCGTTATGGAACATCATGGTGGCCCAAAAAATCAGCAAGACCGAGATGGCGCGCCGACTAGGGGTGAATCGCCCCCAAGTCGACCGTCTGATCGATCTGTTGCACCGCTCCAAGATCGAGCAGGTCGAACACGCCCTGCATATGTTGGGGCAGCGGATCGAGCTTTCGGTCGTAGCTGTTTAGTGCAATGCCTGAGCCGCCCCAGTTGGCGGCTCAGGCCGTCTGGGTTACTTGCCAGGCACCAGCGTCAAACGCTGATTGCCATACGCCCGGCCGAAGTTCTGCTGCTGCAGCGGCAGGCTCATGAAGCGCCCCTTGAACCAGGCATCCAGCCCGTCACTGTAATGGGCGCTGGCCGGGTTGCCGGACTGTCCGCTGCTGGTCAGTACCTGCAACGGCTCGGCCTGGCCGAAGTCGACGATCATCCGTGCCGAGGCCGGCAGGCGGGTATCGAAGTCGCTGCCCCAGGCGTAGGGCGTCAAAGCCAGGGTGGTGAAATCACCACCGGCAGCCTGTGGCGATCGGCTGATGGCATCGCCCAGGCCGTGGTAGGCCGGTGCCGGCCAGCGGTACTGGTGCAGCTTGCCCCACTGCCAGGCGCGGCGGTCGGCCCCCAGCTGCGTGGTACCGGCATCGATGGCGCCAGCCAGGCTGCGCGCCAGGATGGCCGGCTTGTCTTCCTTCTGCGGGGTGTTACGGTCATCCCAGAACGGGCTGTCGTCGCGTCCCAGCAGGTGGTCAGCCTGCGCCGAGAACGACAACCGCGCATTGCTGACGAAGGCCTGCCAGGCCGGGCCGGATTCCGGGCCGAGGTCGTCGAGGAAGGTCTGTCGCGCCACTTCCTGGAGGAACAGTTGGTACAGGGCGGCATCGGCCGACACCGGGCTCAGGCGGCCGTCGAAGGCCTTGAGCCGGGCCAGTGCGTCGCGGGCCTTGTCACGCTGTGCGGCGGGCAGGGCATCGATCGCCTGCTGCAGCGGCTGGGCCATGCCCGGGGCATCGAACACCTGCTTGAGCTTGTCGGCCAGCAGGGTGACCTGGTCATTCTGCAGGGCCATCAGGCTGCGGCTGTCGTGGCGGCCATTGCCGGCCAGTTGCGCCAGGCGTTCGGCCCGCTCGGGGTAGTACCAGGTGCTGGACAGCTGCATGCCATAGCCGCGCGGCAGGCTGCGCTGGTTGGCGTGGCCGATCCAGCCGGCTGGCGGGTCCTGGTCGTAAGGGTGCAGCATCGGGTCGGCAAAGCCGTCCCAGTCGTAGCGCCCGTCCCAGCCCGGCGATGGCAGCAGGCCCTGGCCTTCGCGGCGGTTGGGGTAGCGGCCGCTGACTTGCCAGCCGATGTGCTCGGGCTCGGCGAAGACGAAGTTGAGGGCGGCGGCAGTCACTTCACGGGTGCTGTCGAAGGCGCGCTCCACGCTCTGGGCGCGGGTCAGGTCGAACAGCGCGTCGAGGCTGCGATCTTCCTTGAACTGCGGCAGGTTCAGCGCCAGGCCCAGGCTGGCATTGCCCGGTTGCGCCAGCAGGGTGCCGTGGCGCGTGTCGTACATCACTTCGCGCAGCGGGCGCTGGCCGCGGACGAAGAAGGTTTCGCTACGGGCGCGGGCCGGCAGCCATTTGCCGTCGGCCAGGTAGCTCACCTGGCCGCCCTGGTGGCGCAGTTGCTCCAGATACAGGTCCTGGTTGTCGGCCATGACCGCGCTGCTGCTCCAGGCCAGCTTGCCGTTGTATCCGGCCAGCACGATGGGCAGGCCGGGCAACGACAGCCCGGCGACCTGATACTTGCCGGTATGGATCTGCACCGGGCTCAGGGCCCAGGCGGCGCGGCTGTCGCTGGCCAGCAGGCTCTTGCCACTGCGGCTGCGTTGTGGCGCCAGGGCCAGGTTGGCCGAACCGGGGCTGCCCAGCAGGTCGAGGTCGGCCAGCTTCTGGCTGGCGGCGGCCAGGGCTGGCAGGCCCGGCAACTGGCTGGCCAGGTTCAGGCCCTTGAGCTTGTCCACCTCGGCTTCGGCCAACGGCTCGTCCGGGGCACCGGGCAACAGCCAGGCCAGCTTGTCGCTGCCGGCTTTCTGCGCCAGGACCAGGGCGCTCAGTTCTTCCTGCAGGTTCACCGACTGGCTGAAGGCGTACAGGCTGAAGATCAGTGCCGAATCCTCGGGCTTCCAGTATTCCGGGCGATAACCACTGCTGGCCAGGCTGGCGGGCAGCCGGTCGCGGTAACGGAACAGGTAAGCGTTGACCCCACGTGCATACACCTCGAAAAAGCGCTTGAGCCGTGGCGATGCTTCGGCGTACTGCTGGGCGGCGCTCTGCTTGAGGTTGGCAGCGCGCATCAGCCGGTCGATGTCCAGCGCGTCGCTGCCGGCCAGCTCGGCCAGGCGGCCTTGGGCGAGCAGGCGCATGGCGACCATCTGTTCGATGCGATCACCGGCGTGCACGTAGCCCAGGCTGAACAGGGCGTCATGGAAGCTGCTGCTTTCGATCAGCGGCGCACCCATGGCGTTGCGCCGTACCGAGACGTTCTGTGCCAGGCCCTTGAGCGGCTGCACACCGCTGGCCGGTGGCACGCTGTCCTGATAGCCGCCCGTCTGGCAGCCGGCCAGCCCGAGCATGCCGAGCAGCGTGGCAGCGGTTGCGAACCGCGGGCGGAAGGGAGGAAAGGCGGGGGCGGCCATGACAAGGGCTCCTGCAAGGCGTGGCGGGTTTGGAAAGGCGCTAAGGTAGTAAGCGCGCAGGCGCCGTGCAAGGTCCCCGGGCGCTTTATTTGCCAGCGCCGGTACAAACCTTGAAGTGCATGGCCAAAGCATCGGAAAAATGCGTGCAGTTGATGCGTGCATGGCCTTGATAGTCCCGGGTCACGGCGAAGGCCGAGCCCGGCATCAGGAGCACCTTGTGCTGCTCCAGGCGCTGCATGAACGGCTGCAGGTCGGCCAGCTCAGGGTGATAGACCCACAGGAACATGCCGCCTTGCGGCGTTACGTCGAACTGCCAGCCACGCGCGCGCAACAATTGCTGGGTTTGCGCCTGCTGGCGGATCATGCGCTGCTGCAGGTCTTTCATGTGCCGGGCATAGGTGCCATCGGACAAGATGGTGTTGACGAAACGTTCGCAAAACGCTGGCACGGCAACGCAGGTCAGCAGCTTCAGGCGCGTCAGGGGTTCGATCAGCGCAGCCGAACAGGCGATGTAACCAACGCGCAGTGACGCGGACAGGCACTTGGAGAAACTGCCGATGTAGATGACCCGCTCGAGGTTATCCAGTTCGGCAAGGGTCTGGCGTACGCCGGGACTGAAGTCGCCATACACGTCATCCTCGACGATCAGAAAGTCGTGCTCAGTGGCCAGGCGCAGGATGTTGAAGGCACTGTGCGGGCTGATGTTGCCGCCGGTCGGGTTATGGAAGTTGCTGTTGCAGAAGAATGCCTTGACCTTGTGCCTGCCCAGGTGGGCTTTCATGTCCGCCACGTCCGGCCCGTCCTGGGTACGCCGCACGCCGAGCACATGGCCACCGGCCAGCTGGATCAGCTTGATCAGGTTGCCATTGCCGGGCTCGTCGACGAATACGTGGTCGCCAGGCTTGATCAGCAACCGCGCGACCAGGTCCAGCGCTTGCGTGGCACCCAGGGTGGTCAGCAACTGGCTTGGCCGGGCCTCGATACGGGTCAGGCGCTGCAGGTGCATGCACAGTTGCCTGCGCATGGGCAGGTAGCCCTGGATGTCGCCATATTCCGCCAGCGAGCTCTGCTCCAGCCGCGCGGTGCGGCGTATCGCCTTGGCCAGCAGCTCGGTGTCCCGCCAGGCCGGTGGCAGCCAGCCGCTGCCGAGCTTGGTGTAGTGCCGGCCACTTTGCAGCAGCGTGAACAATGGGTCGTCGGCCATGCTTGCCGGGGGCTCGGCAGGGCCGCTGTCTGGTGTACCTGGCTGGCGGCTGCTGCAGGCGACAAAGTAGCCGCGGCCTGGGATGGCGGTCAGCACACCTTCGCTGACCAGCCGGGCATAGCTGGAGACGACATCGTGGTAACTGCAGTCGGCCGCCGCGGTCAGCTTGCGGATGGACGGCATGCGCTGGCCAGGCAGCCACTCACCGGCTTCGAGGCGCTGTTTCAATTGGTCACGCAGGTTGTTCGGGCGCATGGCGGATCCGCCGACTGTTAGAAAAAACAGCCTAACAGTTAACCGGAAAGTGCGTCGACTGTTTGCATTTCAGGGCGCGGCAGGTGCCACCATTCACCCGTCGGCGCCATTACAGGGTGCCGGATACCGACCGTCCAGCCACCTGAGCACATGCCATGTCGAGCACACTTCCGCGGCGCACCTACCTGTATTTCACGGCGCAATCGATCAACCTGACGACTGCGGTCATGTCGGTGACCATGGCCGCCACTGTCGGGGCGGCGCTGGCGCCTGCCAGCACCTGGTCCACGGTGCCTTACGGTTTCCAGTTCCTGTGCATGATGCTGGCCACCTACCCGGTCTCCAGGCTGATGAGCCGAATCGGCCGCAAACGCGCATTCATGCTCGGCTCGATACCGCTGGCCGTATCCGGTATCAGCGGTTACCTGGCCGTGCAGGAACAGCACTTCGCGACGCTGGTGATCAGCCATTCGGCGCTGGGTATCTACATTGCGTTCGCCAACTTCAACCGTTTCGCCGCTACCGACAACCTGGCGCAACAGCTCAAGCCCAAAGCGCTTTCCCTGGTCGTGGCGGGCGGGGTGATTGCCGCCGTGGTCGGGCCGGCACTCACCGAATGGCTCCGTGACGTTGACGGCTATCCACTGTTCGCGCTGTGTTACGCCGCCTTGCTCGGCCTGGCAGCAGTGTCCTTGCTGGTCGCGGCCTGCCTGCCCGGCGATGGCGCACGGGCCAGCCTGGTGCAGGTGGAAAGACCGGCCGGCGCAACCGCCGCACCGCTCGGCCCGGTGCTGGCCGTGGCCATGGCAGTGGCTGCGCTGGGATATGGGGTCATGAATCTGCTGATGATCCAGGCGTCCCTGCACATGGAACACATGCGGGAGGACTTCGCCGACGTGCGCCTGGCCATTCAGTGGCATGTGGTCGCCATGTTCGCACCCTCGTTCTTCACGGGGGCGATCATTCACCAGATCGGGATCAGGGCGACCATCTGCGCCGGCCTGGGGCTGTTGATCGGCTGCGCAGCCATGAACCTGGGGTCGCACAGCTACGCCATGATGACCCTGTCGCTGATCGCCCTTGGCCTGGGCTGGAACCTGACCTACGTGGGCGGTGGGGCGTTGCTGGCGCAAGCGCTGCAGAACAGCCCGTCAGCCATGCAGATGCAGGGGAAGAACGACCTGGCCATTGCCCTGTTCGCGACCGTTGGCGCTTTCAGCCCGTCGCTGTTGCTGGGCACGCTCGGCTGGGACGCGACCAATGCCATCTGCATGGCGCTGTGCATGGTGCTGCTCCTGGCCGCCGGCTACGTACTGCGCGGCCCGGAGCCGGGGCGCGCAGCTGCGGTTCAGGTCAGGCGCCGTGGCACTTCTTGAACTTTTTCTGGCTACCGCACGGGCAGGGGTCGTTACGGCCGACGTCCTTCAGGGCGTTGCGTACCGGCTCCTGGTGGCCGTGGTTGCAGTGCGGGCCGTGGACGTGGCCATGATCGTGGTGGTGATCATGATCGTGGTTGCAGTCAGGGCCATGAACGTGGGGTTGCTGGGACATTGCGGGGTTACTCCGGGTGATGATCGCCGGGGATTATCTCACCACTGCGCGACAAGTGCAGGTCTCGATGCAGGAGCAACCCGGTCGCCAGTTCAGCCTGCAGGCTGTAATGCAGCGGCTGGCCGCTCTTGAGCAGCTTGGCCAAAGGTTTCAGGTGCTGCCACAGGTTGGTCCGCGCGGTGATCTTGAAGGTGCGTCGGGCATGCCCGCCAACGCTGCGCCACAGGCTGGTTTCATCCTGCACCAGCAGCAGCTCGTTGAGGCGTATGGCGTACGACAGGTTGCGGATGAACAGGCGGCTGTCATTGGGGTTGTCGACTTGCAGGTGCAGCACGAACTCCTGTTCCAGCAACCGGGCCTTCACCGTCTCGACTTCGACCAGGCGTACCTCGGGTTCGCGCCAGTCGCCGCCGCCCCAGCTGCTGCAACCCGCCAGCAATGCCAGGCAGGCGAGCAGCGGGCCGAGCAGCAGGCGGGCGTGGGCGTTCATGCTCAGCTACCTACATAGCTGGCGCAGCATTTCTTGAACTTCTGGCCACTGGCGCAGGGGCAGGGGTCATTGCGCCCGGCCTTGAGCCCGACCGTCGGGTCGATGAAGTACCAGCGCCCGGCATGCTGGACGAAGGCCGAACGTTCGCGGTGCTGGTGATCGCCCTCCTGGTCGTGCCAGCGTGCGGTGAAGGTCACAAAGGCATGCTCAGGCTGGCCACCCAACACCTCCGCCGCTTCGACCTCCAGGCCAAGCCAGGTGCTCTGGGCACTCCAGGCGGCCATGGCGGCACGGTCCAGGCCGGCTTGCTGGGCCGGCAGGGTGGTGGCCACCAGGTAGTCGACCAGGCCCAGCACATAGGCACTGTAGCGCGAGCGCATCAGCGCCTGGGCATCCGGCGCCGGGGTACCGGCATGGTAGTGCCCGCAGCAGGCGTCGAGCAGGTTGCCACTGCCGCAAGGGCAGACCGAGACACTCATCTTCACCACCAGTACTTGCCAAAGTTTTCAGGGTTGGCCCAGAACTTGGCGTTGAGCCAGTCCGGTACCTGCTTGTAGTCGTGTAGATCATAGGTGAACAGGCTCAAGACCTGCTCACCACGGCAGAATTTCTCGCTGGCCGACAGGGCCAGGGCGAAAAAGTCGGTGTCCTGCCAGCCACAGGCGGCCAGGTCGGCCAGCACTGCAACCCGGCTGGCATTGAGATTACGCACGCCGCCGAGCAGTTCCAGGCCCGTGCGCTTGGGCAGATGCTCCAGGCAGTCCACCAGCAGCGCCAGGTCAAAGCGCTGGGCCGCAAGTTCGGCCGGCAGCGGGCCAGGGGCTGCGCTGGCGATGGTCACCTGCGGGTGCGCCTGGGCGAAGGCGTCCAGGGCCGGAAAGCGCGCGCCCACCAGCAGCAGGCGTTGCGGGGTGAAGCGCTCGAGCAGGGCGGCCAGGGCCTGCTGCGGCGTGCGCTGGGAAAAGCGGTCGTTCATTGCAAGTCCTCTTCAAGTCGTCCAAGACTAGCGGGCCACAGCGTGTGGGCAAAGAGGCATGTGACCGCGTCGTGGCTTATTGCTGGCAGGGATCGAATGCGCGGTCTTTACTCCGAGAGATCGGCCTTATGCCGATTCCCCCTAGGAGAAGCAATGAAATGAGCATAGTACGCACAGCGATACCCCTGGTCCTGCTCACCAGTGTGTTGACTGGTTGTGCAGGTTTGCAAAAGACCGACTGGCCGAAATGTGCCGCCGTCGGGGGTGTAGGCGGCGCCGCCCTGGGCGCTATCGAAAGTTCCAGCTGGGCTGGCTGGGGCGCGTTGCTGGGCGGTGGCCTGGCGGCAGGCTACTGCTGGTCCCATGGCGATGGTGACGAGGATGGCGATGGCGTGCCCGACAGCCGCGACAAGTGCCCCGGCACTCCGCGCGGTGTGCAGGTGGATGCCAACGGTTGCCCGCCTGAGCCGGCGCCAGTGGTCGAGGAAGTGGTGGTGCAGAAGGAAGAAGTCATCGTCATCCGCGATGTGCACTTCGAATTCGATTCTGCCCGCCTGACTGCCAGTGACAAGGAGCGCCTCAATACCATTGCCACCCGCCTGAAACAGGAAGCACCGTCCGCCCGCCTGAGCGTCAGCGGCCATACCGACAGCGTCGGCTCCGACAGCTACAACCAGAAACTGTCCGAACGCCGGGCCCACGCGGTAACCGACTACCTGGTCGAGCGCGGCGTGCCGCGCAGCAGCTTCGTGTCGGTGGTCGGGGCGGGTGAAACCCAGCCGGTAGCGGACAACGCCACGGCCGACGGGCGCGCCATGAACCGCCGTACCGAGATCAAGATCCAGCGGTAGGGCGGCACGCGCCCGTGCCTTGAGCCGTGGCACGGGCGCGTCCTCACTGGCCAGGCGCAGCGCGTGGCCAATGACACAGGAGCGTTCAGCATGAATGTGACGTCGACGGCGGCGCTACCGTTGTTGGTGGCTGCCAGCCTGCTCGCGGGTTGCGCCAGCCGCAGCGATGGCAGTGCGCCGCTGAACCAGAGGACCTGGCCCCTCTGCAGCCTGCTCGGCGGCCTGGCCGGTGGTGGCCTGGGCGCCATCGAAAGTTCGGCCTGGGCGGCTGGCGGCGGTGCCCTTGGCGCCGTCACCGGAGGCCTGGTCTGTTACGCCCAGGATGGCGATGAAGATAACGACGGTATTTTCGACCGCCGCGATCACTGCCCCGATACCCCCGGCGGGGTCCCCGTCGACCACATGGGCTGCCCATTGAAGCAGTACCCCGCAACGCCACCGGTCAGCGAGCCTGAGCCCTCGCCGGAGGTGGTCATCCTGGATGACAACGGCGCGGTGATGTTCGCCTTCGATTCCGCCGAGCTGACGCCAGCGGCCCAGCAGCGCCTGCAAGGCCTGGTGACGAGACTCGCTTCGCCGACGGTGGCCAAGGTCCGGGTGATCGGCCATACCGACAGTGTCGGCTCCGACAGCTATAACCAGGTGCTTTCCGAACGCCGCGCTGGCAGCGTCGCCGAGTACCTGATCGGCCAGGGGCTGGCGCCGGGCAAGGTCACCAGCCAGGGGCGTGGCGAAAGCGAACCGCTCGCCGACAATGAAAGCGAGGAGGGGCGCGCGCGCAACCGACGGGTGGAGCTGCATCTCAACTGAGCGGTGCTGGCGCCTGCCTTGGCATTGCAGTTAATGTGCTTCGCACGGCGCGCTCGAATGGGCGTCTCGACATAACAACAATCCATCAGGGGCGGGGTATGAAGTTCATCCTGGGCTTGGGCAAGGTCCTGACAGTCGCATTCTGGGGCGTGGTGTTATTCAACCTGTTGCTGCCACAACCCTTGCCTTTCAATCTGCTGATCAATGCCGCTGGCATCGCCCTGCTGGGCCTGCACCTGCTTGAAGTGCTGTTCTTCAATGGCAGCTTGCGCGGGCGCAGCCACCGCTGGTTCGATCGGTTGCAGATCTTGCTGACGGGCATCTTCCATGTCATGTCCATTCCCCGTGCGCAGGAGGCGCCGCGAAATGCGTAATCTGATGTTGCTGGCCATGCTGGCCGTTCCACTGGCCCAGGCCGAGAGTCTCGAGGTCGCAGCCAACTCCATGCTGCGCCTGCCCGACAAGTCGGCCAGTGTGCACCTTGCGCAGTTGCGTGTCGCCGACGCCGCCACCCTGCTGCTGCCGGCCACCTTGGCGGAACTGAAGGTCGACCAGCTGGAGCTGGGGCGGGATGCGCGTATCGCCATTGCACCCTCCGACAGCCCGCTGCTGATCGAAGCGCGTAGCGCGCGTCTGGCCGAGGGCAGCGAATTCAGTGCACCGGGGGCGGCGGGTACGTACCAGCGGGCAGCCCGCTCGGGGCGGAGCCTGGAGCTGAAGCTGACGGAAGTGGACGCGGAGCGGCTGCTGATCGATGCCCGCGGTGGTGCTGGTGCGCCCGGGTACGTGGGGCTCGATGGCGCCAATGGCCAGGCCGGTGGCTGCACCTGGGGCCAGGCCAGCCGCGGTGCCAACGGCGATGACGGTGGCAACGGCCATGATGGTGCACCGGGTGGGCGCATTCGCCTGAGCGTGCCGCAGGGCTTCCCGCAGGAGCGCATCGTGGTGCGCCTGGACGGCGGCGCAGCGGGCAAGGCCGGGGCGCCAGGCAAGGCAGGCAAGGGCGGGGCCAGCAAGGGCTGCCTGGTGTACAGCACCGAGGCGGGCGCCAATGGCCGGCCGGGGCAACCGGGGCAGCCAGGGGCGGCGGGGGCAACGGGTGAGTTGATCCTGCAACGCCTGTAGAAGCCCTACCGCATGCCCTTGCAGGAGCGGCGATGGGCTGCTCCTGCAGGGGGCGTATCCTGTCAGATCACCAGGCGCGAGCTGGCCACGGCGACGACCGCCAGGCCGAGCAGCAGGTTGATCCCCACCATTCGCCGGATCCGCCCGAGCACCGCTGCACCCGCCGGCCAGTCCTCGGCCTGCACCGCCGCTTTCAGCTCGGGTAGCAGCAACGCCTGCACGCGCATGAACAGGGCAAACATCGCGATACCACCACCGATCATCACCTGCACATACTTCGGTGCGGTCTCGAAGCCGCTGAAGCGCATGTGCAACATACCGATACCGCTGATCGCCAAAATCGCCACGGCCAGCCAGACCCAGCCGAAGAAACGTCGGAAAACTTCCACCCACAAACGCAGCCGCGCAGGCCCTTCCAGGGCTGCAACCGTGGCCGGGCGCAGAACCAGCCAGGCGAAGAACATGCCGCCGACCCACACCAGGGCGGCCAATACATGCAATGTGTAAGGCAGGGCAAAGGCAAGCATCCGGATCTCCATGCGGCATAAAGGGCAATAGCGGGGTATGATAGCCGCCCCATGCGAAACACTGAAAATATATCCAGCCCGCCGGGCGCCTGCAGACCATGATCAGCAACGAACTCAAAGCCACCATCCAGGGCGCCTACACGCGTTTTCTCGAAGCCAAGGGCCTCAAGCCGCGCTATGGCCAGCGCCTGATGATCGCCGAAGTGGCCAAGGTGCTTGGCGACATCGCCTGCGACGACGAAGGCCGCCGCGCCGGCGAACCCGCCGTGGTGGCGGTGGAGGCGGGCACTGGTACCGGCAAGACCGTGGCCTACAGCCTGGCGGCCATTCCGGCCGCCAAGGCCGCCGGCAAGCGCCTGGTGATCGCCACGGCTACCGTGGCGTTGCAGGAGCAGATCGTGTTCAAGGACCTGCCCGACCTGATGCGCAGCAGCGGGCTCAACTTCAGCTTCGCCCTGGCCAAGGGCCGCGGTCGCTACCTGTGCCTGTCCAAGCTCGACATCCTGTTGCAGGAGGGGCATGCCCAGTCGGCCACTGCCCAGCTGTTCGAGGAAGAGGGCTTCCGCATCGAAGTCGACGAGCGCAGCCAGAAGCTGTTCAACAGCATGATCGAGAAGCTTGCCGGCAACCGCTGGGACGGCGACCGCGACAGTTGGCCTGAAGCCCTGGAGGACCAGGACTGGGCGCGCCTGACTACCGACCACAGCCAGTGCACCGGTCGCCATTGCCCGAATTTCCAGCAGTGCGTGTTCTACAAGGCGCGCGAAGGCATGGGCAAGGTCGACGTGATCGTCACCAACCACGACATGGTCCTGGCCGACCTGGCGCTGGGCGGCGGTGCGGTGCTCCCCGACCCGCGCGACACCCTGTACGTGTTCGATGAAGGCCACCACCTGCCAGACAAGGCCATCGGCCATTTCGCCCACTATTCACGCCTGCGCTCCACTGCCGACTGGCTGGAGCAGACCGCCAAGAACCTGACCAAGCTGCTGGCCCAGCACCCGCTGCCCGGTGACCTGGGCAAGTACATCGAGCAGGTGCCCGAGCTGGCGCGGGAAGTGCGTACCCAGCAGCAATTCATGTTCACCCTGTGCGAGCAGGTTGCCGATTTCCGCCCCGGCGAGGACAACGAAGGCCGGGAGCGCCCGCGCTACCGTTTCGAAGGCGGCGTGGTGCCGGAGCAGATCCGCGAAGTGGGCATCGAGCTGAAAAAGGGCTTTGCCCGTCTCAATGACCTGTTCACCCGGCTGGCCGACCTGCTCAAGGAGGGCATGGACGGCGAGGTCAACATCGGTATCGCCAGCCACCAGGCCGAAGAGTGGTACCCGCTGTTCGGCAGCCTGGTCACCCGCGCCCAGGGCAACTGGGAACTATGGACGGCCTTCACCGCCGAAGACCCGGAAGACAGCCCACCCATGGCGCGCTGGCTGACCCTGGCCGAGAGCGGGGCGCTGTTTGATATCGAGGTCAACGCCAGCCCCATCCTGGCCGCTGACATGCTTCGTCGCAGCCTGTGGAACGTTGCTCACGGCGCGTTGGTGACCTCGGCGACGCTGACCGCGCTGGGTAAGTTCGACCGCTTCCGCATGCGCTCGGGCTTGCCGCGCGATGCGGTCACCTGCGTGGTGCCCAGCCCGTTCGTGCATGGTGATGCCGGCCTGCTGCGGGTCCCCGACCTCAAGGCCGACCCGCGCGACGCGGCGGCGCACACCGCAGCGATCATCCGCGAGTTGCCCAACATCGTCGAGGATGCCCGTGGTGCGCTGGTGCTGTTCTCCTCACGCAAGCAGATGCAGGACGTGTTCGATGGGCTGGACCGTGACTGGCGCAAACTGGTGCTGATCCAGGGCAACCTGTCCAAGCAGGAAACACTGAACAAGCACAAGGCGCGGGTCGACGACGGCCAGCACAGCGTACTGTTCGGCCTCGCCAGCTTTGCCGAAGGGGTCGACCTGCCGGGGGCCTATTGTGAACACGTGGTGATTGCCAAGATCCCCTTCGCCGTGCCCGACGACCCGGTCGAAGCCGCATTGGCGGAATGGATCGAGGCCCGCGGTGGCAACCCGTTCATGGAAATTGCCGTGCCCGATGCCTCGCTGCGGCTGATCCAGGCCTGTGGCCGCCTGCTGCGAACCGAACAGGATCGCGGCGTTATCACCTTGCTTGATCGGCGTCTGGTCACCCAGCGCTACGGCAAGGCTATTCTCAATGCGCTGCCGCCGTTCCGGCGGGAGATTTCCTGACTGCCGGAGCAGTTGCTCCGGCGCGTTGTCCATTCCTCTGTCGTGGGCCATGAGGGCCCTGAAGGAGAGCCCAAGCCTTATGGTCCGCCGCACCCTGCCCGCCGTAATCGCCCTGTTGTTCAGTTCACCCTTGCTGGCGGGGCAGCAGACGCTCTTCAGCTTCGTGCGCCCGGCCTCGGTGGTCAATGTGCAGACCGAGGATGCCGGCCTGCCTCAGTACAATGCGGAGCAGACGGCTGAAGGCGAGGTGTTGCGGCGGGTGGTGTTCAACCCGGCCCAGCGGCCGACGCTGCGCCTGAGCCCGCAAAGCGGGGTGTGGGACTGGTCCGCTGGGCAGTTCCTGACCTTGCGCCTGCAAAGCGCAATGGATTGGGCGCTGACCGTGGATGTCACGGTGCAGGGCAGTGATGGCCGCACCTTGACCAGCCGCATCGACTTGCCGGCCGGCCCGGCCCAGACCGTGATGGTACCGTTGACGGCCAGCTCGCCGCTCAGCCAGGGCATGCGCGCCGGCCCACCGATGCCCTGGAGCCATGAGGGCCAGCGCCTGTTGCTGGCCAGCAGCGCCGGGGCGCTAGACCTCAGGCAAGTGGCCTCGGTCAGCTTGAGCATCCCCAGCCCCAAGGTGGCGCAGAGCTTGCTGATCGAGCGGGTGGGCATCCAGGATGACGACCAGGCTTACCAGGCGGCCTACCATGAGCTGATCGACGCCTATGGCCAGTCCACTCGTGGCCACTGGCCGGAAAAGGTTGTCAATGACGAACAGCTCAAGGCGGCTGATGCGCGCGAGCAGCAACAGCTCAAGGGCTGGCTGGCAGAACGTGGCAAGCAGCAACTGGATGCCTACGGTGGCTTGCTGGCCGGGCCGGCGTTCGAGGCCAAAGGCTTCTTTCGCACCGAAAAGCGCAACGGCCGCTGGTACCTGGTAACACCGGACGGGCACCCGTTCTACTCGTTGGGGGTGAATGCCGTCGCCGCAGATGGCGGGCGCACCTACATCAGCGGGCGTGAAGGCATGTTCAAGGCGTTGCCGGGTACAGGTGATGCACTGGCCGCCTTCTATGGCGAAGGCAACAACGACGACGGCAATGCCTCGTCGCAAGGGCGCAACTTCAAGCAGGGACGCTGGTTCGACTTCTATGCCGCCAACCTGCAACGCACCTATGGCAAACCCTGCCCGTCCGCAGCAGACGGGCAACCGGCCAGTTGCCCACCGCTGGTGCTGGATGCCGCTCGTTGGCAGGGGCACGCCCTCGACCGCCTGCAAGCCTGGGGTTTCAACACGCTCGGCAACTGGAGCGAGCCGGCCCTGGGCCAGGCCAGGCGCATGCCATACACCTTGCCACTGTCGATCGTGGGCGATTACGCCAGCATCAGCACTGGCATGGACTGGTGGGGGCGCATGCCCGATCCGTTCGACCCGCGTTTTGCCATGGCCACCGAGCGTGCCGTGGCCATCGCCGCCCGCGATCACCGTGACGACCCCTGGCTGATCGGCTATTTCGCCGACAATGAACTGGCCTGGGCCGCCCCTGGCGGTGACCCCAAGGCCCGTTACGGGCTGGCTTACGGCACGTTGCGCCTGACCACCGATGTGCCGGCCAAGCGCGCTTTCCTCAAGCAACTGCGCGACAAGTACCGCAACCAGGAAGGGCTGTCCAAGGCCTGGGGTATCGAACTGGCTGCCTGGGAACTGATGGAGGATCCAGGCTTCGAAGCGCCGCTGCCGAACCCCGAGCACCCGGAGATCGAGCGCGACTACCAATATTTCCAGCAGGTGTTTGCCGATACCTACTTCAAGACCATTGCCGACTCGCTGAAGTGGCATGCGCCGAATCACCTGCTATTGGGTGGCCGTTATGCCCTCAGCACACCCGAGGCGCTCAAGGCCTGTGCCGAATTCTGCGATGTGCTCAGCTTCAACTTCTATACCCTCAAGCCGCAGGATGGCTACGACTTCGCCAGCCTGGCCGAGCTGGACAAGCCGGTGCTGGTGTCGGAATTCCAGTTCGGCTCGCGTGATCGCGGCCCATTCTGGCCGGGGCCGCTGGAGCTGGCGCGGGAAGAAGACCGTGGCCCGGCCTACGGCAATTTCCTCAAGGCGGCTCTGGCACAGCCGATGATTGTCGGCGTGCACTGGTTCCAGTACCTCGATCAACCGGCCAGCGGGCGGCTGCTCGATGGTGAAAACGGCCACCTCGGGCTGGTGGCAATCACCGATATGCCGTATCCGGGATTCGTCGAGGCCGTGCGCAAGAGCAACCTGCAGGCCATGGGCCAGCTGCGCGCCGAGCTGGAGAAGCCTGCCCCATAGCTCAGCCAGGCCTGCGCAGGAGCGTGGTGCGTCTGGTTGCACCATTCGTCGCGACCACCCAGCCCAAGCCAGTTTGCAAAACGCCAAACTACTGAAACAATGCACACCATTTTTCGGAAATGGTCGTACGGAGAACAGCGGGTGCAGATCCAGGGTCACTATGAGCTGAAGTTCGAAGCGGTGCGCGAAGCCTTCGCTGCCCTGTTCGATGATCCCCAGGAGCGTGGCGCCGCGCTGTGCATCCAGGTCGGTGGCGAAACCGTTGTCGACCTGTGGGCCGGCAGTGCCGACAAGGATGGCCAGCAGGCCTGGCACAGCGACACTATCGCCAACCTGTTCTCCTGCACCAAGACCTTCACTGCGGTAACCGCCCTGCAGCTGGTCGGCGAGGGCAAGCTGGCCCTGGATGCCCCGGTGGCCAACTACTGGCCCGAGTTCGCCCAGGCTGGCAAACAGGCAATCACCCTGCGCCAGCTGCTCAGCCACCGCGCCGGCCTGCCGGCCCTCCGCGAGTTGCTGCCGGCCGAAGCCTTGTACGACTGGCAGACCATGGTTGATGCCCTGGCCGCCGAGACGCCCTGGTGGGCGCCTGGCACCGAGCACGGCTATGCCGCCATTACCTACGGCTGGCTGATCGGCGAGCTGATCCGTCGTGCCGACGGCCGTGGCCCTGGTGATTCGATCGTGGCCCGTACTGCGCGCCCACTGGGGCTGGATTTCCATGTCGGCCTGGCGGACGAGGAGTTCCACCGCGTGGCGCATATCGCCCGTGGCAAGGGCAACCCCGGGGACGCAGCGGCGCAGCGCCTGCTGCAGGTCACCATGCGTGAGCCCGAGGCGCTGTCGACACGAGCCTTCACCAACCCGCCGGCAATCCTGACCAGCACCAACAAGCCGGAGTGGCGGCGCATGCAACAGCCGGCGGCCAATGGCCATGGCAACGCGCGCAGCCTGGCGGGCTTCTATGCCGGGCTGCTGGATGGCAGCCTGCTCGAATCCGAGCTGCTCGATGAACTGACCCGCGAGCACAGCCTCGGCCAGGACCGCACCTTGCTCACCCAGACCCGTTTCGGCCTGGGCTGCATGCTTGACCAGCCCGAGGTGGCCAATGCCACCTTTGGCCTCGGCGCGCGCGCCTTCGGCCACCCTGGCGCCGGCGGCTCGGTCGGTTTCGCCGACCCGGAGTACGACGTGGCCTTCGGTTTCGTGGTCAATACCCTGGGTCCTTACGTGCTGATGGACCCGCGAGCCCAGCATCTGGTGCGCGTACTTGCAAGTTGCCTTTGATCGGGTAGTGCGGGTATTGCCGCATGCCTTTGACTATCCTCAATGCCAATGCCTGAAGCGTGTAGGCAAAATTTCTTTCTATTTCATGGTGTATCGCTGATGTCTTCACATAAAACCTTAGCACTCGCCTTGTGCCTGACCGCTGTCACCGGCTGCGCCAGTCACTCCCAGGACGCCTCGAAGGACAGCGGCTCGAGCTGGTGGCCCTTCGGTTCGGACAAGGTTGCCGAGCAGGAAGTGAAGCAAGCCGTGACTGAAAACGTCGCCAAGACCGACGCCAAGTCCGAAAGCTCCAGCCGTTGGTGGTGGCCATTCGGTGCTGAACAGAAGCAGGCCAAGGGGCCGGTGGTACCGAAGATCGACGAGAAGGCCACCCAGGCCTGGCTGGACGAGTACGAGCCCAAGCTGCGTGAAGCGATCAAGGGCAGCAAGCTGGAGCTCGAGCGTCGTGACAACGTGCTGGCCGTAACCATTCCGGTGGACGGCTCGTACAACCCTGACCGCCCGAACATGCTGCTGCCGATGACACTGGGCCCGATTACCCGCGTGGCCAAGACCGTCGAAGGCGACGCCAAGACCGCCGTGCTGGTGCTCGGCCATGCCGACAGCAGCGGTGTCGCTGCCGCCAACCAGAAGCTCAGCCTGGAGCGCGCCGCTTCGGTGTCGGCCATCTTCCGTCTCAGCGGCCTGCAGCGCGACCGTCTGAACCTCAAGGGCATGGGTTCGGTCATGCCGCGCGCCGCCAACGACAGTGCCGAGGGCCGCGCCTTGAATCGCCGCGTGGAAATGCTGCTGACCCCGCAGAACACCATGGTTGCCCTGTTGGCCAAGTACCAGCAGGCGGCCCCGGCCCCGGCGCCAGCCTCGATGGTGGCGGTGCAGGATAGCAAGGCGCCAGCCGCCAAGGCTGCCGACAGCAAGCCGGCGGCCAAGGCTGCGGCGAAGAAGCCTGTAGCCAAGGCCAAGGCGCCAGCCAAGACCACCGCCAAGAAAAAAGCCGCGCCGGCCAAGCCTGCGGCCAAGAAAGCTACCGCTGAGAAGAAAGTAGCTGTCAACAGCCCTGCGAAGACCAACTGATCGTCAAGGAACGCAGCAATGACTCAATCCCTGGCTGATATGCGCCGCGACTACACCCGTGATGGCCTGGCCGAAGCCCAGGCCCCGGGGGAGCCGTTCGCCCTGTTCCACCAGTGGTTCGCCGATGCGGTGAAAACCGAGCAGGCCCCGGTGGAAGCCAATGCCATGACCCTGGCCACCGTCGATGCCGACGGCCGCCCCCATTGCCGCGTATTGCTGCTCAAGGGGCTCGATGAGCGTGGTTTCACCTTCTTCACCAACTACGACAGCGCCAAGGGCCAGCAATTGTTGGCCAACCCCTACGCCGCCATGACCTTCTTCTGGCCGGCGCTGGAGCGCCAGGTGCGCATCGAAGGGCAGGTGGAAAAGGTCACGGCCGAGGAATCGGACGCCTACTACCAGGTACGCCCTCTGGGTAGCCGCCTGGGGGCCTGGGCATCGCCGCAGAGCCGGGTGATTGCCGGTCGTGAGGAACTGGAAAGCCTGGTCAAGGCTACCGAGGCACGCTTCTCCGACACCCAGCCGCATTGCCCGGAACACTGGGGCGGGTACCGCTTGCTACCTGAGCGGGTCGAGTTCTGGCAGGGCCGGGCCAGCCGGTTGCATGACCGGCTGAATTACCGCCTGGTCGATGGGCAATGGCAGCGGGAACGCCTGGCGCCCTGACATTCAGGGGCCGCCTTGCGGCCCTTTCACGATGTGGGGTGCAGCCCGGTTCCCTGTAGGCGCGGCCTTGTGTCGCGATGGGCTGCGCAGCCGCCCCGACAACCGCCCGGACTACCCCGGATACCCCGCCGCCTCGCGCTCCAGCCACCCCGCCAACTGCTTGCGCTGCACCTTCTCCAGCCGTGCCTGTTCCAGCTTTTGCAGCATGTACGCGCGCTTGCCAGGGTCCGCACCGGCCAGCGACAACGCCAGGTCACGGTCTATCCAGTGGCGCATGCGCACATACAGCCAGCCGTGGAAGTACAGCCCCGCAACGGTGGTGACCACGACGATGAAGTAATCCATGGCTATCCTTGGTCTCAATTGAAAAGGCATCGGCGCAGCCACGCTGGCTGTACCTCGGCTGAATGAAAACAATTTTATGGCGCATGTACCGTGACAGTCGTCAACGTGCAGCGTCTAATACGCATCTGACTTATGGAGACATTACCCATGCGTAAATCCGCTTTGCTGGTGGCGACCTTCACCACCATGTCGTTGTTGCTGGGTGGCTGTGCCTCTAGCCTGACCGGTGACAGCTACTCCCGTGATGAGGCCCGCCGCGTGCAGACCGTGCGTATGGGCACCATCGAATCCCTGCGCCCGGTCAAGATCGAGGGTACCAAGACCCCGATCGGCGGTGGTGCTGGCGCCATCGTGGGTGGCGTGGCCGGCAGCGCCGTGGGTGGTGGCCGTGGCAGCATCGTCGCCGCCGTGATCGGTGCCGTTGCCGGTGGCCTGGCCGGTTCCGCAGCTGAAGAAGGCCTGACCCGCACCCAGGGCGTGGAAATCACCGTACGTGAGGACGACGGCAGCATGCGTGCCTATGTCCAGGCCGTGCAGGAGAACGAAATCTTCCGCGTTGGCGACCGCGTGCGCATCATGACCGTCGACGGTACCAGCCGCGTCTCGCACTGACCGTAGCGCAACCAGAAAAAACCCCGACATGGCTGCGCGCCAGTCGGGGTTTTTTCATGCTGTGGCCAGGTCAGCTAGCGCTGGGCTTGCGGCTGGCCATGGCGGTTACGGCGTAGCCGAACACGGCAGCAAGGAACGAGCCGGTCAGAATACCCATGCGGTCCATGCCGGCGAACTCGCTGCTGCCTGGCACGAAGGCGAGTGAGCCAACGAACAGGCTCATGGTGAAGCCGATGCCGCAGAGGATCGCCACGCCCAGTAACTGGCCCCAACTGGCGCCAGCAGGAAGAGCGGCCAGGCGCAGTTTGATGGCGACCCAGGTCAAGCCGAAGACGCCCACGGTCTTGCCCAGCAGCAGCCCTACGGCGATGCCCAGGGGCACTGGGTGAACGAAGCTGTCCAAGGTCATGCCTGCCAGCGATACACCAGCATTGGCGAAAGCGAACAACGGCAGGATGGCGTAGGCGACCCACGGGTGCAGGGCGTGTTCCAAGGCGTGCGATGGCGAACGTTCGCCATGGCCAGTGCGCAGCGGGATGCACAATGCCAGGGCAACGCCAGCCAGCGTGGCGTGCACGCCGCTCTTGAGCACGCAGACCCACAGGACCAGGCCCACGATCATGTAAGGCCCCAGCTTGACCACGCCAAGCCGGTTCATTGCCACCAATACCACCAGGCAGGCCGCGGCCAGCAGCAGCGACACGCTGGACAGGGTGCCTGAGTAGAACAGCGCGATGACGATGATCGCGCCCAGGTCATCGATGATCGCCAAGGTCATCAGGAACAGTTTCAGCGATACCGGCACGCGCTTGCCCAGCAGGGCCAGCACACCGAGGGCGAAGGCGATGTCGGTGGCGGTGGGAATTGCCCAGCCGGCCACCGCTGCCGGGTTGTCACGGTTGATGAACCAGTAGATCAGTGCCGGTACCACCATGCCGCCCACGGCGGCGGTAGCAGGCAGGATCACCTGGGACGGCCTGGACAGGTGGCCGTCGATCACTTCGCGCTTCACTTCCAGGCCGATCAGCAGGAAGAACAGCGCCATCAGGCCGTCGTTGATCCACAACAGCAGCGGCTTGGCAATCTGCAACGCGCCTACCTGAACGGCGACGGGCACGTCGAGCAGGCCGCTGTACAGGTAGGACAGCGGCGAGTTGTTGATGACCAGGGCCAGTACGGCCGCAGCGATCAGCAGCAGGCCGCTGGCGGCCTCGAGCTGCAGGAAACGGGTTAACAGGCTACGCACGGGCTATAGGCTCTCCATGGGCAGTTTACGGATGGAACGGGCGTACACCCTAGCCTGTGAAGTTATGCTTTAAAACAAAAACTATATTCTTTTTTGTTATATGTTGTTGCTGGGCTGGGCTGGAGGAAGCCTAGATGCAGAATGGGAAAGGTGGGGCAGGGAAAATCTGATGTTTTCTCGGGTTTTTCTTGCGCCCGTGAGGGGCCGTTCGCGGGTTGGCCCACGAACGAGCCCTCACAGGCCATGAACCGTCAGAGGCCGAGCATATCCCGCGCCACCGCCTCGGCAATGCGAATACCGTCGACACCTGCCGACAGAATCCCGCCCGCATACCCGGCGCCTTCACCCGCCGGGAACAGCCCCTTGAGATTCAGGCTCTGGAAGTCGTCACCGCGGGTGATGCGCAATGGCGATGAGGTACGCGTCTCGATCCCGGTCAACACTGCATCGTGCAGGTTGTAGCCCTTGATCTGCCGGTCGAATGCCGGCAATGCCTCGCGGATCGCCTCGATGGCGAAGTCTGGCAGGCTTGGCGCCAGGTCACCCAGGGTCACGCCTGGCTTGTAGGACGGCTCGACACTGCCCAGCGCGGTCGAGGGCCGGCCGGCGACGAAGTCGCCAACCAGCTGCGCCGGGGCCTGGTAGTTGCTGCCGCCCATCACATAGGCATGTGCCTCCAGGCGCTCCTGCAGCTCGATGCCGGCCAGCGGGCCGCCGGGGTAGTCGCGTTCGGGGTCGATACCCACTACGATCCCGGAGTTGGCGTTGCGCTCGTTGCGCGAGTACTGGCTCATGCCATTGGTAACCACCCGGCCTGGCTCGCTGGTGGCGGCGACCACGGTGCCGCCTGGGCACATGCAGAAGCTGTACACCGAACGGCCATTGCTGGCGTGGTACACCAGCTTGTAATCGGCAGCCCCGAGTTTCGGGTGGCCGGCGTATTTGCCCAGGCGCGCCTTGTCGATCAGCGTTTGCGGGTGCTCGATACGGAAACCCACCGAGAACGGCTTGGCTTCCATGTACACGCCCTTGGCGTGCAGCATGCGGAAGGTGTCGCGGGCACTGTGGCCCAGGGCCAGTACCACATGGCGCGAGTGCAGTTGCTCACCGCTCTCCAGCACCACGCCGGTCAGTTGGCCGTCGTCGATCAGCAGGTCGGTGACCTTCTGCTGGAAGCGTACCTCAGCACCCAGGGCGATCATGTCCTGGCGCATCTGCTCGACCATGCCGGTCAGGCGGAAGGTGCCGATGTGCGGCTTGTTGATGTACAGGATTTCGTCCGGCGCACCGGCCTTGACGAATTCTTCCAGCACTTTGCGGCCGTGGTGTTGCGGGTCCTTGATCTGGCTGTACAGCTTGCCATCGGAGAAGGTGCCGGCGCCGCCTTCGCCGAACTGCACGTTGGACTCGGGGTTGAGCACGCTCTTGCGCCACAGGCCCCAGGTGTCCTTGGTGCGCTGGCGCACTTCCTTGCCACGTTCGAGGATGATCGGCCTGAAGCCCATCTGCGCCAGCAGCAGGCCGGCGAAGATGCCGCACGGGCCGAAACCGACCACGATCGGGCGTTCCTGCAGGTTGGCCGGGGCCTGGCCGACGAACTTGTAGGTCACGTCGGGTGCCGGGCCGATGTTGCGATCGTCGGCGAACTTGCGAAGCAGCTCGGCTTCGTTGCTGGCTTCCAGGTCGATGGTGTAGATGAACAGCAGCTCGCTGTTCTTCTTGCGCGCATCGTAGCTGCGCTTGAACAGGTTGAAGCTGAGCAGTTGCTCGTCGCGGATGCCCAGGCGCTGGACGATGGCTTCACGCAGGGCTTCGTCGGGATGGTCCAGGGGCAGCTTCAGTTCGGTGATTCGTAGCATGGCAGGGTCCAGTATCCCGGCCATGGGCGGCCGGCGGCTTTACACAAACCGCCAAGTATAAGCTGTTCGCCACCCCGACTGGCAGGATAAAAGCGCCCGGCGATCAGTTGTCGCGTGCGCCGCCGTAGTAACCGCAGCCCTGCAAAGTCTTGCCGTCGATGCGCAGTTCGCTGCGCAGGTGATAGATGGCGCCGGTGGCGCTGTCCACGCAGCGTTGCGGCGCGGCCCACAGCTCCACGTGCTGGCCGTTGGCTTCGCTGGTCAGGGTCAGGCCGCCGCCGGGCACCTGTTCTTCCAGGAACGGCAGGGGCAGGGGTTGCTGACCGATGCGGTCGAGCACCATGCCCTTGCCACTGGCCTTGATGTCCCAGCCCGGCTCGTGGCCGTTGGCGCGCAGGGTCAGCTGTTTGAAGTTGGGGTCTTCACAGGCGCGGATGGAAGGTTCCAGGCGATACAGCTGACGCACTTCCAGCTGGCCGTCGGTGCTGGCCTGCTTGCTGCCGGTGAGGCGCCCACGGACATCGGCGAACAGCTTGTCGTTGGCGTCCTTGGCCAGGTTGGCGGCTTCCTGCAGGATGCCGGTGGCGGCGACGTCGTTGATCACGAAGGTGCGGCTTTCGCTGCACGGCTTGAACAGCAGCTGGCCACCAGCGGCGCGCAGTTCGCCCTGCATGCGCGTGGTGCCGATGTTCGGGTCGCTGGGGGCGTTGGCCATGAGCTGGCAACCACCAAACAGGGGCAGCAGGGCACTGAGCAGCAGGGTAGGGGTGAGGCGCATGGGGCGGGCTCCGGGGGATCTTTGCCGTGAAAGCTGGCCACGTTACGCAGGCTGGGCGGGGATCTCAAGTTTTTGCTAAGCCTGTACCGGCCTCTTCGCGGGCTTGCCCGCTCCCACAGGTACGGCACGGGCTTTGAGTACTGTGCGGTGCCTGTGGGAGCGGGCACGCCCGCGAAGAGGCCAGTCCAGGCGATACAAAATCAGGCAGGCAGAAAAAAGGGCCCGAAGGCCCTTTTTCCGATCAACCCCCCAGGTACGCGTCGCGCACCTTCGGGTCGGTCAGCAGTGCTTCACCCGTTCCCTGCATCACCACCCGGCCGTTTTCCAGCACGTACGCCCGGTCGGCGATCTTCAATGCCTGGTTGGCGTTCTGCTCCACCAGGAACACGGTCACGCCATCACGGCGCAGCTGTTCGATGATGTCGAAGATCTGCTGGATGATGATCGGTGCCAGGCCCAGCGACGGCTCGTCGAGCAGCAGCAGCTTGGGCTTGCTCATCAGCGCCCGGCCAATGGCAAGCATTTGCTGCTCGCCACCGGACATGGTGCCGCCGCGCTGGATATAACGCTCCTTCAGGCGCGGGAACAGCTGCAGCACCTTGTCCAGCTGCTCCTGGTAATCACCCTTGTCGGTGAAGAAGCCGCCCATCGCCAGGTTTTCCTCGACGGTCAGGCGGGAGAACACGCGGCGGCCTTCCGGCACCACCGCGATGCTCTTGCGCATGATATGCGAGGACGGCTGGCCGACCAGTTCTTCGCCCAGGTACTTGATGCTGCCACTGTGCGCCTGCGGCGAGCCGCACAGGGTCATCAGCAAGGTCGACTTGCCGGCACCGTTGGCACCGATCAGGGTGACGATCTCGCCCTGGTTGATTTCCACATTGACGCTGTGCAGCGCCTGGATCTTGCCGTAGAAGGTGGAAACGTTCTCGAACTTCAGCATTTACGCTTCCCCCAGGTAGGCTTTGATCACATCAGGGTTGTCGCGGATCTCTTCCGGCGTGCCGTGGGCCAGGGGGGTGCCCTGGTTGATCACCACGATATGGTCGGAAATGCTCATCACCAGCTTCATGTCGTGCTCGATCAGCAGCACGGTGACGTTGTGCGACTCACGCAGGTAGGCGATCAGTGCCTTGAGGTCTTCGGTTTCCTTCGGGTTCAGGCCCGCTGCCGGTTCGTCGAGCATGATGATGCGCGGCTGGGTCATCATGCAGCGGGCGATTTCCAGGCGGCGTTGCTGGCCGTAGGCGAGGGTGCCGGCGGTGCGGTTGGCGAATTCGGTCAGGGCGACCTTTTCCAGCCAGTACTGCGCGCGTTCCATGGCCTCCTTCTCGCTGCGACGGAAGCTCGGGGTCTTGAACAGGCCGGCGAAGAAGTTGGTGTTCAGGTGGCGGTGCTGGGCAATCAGCAGGTTTTCCAGTGCGGTCATTTCCTTGAACAGGCGCACGTTCTGGAAAGTCCGCACCACGCCCTTGCGGGCGATCTGGTGGCCGGCCAGGCCCTGGATCGGCTGGCCATCGAGCAGGATGGTGCCGCCGCTGGGCTTGTAGAAGCCGGTCAGGCAGTTGAACACCGTGGTCTTGCCGGCGCCGTTCGGGCCGATCAGTGCCACCACCTGTTTTTCCTTGACGGTCAGGCCCACGCCATTGACCGCCAACAAGCCGCCGAAGCGCATGCTCAGGCCGCTGACTTGCAGAATTTCACGGCTCATCGATGCAGCTCCATGTGTGGTCGTTGCATAGGCAGCAGGCCTTGCGGACGCCAGATCATCATCAACACCATCAGCGCACCGAACATCAGCATCCGGTATTCGCTGAACTCACGCATCAGCTCTGGCAGCAGGATCATCACGATGGCCGCGAGAATCACGCCCAGCTGTGAACCCATGCCGCCGAGCACGACGATGGCGAGGATGATCGCCGACTCGATGAAGGTGAACGACTCCGGCGTCACCAGGCCTTGGCGCGCGGCGAAGAAGCTGCCGGCGAAACCGGCGAAGCAGGCACCCAGGGTGAACGCCGAAAGCTTGATCACGGTCGGGTTCAGGCCCAACGCACGGCAGGCGATCTCGTCTTCGCGCAGGGCTTCCCAGGCGCGGCCTATCGGCATGCGCAGCAGGCGGTTGATCACGAACAGTGCCAGCAGGGCCAGCAGCAGGGCCACCAGGTAGAGGAAGATGACCTTGTTGATCGAGTTGTATTCCAGCCCGAAGAACTCATGGAAGGTCTGCATGCCCTCGGCGGCACGGCGTTCGAAGGTCAGGCCGAAGAACTCCGGCTTGGGGATGTTGCTGATGCCGTTGGGGCCGCCGGTCCAGTCGGTGAGGTTACGCAGGAACAGGCGGATGATCTCGCCGAAACCGAGGGTCACGATCGCCAGGTAGTCACCGCGCAGGCGCAGCACCGGGAAGCCGAGCAGGAAGCCGAAGGTAGCGGCCATCAGGCCGGCGATCGGCAGGCACACCCAGAAGCTCCAGCCCAGGTAGTGCGAGAGCATCGCGTAGCTGTAGGCGCCAACGGCGTAGAAGCCGACGTAGCCGAGGTCGAGCAGGCCCGCCAGGCCGACCACGATGTTCAGGCCCAGGCCCAGCAACACGTAGATCAGGATCAGCGTGGCAATGTCGACCGCACCGCGCGAACCGAAGAACGGCCACACCAGCGCTGCGACGATCAGGCCCAGGATGACGTAGCGCTGGGTCTTCGGCAGGGTCAGGTAGTTGCTGACGGCCGGCGGGATCAGCTTGCGATCCGAACGGCGGCCCATCACCGCGCTCCACTGCTTGTCGAACAGCACGCGCAGGAACATCAACACCGAACACACGGCGATGATACTGATGGTGAACGAACCCTGGCTGTGCACCGCCAGGCTGATGCCGTCGATGCTCAGTTTCAGGCCCAGCACCGGGAAGGCCACGGCCCAGACCAGCAAGGCGCTGAAGAACGCCTGTTTGAGATTTCTGTTCATACTTTTTCAACCTCCGGGCGGCCCAGGATGCCGGTCGGCCGGAATAGCAGGACAAGAACCAACAAGCCGAATGCCACCACGTCCTTGTACTGGTCGCCGAAGATATCGGCACCGAACGCTTCGGCCACGCCCAGCACCAGCCCGCCGAGCATGGCGCCCGGGATGCTGCCGATGCCACCCAGCACCGCCGCGGTGAAGGCCTTCAGACCCACCAGGAAACCGGCGTTGGGGTTGATCACCCCGTACTGCATGCTCAGCAGCACGGCCGCCACCGCCGCCAGGGCGGCACCGATGACGAAGGTGAGGGCGATGATGTTGTTGGTGTTGATGCCCAGCAGGTTGGCCATCTTGATGTCCTCGGCACAGGCGCGGCAGGCGCGGCCCAGGCGGGAACGGGAGATGAACAGGGTGAGGCAGGTCATGGCCACCAGGGTGACCACGAACACCAGGATCTGCATGTAGCTGATCAGGACTTCTTCAGCACCGCCTGGCCCGAAGGAGAAGCTTCCGGGGATCAGGTTGGGGATGGACTTGTCCTTGGAGTCCTGCGACAGCAAGACGGTGTTCTGCAGGAAGATCGACATGCCGATGGCGGAAATCAGCGGGATCAGGCGGTTGCTGTTGCGCAGGGGGCGGTAGGCAACCCGTTCGATGCTGTAGCCATAGGCACTGGTAACGAAGATCGTCGCGACGAAGGCGACGGTCATCAGGATCGGCAGCGAATGGATACCCATCATGGCCAGGCCCGCCAGGGCGATGAAGGCCACGTAGGAACCGATCATGTACACCTCGCCGTGGGCGAAGTTGATCATGCCGATGATGCCGTACACCATGGTGTAGCCGATGGCGATCAAGGCATAGGTGCTGCCAATGGTCAATCCATTAACCAGTTGTTGGAAGAAATGGTAGATCTCAGGCATTACAGCGCTCCTAAAAACCTGATTTGCATTTCGCTGGCAGGGGTACCGCCAGGAAACCGCGGGTGACGGTTTTAAGATTTTCAGGTGAACCCGCCCCCGGATCGCGGGGATCAGGCCCATGAACCTCGTAAAACAAAGCCCACTGCTCGCACAGTGGGCTTCTACGGTCAGCTATTAGTCACGCAGTTACTGAGGGGAGACTTCGGTCTTCGGCTTGCCGAAGTGCCATTCGTAGACCACGAACTTGAAGTCTTTCAGGTCGCCTTTCTCGTCGTAGGACAGGTCGCCGGTCGGGGTCTTGAAGGTACCGTTGTGGATGGCCTCGGCCACCTTGTCGGTGTCTTCGGACTTGGCGGCCTTGATGCCCTGTGCGATCAGTTCGACAGCCGAGTAGGCCGGGAACACGAACGGGCCGCTTGGGTCCTTGCCGTCAGCCTTGATGGCCTCGACGATCTTCTTGTTCGCAGGGTCCGCGTCGAACGACTTCGGCAGGGTCACCAGCAGGCCTTCGGAGGCGTTCTGGGCGATCTGCGAGATGGAGTCGTTACCCACGCCTTCCGGGCCCATGAACTTGGCTTTCAGGCCTTTTTCCTGAGCCTGGCGCAGGATCAGGCCCAGCTCTGGGTGGTAGCCGCCGTAGTAGACGAAGTCGACGTTGTTCTGCTTGAGCTTCTGGATGATCGAGGAGAAGTCCTTGTCACCGGCGTTCAGGCCTTCGAACACCGCAACCTTGGTGCCCTTGCCTTCCAGGGTCTGCTTGACCGCGGTGGCGATGCCTTCACCGTACTGCTGCTTGTCGTGCAGTACCGCAACCACTTTCGGCTTGACGTGGTCGGCGATGTAGTTGCCGGCGGCCGGGCCCTGGGCGCTGTCCAGGCCGATGGTACGGAAGATCAGCTTGTAGCCACGGGCGGTGATTTCCGGCGAGGTGGCGGCTGGGGTGATCATGATCACGCCCTCGTCTTCGTAGATGTCGGACGCAGGCTGGGTGGAGCTGGAGCACAGGTGGCCGATGACGAACTTGACGCCGTCGTTGACCACTTTGTTGGCGATTGCAACGGCCTGTTTAGGATCGCAGGCGTCGTCGTATTCCTTGGCTTCGAGCATCTTGCCATCCACGCCGCCCGCGGCGTTGATATCCTTGATGGCTTGCTTGGCGCCGATGAACTGCATGTCGCCGTACTGGGTCACAGGGCCGGTCTTGGGGCCTGCGATCCCGATCTTGATGGTATCGGCGGCAAACGAATGGCTGGCTACCCCGGCCAGAACCATTGCGGCGAACAGCTTGGAAATCTTGATCATAGTGCTCCACTCATTCTGTTGTAATTCTTATAGTCCTGGCGGCCAGGGCTACAGACCGGGCGGGATTTGCGGCGTGGCCATGCCAACGCGCAAGCCCACCTTCCCCCGGAACATGTCCCGGAACTGTACCGGTACAGTGTAGAGCGCTGTCCAAGCGCTTGAAAAGCGTTCGAAAAGTGCCTGTTTCCTGGGTTGTCGCTTGATCGACATAAAGATACAAAAAGGCGCCATCAATCTGCCTGCATCTACGACCCCGCCCCATAAATTCGGGGTCAATCGACCAAATTACATATTTGAAACCGGGTTTTTCTGCAAAAATGCCGGCCTTTTTATCGACCGACTTTTGCGGAAACCGCCCATGACTGATCACACAAGCACCCTCTATGCCAAACTGCTTGGCGAGACGGCAATCATCGAGTGGAAAGCACTGGAGCGTTTCTGGGCCAAGGGTGACCTGATTTGGGTCGATCCAGGCCTGGACCTGATCACTGTTGCCGAGGCGATGGCCGAGAATCGCAGCGAGATCTTCGCCAAGTGGCGTAGTGATGGCACTGTCGGCCCGGTGACTGCCGAGCAGGCTCAGGACCTGCAAAGCCGCGATCCAGAGATCTGGGCGGTGGTGGTTTCACCGTTCATCGTGATCCAGGTGAAGCGTCCGGCCGACGCATGATCGTTTTTGGTGCGCAAAAATGCGCAGCAGCTCCGTTATGGTGCTCGAGGGCGCTCAGGGCGGGTAGAGGTAAGTAACAATTCGGCGTGGCGGTAACAGTTTACGGGATGCGTAATGCCCACCAGTCTGCCAGGCGAAGCGCAATCGTGCAGCCTGGATGATGTTCGAACTAGCCAGGAGTGATTGATGAGCACTGAACTACCTTCGCTTGGGTTCGCCGGGATCGGCCTGATGGGCCTGCCCATGTGCCGGCGCCTGCTCGCCGCAGGCTACCCGCTGACGGTGTGGAACCGCAGCCCGGACAAGTGCGTCGCGCTGGTCGCCGCTGGCGCGCGCCTGGCCAGCAGCCCTGCCGAACTGTGCCGCAACAGCGATATGGTGTTGCTGTGCCTGGCCGACACCGCTGTCGTGCGCGAGGTAGTGTTCGGCGAACAAGGCATTGCCCAGGGTGGGCGCAGCGGCCAGTTGCTGGTCGATTTCTCCAGCCTTGAACCTACCGCTACGCGGGAGATGGCCGCCGAGCTGGCGGCGTTGAGCGGCATGGCGTGGCTGGATGCGCCAGTATCTGGCGGCACCCCGGGTGCCGAAGCCGGTACCTTGGCGATCATGGTCGGTGGCGCGGCGGCGGACCTGGAGCGCGCGCGCCCGGTGCTGGAGGTACTGGGCCAGCGTGTGACGCACATGGGCGCGGTGGGGGCAGGCCAGGTAACCAAGGCCTGCAACCAGATGATCGTGGCCTGCAATGCCTTGGTCATCGCCGAAGTGGTTGCATTGGCGGAACAGTCGGGGGTGGATGCGACACTGATCGCCGAAGCACTGGCGGGCGGCTTTGCCGATTCCAAGCCACTGCAGATCCTCGCGCCACAAATGGCCGAAAGCCGCTTCGAGCCGATCAAATGGCATGTGCGTACGCTGCTCAAGGATCTCGATGGCGCGGTCAGGTTTTCCCGTGAGCAAGGCTCGGCGACGCCACTCAGCGGCCTCGCTGCCCAATTGATGCGCTTGCACGCAAGCCAGGGGTACCTGCAAAAAGACCCGGCGACTCTGGTGGAACTGTACCGCAGCAAGGGTTGAGCACATTGCTTTGCTGCGGCAGCCGCTGCAGCAACTGCAATTCGGCCAGCGGCGCAGGGCGACCCAGCAGGTAGCCCTGCAGGTAGTCGCAGCCTTGGGTTTCGAGAAACCTGGCCTGTTCGCCAGTCTCCACGCCTTCGCTGACTACCTGCAAGTGCAGGGTATGCGCCATGACGATGATCGCTTGCACGATCTCGCAGTCCTTCTGGCTACCCGGCACATCCTGCAGGAAGCTGCGATCGATCTTCAGCACGTCGAGCGGCAGGCGCTTGAGGTAGGCCAGCGAGGAGTAACCGGTGCCGAAGTCGTCGATCGACAGGGCCACGCCCAGGTCGCGCACCCGCTTGAGCAGGCTGACCGTGCGCTGGATATCGCCCATCAGGGCGTTTTCGGTCACCTCCAGTTCCAGTTGGCAAGGTGCAAGCCCGGCCAGGAGCAAGGCCTTTTCCACCTCGTTGGGCAACTCGTCATGACTGAGCGTGACGGCCGAACAATTGACCGTGACCTTGAGGTTGCTGCCGCCCCGGTGCTGCAGGCTGGCCAGTTCGGCACAGGCGTGGCGTAGTACCCACAGGTCAAGGTCGATGATCAGGCTGTTGGCTTCGGCAATGCCGACGAAGCGTTCAGGCCCGAGCAGGCCGTGCTGCGGATGCTGCCAGCGTACCAGGGCTTCCAGTTTGGCGATTTGCCCACTGCGCAGGTCGAAGATCGGCTGGTAGTGCACGCATAGCCCGCGCTCTTCAAGCAGGGCCAGGCGCAGTTCTTCTTCCAGTTGCAACGCCAGGGAGGCGCGGGTTTTCAGGGTGTCGTTGAAGAAATTCACGCTGTTGCGCCCGCTGCCCTTGGACTGGTACAGCGCCAGGTCGGCATGCTTGAGCAGTTCCTCGGCGCTGGTGCCATCATCCGGAAAGATGCTGATACCAATGCTGGTGGTCATGACCAGGCGTCTGCCCCCCAGTTCGATGGGCGCTTTCATCCGCAGCATGATGCGCTGGGCCAGGTGGCGGGCTTCGTCGCGGTTATTGAGGCTGGTCACCACACAGAACTCATCGCCGCCAAAGCGTGCGACCAGGTCGTGGCTGCGGGTGGCAGCCCTGATGTGGTTGGCGATGGCCTGAAGCAGCTGGTCGCCGGCGTGGTGGCCAAGGCTGTCGTTGATACGTTTGAAATGGTCGATGTCGAGGAACATCACCGCCAGGCTGCCTTGAGTGGCCTGGTGTTCGGCCAGGCGTTCGGCAAACACCTGGTTGAAACCGCGACGGTTGACCAGGTTGGTCAGGGCGTCATAGTGTGCGGCTTGCTGCAGCGACGCGCGGGCCTGGTCCAACTGGTTGAGCAGCACGTTGACCCGGCGCAGATCGTGCTCCTTGCTTTGCAGTTTCTTGTCGGCCAGCGCGGCGCTGACGCTGGCAGCGCTGATCAACAGGGTCATGAAGCCGATGCCCAGCCCCAGTTGCAGGCTGTTGTCACCGGAGGGCAGGCGCAGGGCCGTGTCGGCCGGGATGACCAGGGTCATGGCCGACATCGCGGTGAAGTGGGTGGCGACGATGCCAGCGGCCATCAGCAGGCTGGCGCCGTACTTCATGGCCTGGTGCAGGGTGCCGTTGCCGTGGCGGAAATAGCGGGCCAGGCACAATGCTGCCAGGCTGGTGAGCAGGGCAATGCTGGCCGCGGCGAGGAGCAGGCCGGTCTGGTAGTACTGGCGCGCGCCGGTTTCCAGGGCGGCCATGCCGACGAAGTGCATGAGGATGATGCCCAGGCCGATCAGCACTGCGCCTTGCAGGTGATGGTGTGCCTGCATCCGCTGGCGACCGAGGCTGTGCATGGCCAGCCAGGCGACCGCCAGGGCTATCAACAATGACAGGATGGTCAGGGAAACGTCGTAATGCACTTCCAGCGGGGCCCGGAAGGCAAGCATGCTGATGAAGTGCATGGCCCAGATGCCACCTGCCAGGCAGCAGGCGCCAAGCAGGGTCCATCGTCGACGGGAGGTGAGGTTTTCACTGTGGGACTGGCGCTCGGCCATGTCCAGAGTGGCGAAGCAGGCCGCACCAGCGACAAGGTAGGCGAGCAGGACCAGGACCGGTTCATGCCGACAGTCGATGACGATGCGCCCGGTTGCCGGCAGGTCGACGAACAATTGCAGCCCCAGCCATTCCATTGGATGCCTCTTGATCGAGTTTCCAGTCGTCTGCGCCAATCCTGTGCAGACTGCCCAGAGGCAGTATAGGAAGAGGTATTTAACCCTTCCCGACTAATGGCACTTTGCTTCTAACGATTTGGTTATCAACCTGATCGCGATGGGGAATATATGCGCGTCGGCCTGCGGCACGCGGCCCTGTGGGGCAATAACCGCACTGACTGGCACCGGCTTCGTCGGTGCCAGTCAGTGCGCTCCAAGCTACCTAGCCAGCCACCAGCACGCGGATGGCTTCCAGGCGCAGGGCCGCTTTTTCCAGCATCGCCAAGCCTTCTTCACGCTGCTTGCGCAGCGCCTCGATCTCGCTGTCGCGCACGCTCGGGTTCACCGCTTGCAGCGCGACCAGGCGGGCCAGCTCTTCGTCGGCCTCCGCCGCCAGGCGGCGCTGGGCTTCGGCCACGCGCTCGACGTGGGCCGGCAGGACTTTGGCCTCGCCACTGCTGATGCGCTTGGCCAGCACGTCGCGCTGGGCCTGGACGAACTTGTTGGCGCTGGCGCGCGGTACGCTTTCGAGCTGGTCGTTGAGGGTTTCGAAGGCCACGCGGGAAGCCAGGTCGTTGCCATTGGCATCGAGCAGGCAACGCAGAGCAGCCGGGGGCAGGTAACGGCCCAGTTGCAGGCTGCGTGGCGCCACCACCTCACTGACGAACAACAGCTCAAGCAGCACGGTACCCGGCTTGAGCGCCTTGTTCTTGATCAGCGCCACGGCGGTGTTGCCCATCGAGCCGGACAGCACCAGGTCCATGCCGCCTTGCACCATGGGGTGTTCCCAGGTGAGGAACTGCATGTCCTCGCGTGACAGCGCCTGGCCACGGTCGTAGGTAATGGTCACGCCTTCGTCGTCACCCAGCGGGAAGCTGGCGTCGAGCATTTTCTCGCTCGGCTTGAGGATCAGGGCGTTCTCGGAATGGTCTTCGCTGTCGATGCCGAAGGCGTCGAACAGGGTTTCCATGTAGATCGGCAGGGCGAACTGGTCATCCTGTTCGAGAATGGCCTCGACCAGTGCCTGGCCTTCACCGCCACCGCCGGAGTTCAGCTCCAGCAGGCGGTCACGGCCAGTGTGCAACTCGGCTTCCAGGCGTTCGCGCTCGCTGCGGGCATCGGCCACCAGCGCATCCCAGGCCTTGCTTTCGCCGTTTTCCAGCAGCGGCAGCAGGCGTGGGCCGAACTGGTGCTGCAGGGCGTTGCCGGTCGGGCAGGTATTGAGGAAGGCGTTGAGGCCTTCGTGGTACCACTGAAACAGGCGTTCCTGCGGGCTGCCTTGCAGGTAAGGGACATGCAACTGGATGGTGTGCTTCTGGCCGATACGGTCGAGGCGGCCGATGCGCTGTTCCAGCAAGTCCGGATGCGCTGGCAAGTCAAACATCACCAGGTGATGGGCGAACTGGAAGTTGCGGCCTTCACTGCCGATCTCGGAGCAGATCAGCACCTGGGCGCCGAACTCTTCGTCGGCAAAGTAGGCGGCGGCTCGGTCGCGTTCGAGGATGCTCATGCCCTCATGGAACACCGAAGCCGGGATGCCGGAGCGCACGCGCAGGGCGTCCTCCAGGTCCATCGCGGTCTCGGCATGGGCGCAGATCACCAGCACCTTGGTGCGCTTGAGCATCTTCAGGGTGTCGATCAGCCAATCGACGCGTGGGTCGAAACGCCACCAGCGCTCGTCGTCGGCCACCTCGCCCTGGGCCTGGAAGGCGACTTCCGGGTACAACTCGGCATGCTCGCCGGCTGGCAGGTCGCGGTACTGTTCGGGTGTGGCCAGCGGGTAAGGGTGCAGCTGACGCTCCGGGAAGCCCTGGATGGCCGCACGGGTGTTGCGGAACAGCACACGGCCGGTGCCGTGGCGGTCGAGCAGCTCGCGAATCAGGCGTGCGCTTGCCTGGGTATCGCCGTCGCTGACGGCGGCCAGCAGGGCTTCGCCCTCGGCGCCGAGGAAGCCCTGGATGGTGGCGTGGGCCTTGGGTGACAGGCGGCCTTCGTCGAGCAGTTCCTGAACGGCTTCAGCCACCGGGCGATAGTGTTCACTCTCGGCGCGGAAGGCCGCCAGGTCATGGAACCGGTTGGGATCGAGCAGGCGCAGGCGGGCGAAGTGACTGTCCTGGCCAAGCTGTTCGGGGGTGGCAGTGAGCAGCAGAACGCCCGGAATCACCTGCGCCAGTTGTTCGACCAGGCCGTACTCGGCACTCACCTGGTCTTCGTGCCAGACCAGGTGGTGGGCTTCGTCGACCACCATCAGGTCCCAGCCGGCGGCGAACAGCGCATCCTGAGCCTTTTCGTCGTCGACCAGCCACTCCAGGGCCACCAGCGCCAGCTGGGCATCTTCGAACGGGTTGCTGGCATCGCTTTCGATGAAACGCTCGGCGTCGAACAGCGCCACCTGCAGGTTGAAGCGACGGCGCATTTCCACCAGCCACTGGTGCTGGAGGTTTTCCGGCACCAGGATCAGCACGCGGCTGGCGCGGCCCGATAGCAGCTGGCGGTGGATCACCAGGCCGGCCTCGATGGTCTTGCCCAGGCCCACTTCGTCGGCCAGCAGCACGCGCGGCGCGCTGCGGTCGGCCACTTCGCGGGCGATGTGCAACTGGTGGGCGATGGGCTGGGCGCGGCAGCCGCCCAGGCCCCACAGCGCCGATTGCATCTGCTTGCTGGTGTGCTGCAGGGTGTTGTAGCGCAGGCTGAACCACGACAGCGGGTCGATTTGCCCGGCGAACAGGCGGTCGCTGGCCAGGCGGAACTGGATGAAGTTCGACAGCTGGGTTTCCGGCAAGGTGCGCGCCTGGTTCTGCCCGTCCAGACCGTGGTAGACCATCAGCCCGTCGATGTCCTCGACCTCGCGCACAGTCAGCTTCCAGCCTTCGAAGTGGGTGATCTGGTCACCGGGCGAGAAGCGTACGCGGGTCAGCGGCGCATTGCGCAGGGAATATTGGCGGGTGTCGCCAGTGGCCGGGTAGAGCACGGTCAACAGGCGGCCATCCTGCGCCAGGATGGTACCCAGGCCGAGCTCGGCTTCGCTGTCGCTGATCCAGCGTTGCCCCGGTTGATACTGCTGCGCCATACTGCCTGAACTCCCGCGATGAAAAAGCCGATTATGTTAACGGATCGGCCGGTCGGACCAAAGTGCCGAGCGCACCGAAAGATGCGCAAATGCCGCAACAGGCCCCCACAGGTCATGCAACAGTCTAGTCGCTTCATCGCCCATACCGTGTTGCTGAAGAGGGCCTCGGATCGCCATGTCTGCCAAGCACCGCTGGTTGCGTACTTCGATAGCCGTGGGCAGCCTGGTGCTGCTGGTCGCCTGCGAGCAGGAAAACTTCAAGGCCTTGCCTGCCATTCCGATGGAGCAGCTCGAAGTGCTGGGGGTGCAGACGCCGATCAAGAGCGTGCATTTTCGTGACCGCGACGGTGAAGGCCTGCTGGTGCTGAGCCGCAGCGATGGCCAGGCCAGCGACCCGGAAAGCGAACAGGAAGTGGACAAGGTGGTACTCAAGGCCACGTTGTATGGGCGCAGCGCCGAAAACGACGCGTTCAAGGCGCGCTGGCAGATCGAGCAGGAAACCAGCTGCCCGGGCCTGGATCTGGATGTGGATTTCTACAACGACGTCAGCGATGTCAGCGACCTGAACAAGGACGGTGTCGCCGAGGTGACGGTCGCCAGCCATGCCTTCTGTGGCGGCGGCATCGACCCGCACGACATCGCCATCGAAATGCGCGAAGGGCAGGCCAGTTACACCATCACCGGCCAGTCGCTGATCACCCCGGCAGGTGAAGAGCCGATCGGCGGTGAACGTGCGGACAGCGCCTCGCTCAAGGGCGCACCGCAGGTGCTGCGCGAGCACATGGACGCGGTCTGGCAGCAGGTGTACAAGCGGCCCTGGAGCGAGGTCAGCCCGCCAGCCGACGACGACGCTGACGACGAAGCCGAATGAAAGTTGTCCATGCTTTCAAGGTAAGTCTGCGTCTGCCGATACAGAGGGCATAGGGGAGAACGTCCATGTTGCCACCGATCATTCCGCTCAGTGCCGCTCCGGTGACTTCACAACAGGATCCGGTCAAGCCGACCCCCGATATCAAGCCGGTGGTACCGGCGCAGCCTGCATCCGGGGAAAGTGCCATCGACCTCAAGCGTCAACGGGACCCGGAGGAGCAGGCACTGCTGCTGCGCGAAGAGCAGCGCCGCCAGCAACGCCGGCACAAGGGCAGCGACGAGCGCTACAGCGCGATGCCGGGCGACGAGGTCAACGCCGACAACACCGTGCCGGTAGCACCGTTGATGGGCGAGCACGTACGCCAGGGGCTGCTGGTGGATATCGAAGTCTGACGTGGGGCTGGTCAGCGACAGCGCCTGGCTTCATCATGCACGTCTCAGTTAATCGTCGAGCCCACCCCATGAGCCAGGACAACCTCATCGATTTCGAGGCCGAACGCGCCAAGCGCGCCCATGACCTCAAGGAAAAGCGCCTGAACGAAATGCGCAACGCATTCGAGCAGGCCCTGCCATTGAGCACCAGCAAGAAAAAGAAGCCCAAGGGCAAGCCGAAGAAGCGCTGAAACTTGACGCAGGTCAACCCTGCACCCGCCTTGCGTGCCCGGTCCCGGGCACTATTGACACCGATCAATTTTCCCGCCCCTGACATTGGTTAACGTGCACCCATCGGACAACGGCAAACGAATGGGGAGGCCAGCATGTTCTTCGACAATGTGGTTATCGCCGGGGTGGTAACGGTCGGGTTGATGTTTGCATTCTTTGCCGGTCTGGGCATTTTCATCTGGAAGGACGCGCACAAGCGCAAACCGCGCTGACCTTCCAGGTACACGAGCACGCAAGGCATTTGGGGCGACTTCGGTCGCCCATTTTTTTGCCTGCGATAAGGTGCCGCCAGGGCGTGATTCGTGTGAGAGTGGCCTGGCTCACGAAAAGGCCAGGGCAGAGGGACAGTCAACCATAAAGATGATTAGCTAGCTAATTAATAGGTTTCGCTTTATTCTTGTTCCCGTTGTCTATCTTTGAACAAGTCATCCCCGCAAGGTCCGCCTCGTGCCTATCACCCTCCAGGCCCTGTTCGCCCCCAGCAGCCTCGCCCTGAAGTTCGCCATCAAGACCCTGCTTGGTGGCGGCCTGGCATTGTGGCTGGCGATGCGCTGGGGCCTGGAACAACCAGCCTGGGCGTTGATGACCGCCTTCATCGTCGCCCAACCACTGTCGGGCATGGTGGTGCAGAAGGGCCTGGCGCGGCTGGCGGGGACCTTGGTCGGCACGCTCATGTCGGTACTGTTCATCGGCCTGTTCGCCCAGGCTCCCGGCCTGTTCCTGCTTACCCTGGCGCTGTGGCTGGCCCTGTGCACCGCCGCTTCCACCCAATTGCGTAGCGCCTGGGCCTATGCCTTCGTGCTGGCCGGCTACACCGCCGCGATCATCGCCCTGCCGGCCATTGACCACCCGTTGCAGGTGTTCGACCAGGCCGTCGCACGCTGCACCGAGATCTGCCTGGGAATCTTCTGTGCCACCGCCAGCAGTGCACTGCTCTGGCCCATGCGCGTCGAACAGCAACTGGGCGGGCAGGCCCGCCAGGCCTGGCAGAATGGCCTGCAGGCTGCGAATGCCATGCTCGGCGGTGAGGACGAGGCGCGCAAAGGCTTGCTGGAGAGCCTGGGGCGTATCGTTGCCATCGACAGCCAGCGCGAACACGCCTGGTTCGAAGGCAGCCGTGGGCGCCAGCGTGCCCGCGCCATTCGTGGCCTGAGCCAGAAACTGATGGTACTGCTGCGCATTTCCCGCTCTGTGCGCCGACAATGGCGACAACTTGACGAACACGAGGCCGGACGCCTGGCGCCTTGGCTGGAGCAGGTGCGGGCATTGCTGGACAAGCCCGAGCCGCCCAGCCTGCTGGTGCTGCGCCAGCGCATCTGGGACGCAGCCCATGATGAACAGATCAGTTCGGCAGAGCACTATTGCCTGGCGCGTATGGCCTTGCTGCTGGATTACGCCATGGCCGCCAGCCAGGCGCTGGAGGATGTGGAGGCGGGCAGGGCGCCCAAGGATGTGGCCCAGGGCCTTGCAGTGCATCGCGACTGGTCGCTGGCCCTGCTGTTCGGCTCACGCAGCGCGCTGGCCTTTCTGGTAATGAGTGGCTTCTGGCTGGCCACGGCGTGGCCGTCGGCACCCGGTGGGCTGGTGCTGACCTGTGTGGTGTGCAGCCTGTTCGCCAGCCGTGAGAACGGCGCCCAGATCGGCCTGAGCTTCTTGCGCGGAATCTTCCTGGCGATACCTGCGGCGTTTCTGGTCGGGCAGATACTGTTACCGCAATGGAGCAGCTTCGCCATGCTCTGCCTGGGCATGGGCGTACCGCTGTTTCTGGGGGCACTGGGCATGGCGCATCCACGCACCGGGGCCACCGCCACCTCCTATTGCCTGCACTTCATCGTGCTGGTTTCGCCGCTTAATGCCATGCAGTTCGGTGTGGCCACGTTGCTCAACAGTGCCTTGGCCATGCTGGTCGGGGTATCGGCAGCGGTAATGGCCTTCCGCTTGCTGGTGTTTCGCCATCCGGCCTGGTTGGGCCGACGCCTGCGTGCAGCGACCCAGAGTGACCTGGCGCGCCTGACCCGGCGCGACCTGCGTGGCGCCGACACCTGGTTTGGTGGGCGTATGGCCGACCGCCTGATGCAACTCGCGCGGCATGCCGGCGAACTGCCCGATAGCGAGCGCAAGCGCTGGGATGACGGCCTGCACGGGCTGGATATCGGTGATGAACTGGTGCACCTGCGCATGTGCCTGGCCGTTGCCCAGGCCCCACTGGGCCAGGCCGAGCGCGATTACCTGCAGCAGCTGGAAGCGGTACTGGCCAGGGGGCCGGCGCCCGGGCGTGGTCATAGCCTGGATGCCACCAGCGAGGCATTCATAGCTGCCCTGCGCCGGCTGCCCTCGAGCGACCCGCTGCGCTTGGCCGAAGGAGCAGTGTTGCAATTGCAGAAAAGCTGGCGCAAGTGGTGCCACTGGCAGGAGGAAGCCCATGGGGTTGCGTGAATGGGAAGTCGGCGGCGTGCTGTTCAGCCCGTTTCTGGTCTATGTGGTGCTGGCACTGATACTCACCGGCGTGCTGCGCCTGGTGGTGCAGGCCACGCCGTTGGGGCGCTGGATCTGGCATGAAGCGCTGTTCGATGCGGCGTTGTTCGTTTGTGTGCTGTTCCTGGTGGTGCGACTGCTGGGAACTCTATAAAGGAGTGTTTCGATGCGTGCGGCCGTACGTACTCTGGTGACCTTGTGTGTGGTGGCCCTGGCCGTGTTCGCCGGCTACCAGCTGTGGCAGTACTACATGCTCACGCCGTGGACGCGCGACGCCCGGGTGCGCGCCGATGTGGTGGTGATTGCTCCGGATGTATCGGGCTGGGTACGCGAGCTGAAGGTGCATGACAATCAGCAGGTCAAGGCAGGTGACCTGCTGATGACCATCGACCGCGAACGCTTCCAGGCGGCTTTCGACCAAGCCAGCGCGGTGACCGAGACCCGCGCCCAACAGTTGCGCTTGCGTGAACGCGAGGCGGCCCGGCGGACTGCCCTTGGGCCAGAGGCGATCAGTGCCGAGCTACGCGAGAATGCCCAGATCAATGCGGCCATCGCGCGTGGCGAATTGCACGAAGCCGAGGCGCAGTTGCAGATCGCCAGGATCAACCTGGCGCGCAGTGAGGTGCGCGCACCTCGCAGCGGGCATATCACCAACCTGCGGCTGGCCGAAGGCAACTATGTGAACGCCGGAGAGTCGGTGATGGCGCTGGTGGATGATTCAACCTTCTATATCCAGGCCTATTTCGAGGAAACCAAGCTACCGCGCATCCGCGTCGGGGACACGGTGAAAGTCTGGCTGATGGGGGCGGGCGAGCCGATGCAAGGGCATGTGGAAAGCATCAGCCGTGGCATTACCGACCGCAACAGCAACCCCGACAGCCAACTGCTGCCGGAGGTGGAGCCAACCTTCAACTGGGTGCGGTTGGCGCAGCGCATTCCGGTACGCATTCGCCTGGAGCAGGTGCCGCAGGGGGTCGCCCTGAGTGCCGGGATGACGGCGAGTGTGCAGGTGCATGAGGACCAGAAATAGGCCCCAGGCCGCGGCGCAGCCGTTTTGTCTCGCTGCAGCAGCGGCCTGGTGTCGCGATGGGCCGCAATGCGGCCCCAACTTCCCGGTTCAGAGGAACATTCCGCCCGACACCTCCAGCCGCTGCCCGGTTATCCAGCCATTTCCGTCTTCCAGCAACAGCGCAATCGCCGCGCCGATATCATCCGGCAAGCCCACCCGCCCCAGCGCCGTATTGCCGGCAATGTATTCATTCACCTGGCGGTTGTCCCTTACCACACCCCCGCCGAAATCGGTCTCGATTGCCCCCGGCGCCAGGATGTTCACCCGGATGCCGCGTGCGCCAAGTTCCTTGGCCTGGTAGCGGGTCAGCACTTCCATCGCCCCCTTCATCGCGGCGTAGGCGGCATACCCCGGCAGGGCAAAGCGCGCCAGACCGGTGGAGATGTTGACGATGCGGCCATTGTCCACCAACAGCGGCAACAGGCGCTGGGTCAGGAAGAACGGGCCTTTCAATTGAATGTTCAGCAACTGGTCGAACTGCGCCTCGCTGGTCTCGGTATACGGCACGTTCAGTCCGATCCCGGCGTTGTTCACCAGAAAGTCGAAACGCTCGCGACCGAACTGCTGTTGCAGGGTGCTTTCCAGGCGCTTGGCGAAGTCGGCGAAACTGCTGCTGTCGCCAACGTCCAGCTGCAGCATGGCTGCCTTGACCCCGGCCTGTTCCAGGCAGGCGACCACGCTCTGCGCTTCGTCCGCCTTGCTGTGGTAGGTGCCGATCACGTCGATACCGCGTGCGGCCAGGTGTTCGGCGGCGTTGCGGCCGAGGCCGCGGCTGGCGCCAGTGATGAGGGCGATCTTGCGGGTCATGGTGAGAACCTCCTGGTGAGTGGATGAGCACAGGTTATTGGTCAGCCGGGTGCTGATAAATCCAGAAAATATGGAAATACTGTTCGGCAA
Organism: Pseudomonas sp. SMV7; assembly: GCF_052041995.1. Classification (NCBI taxonomy): domain Bacteria; kingdom Pseudomonadati; phylum Pseudomonadota; class Gammaproteobacteria; order Pseudomonadales; family Pseudomonadaceae; genus Pseudomonas; species Pseudomonas sp. SMV7. Next base: position 5,301 of record NZ_JBKGGT010000010.1, on the reverse strand, counting down.
AACCGGATAGTCGGAGGCTCGGGTGAACAAGCTGGAGTTGTTGCGTACCTTTGTGCGGGTCAGTGAAGTCAGTAGTTTCACCTTGGCGGCGGAAAGCCTGGGGCTGCCGCGTTCGACCGTGTCGGAGCAGGTGAGGACGCTGGAACGCATGCTGGGTACGCAGCTGTTCAACCGGACCACCCGGCGGGTACGGACGACCCAGGATGGAGCCTTGCTGTACGAACGCAGCAAGGACCTGCTGTCGGGCATGGACGAGATCGAAAGCCTGTTCTGCGCTAACGATGCCGAGCTGGCCGGGCGCCTGCGCATCGACCTGCCGACCATGATGGCGCGTCGGGTCATCATCCCGCAGCTGCCGCAATTTCTGCAGCGCTTTCCGCGACTGGAGGTGGAGCTCAGTTGCACCGATCGCCAGGTCGACCTGCTGCGCGAAGGCTTCGACTGCGTGATGCGTATCGGCGCCCTGCATGATCTGGATGTCGCGGCGCGTCCGGTCGGGCAACTGAGCATGCGCAACTGTGCCAGCCCCGCCTACCTGGCCCGCTATGGCGTGCCCCGGACACTGCAGGACCTGGCCGCGCACCAGCTGGTGCACTATGTGCGCAACCTGGGCGGGCGCAGCGCTGGTTTCGAATACGAGCAAGGCAACCAGCTTCGCTACCAGGCCATGGCCGGTGTGGTGACGGTCAACAATGCCGAGGCGTATTCGGCCGCCTGCCTGGCCGGGCTGGGGCTGATCCAGGTGCCGGCGGTGGGCGTGGCCGAGCACCTCAAGCGCGGCGAGCTGGTTTCTGTGCTGGAAGACTGGCAGGCCCCGGCCATGCCGGTGTCATTGCTGTATGCCCGGCAACGGCACGTGCCGCGCCGGGTGCAGGCGTTCATGCAATGGTTGGGCGAGGTGCTGCATTCGCAGGTCGACGGCGCCGACTGAGCGGTTAAAACCGTGGCAATCGTGCGGCGGCTTGCGTTAGGCTTTCGCCCAGCAGTCGCCCGCAGAGGCGACCCTTTGCTGCCGGGCGTGCGTATCTTTCGATTTCATTGCGAGGTTACGTCATGGCCATCACTTCCCAGGACATTTGCAACGCTGCCGACCAGCTCAAGGGCTTTGTCGGGTACAACGGCAAGCGTGGCGTGCATATCGTGCGTTTTTCCGAAGACGCGTTCGGCATGGACGTGGCCGATGCCAGCATCACACCCTGTAGCGAGTTTGTCTGGCGACCGGCGCAGGGGCAGCGCATGGCGCTGTGCCGCGAACGGCTGGCGCTGTTGTTTGAGCAACATGTGGATGACCGCTTGAACATCGGTGAGCCGCTGCGTGCCTACATGCGCCGCCGCGACCTGCCGGAGATCGTCGCCGAGCGCAGCTTGCAACAAACTGGCTGAAGCGCCCGTAACGGCCGCGTTACAGGTACGGGGCGGGGCGCGCAGACGCCTGGTGCAACAACGCCCCGAGCCCCGCGCTGTCCAGTGGCCGGCTCAGGTAATAGCCCTGCACCTCATGGCAGCGGTCCTTCTCCAGCAGCTCGAGCTGCAGCTCGCTTTCCACCCCTTCGGCGGTCACCGTCAGCCCCAGCGCTTCGCCCAGGTTGATGATGGCCTGGACCACGGCGCGGTCGCTGCCGCTGGTGCTGCCGAGCCCGCCGATGAAACGCTTGTCGATCTTGATGCTGTCGAAGGGGTAGGTGCGCAGGTAGCCCAGCGACGAATAGCCGGTGCCGAAGTCGTCCATGTTCAGGCGTACGCCCAGCTCCTTGAGCGACAGCATGGTGCCCAACGCGCCTTCGATATCGTTGAGCATCACGTTCTCGGTAATTTCCAGTTCCAGGCGCTGGGCAGGGAGGGCGGTGTCCAGCAGGGTCTCGCGAACATCGGCCACCACATCGCTGCGCAGGAATTGCGCAGGTGACAGGTTCACTGACACCAGCACGTCGGCGGGCCAGTCGCGGGCGGTGCGGCAGGCTTCACGCAACACCCAGCGGCCCAACGCGACGATGATGTCGCTGTGCTCGGCCAGCGGGATGAAGGTGTCCGGCGCCAGCAGCCCTTCTTGCGGATGTTGCCAGCGCAGCAACGCTTCGACCGCGACGATGCGCAGGTCGCTGAGGCGGTAGCGCGGCTGGTAATGCAGTACGAACTCCTGATTGCGCAGGGCCCGGCGCAGGTCGTTCTCCAGCTGGCGACGATACTGGATCTGCTGGTTCATCTCGGCAGCGAAATAGCGCCAGGTATTCTTGCCATCGGCCTTGGCCTGGTACAGGGCAATGTCGGCGCAGCGGATCAGCTCACCGGCATCGAAACCTTGGGTGCGGGTCTGGGCTACGCCGATGCTGGCACCAACCTGCAAGGGTTGGCTGTCGAACACGATGGGTTGCTGCAGCAGTGTGATCAGGCGCGTGCAGAAGCTGTCGATCTCGCTGCGGTTGTCCATGCCGCTGAGTACCAGGATGAACTCGTCGCCGCCCAGGCGCGCGACCATGTCGCCATCGCGGGTGCTGTCGCGCAGGCGCGTTGCCACCTCCTGCAGCACGGCGTCGCCGGCGGCATGGCCGAGGGTGTCGTTGATCGGTTTGAAGTCATCGAGGTCCAGCAGCAACAAGGTCATTGGCGGCGAGTCGCTGCCGCGCAGCAGTGCCTGCTCCAGGTGCCGGGCGAGCTTGTTACGGTTGGCCAGGCCGGTCAGCGGGTCGTGCAGCGACAGGTGCTGGATGCGCGCATGGGCGTCGACTTCGTCGGTGATATCGCTGGCGGTACCGCGATAACCGACGGGCCTGCCGTCGTACCAGATGGCGCGGGCGGAGATCCGGCAGTAGCGGTTCTGGCCATTCTGGTCACGGTAGGTGCAGCGCAGGTTGGCCAGTTGCTGCGGGTCGGCCGTGCTCAGGGTATCCAGCCATGGTGAGAGCGGTGTGGTATCGCAGGCCAGCAACTGGTTGAGCGGTTGGCCGAGCCAGGCGTCCACCGGGTAGCCGGTGACACTGGCGAAACGTTGCGACAGATAGGTCAGGCGTTGGTGTCGGTCAGTTTCCCAGATCCAGTCGGACGCCGACTCAGCCACGGCACGAAAGCGCTGCTCGCTGGCCTCCAGGGCCTGGTTGCTCTGCTGCAGGCGGGCGAGCGTGAGGTCGATCGCCCGCGAACTGCGCAAGGCATGGCGGAACAGGTACAACATGACCAGGCCCAGTATCAGCAAGGCCCCGGCCAGCGGCGGCAGCACCGCATGCAACAACTGGTGACCCGGCAGCGGGTTGCTCCAGGACAGGTGGAAGCCGGTGTTGCCGAGGTCGATGTGCAGATGCTCGTGCGCCCCTGCATCATCCTTTTCCACGTGCAAGCCGTTCAGGCCGAAACCGCTGCCCAGCCGCGCCAGCTTGGCCTCGGTGAGCTGGTCGACGAACAGCATTACTGGCGCCTGGCTCACCTCGTCCTTGGTGACATCCCGGTCCGGACGCACCGCCGCGGCACTGAGTACGGCCGGCCAGCCATTGAACAGGACGAAGCGGCTGACCTGTTCACGGAGGATGGCCGCCGCACGGGCCTGGTCGATGATCGGCTGCAATGCCTCATCTATATAGTTACTGGCCGCCGCCTGGGTAGGCTGGCCTTTGAACAAGCCATAGGTGGTACGCGTGTCGTCCACCACGAATACACCTTCATAGCCGCTGGCGCTGTACAACGACTCGCCCACGTTCTTTTCTTCGTAGGCCCAATTCCAGTCGGTTTGCCCGACCAGGTGCTCGAACGCGGCATCCCACACCGCATAACTGGACAGGAACTGGCGCGAGGCGAGCAGCCGTTGCTCCAGCGCCTGGTTCGCCTGTACGGTACTGCGCTGGCGCTGCTGCTGGTCAAGCGTGCCCGCGATATTCAACAGCGCGCCGACGATAACCAGGCAGGCCAGGCCGAAAACGGCGCTGAAGCCGACGATGAGGCGGCGCACCTGGAAGCGTGGTGTGCGGCTGGCGGGTGCAAGGTTGGCGGTCCTGGCCATACGCGAGCGGCTCCTTCAGGAAGCCTCCCGCCAAGCATTCAGGAAGGAGGTTCAATCAGGATAGGCCAGCTTGAGCGCGGCAGCCTGGCCGCCGGCACAATTGCAGGCGACCTGGTGAACGAACGTGTTTCGGCTCATTGCTGGCCATCCTGGCGGCGACGGTCGCCTGCCGGGGTGTCTTGCAGTAGCCGCGAAGGCGGCTTGCCGCTGTCGCTGCGCACCTGCGCGTGGCTGATCAAACCGAAGATGAAGCTGCCACCGATGATGTTGCCGGCCAGGGTCGGCAGGGCGAATTCCAGCCAGAAGCTGCGCCAGGTTTCATCGCCGGCCCACACCAGGTAGGACACTTCGACCGAGCCAACCACGATATGGGTGAAGTCGCCGAGGGCCATCAGGTAGGTAATCATCAGGATGATCCAGATCTTGGCGTGCTCCATCGACGGAATCATCCACACCATGGTGGCGATCATCCAGCCCGAGACAATGCCTTTGGCGAACATCTGGCTGATGTCGTTGTGCATGACCTTGCGGCCTACTTCGAGGAAGGCAACGTCGGTCTTGCTGTCGAAGATCGGCAGTTCCAGCATGACCCAGGCCACCAGCAGGGTACCGGCCAGGTTGCCAAGCAATACCACGCTCCACAGCCGCAGCAGGCGCCCGAAGTTGGCCAGGGTAGGGGCGGTCATGACCGGCAGGACGGCGGTCAGGGTGTTTTCCGTGAACAGTTGCTGACGTGCCAGGATCACGGCCAGGAAGCCGGCGCTGTAGCCAATACTGGCGACCACCTGAGCGCTTTCACCTTGCGGAAGCCGGGCGTAGAAGAGGCCCATGGCCATGAGCGAGAGTCCCATCGACAAACCGGCAGCGAGGGCTGACCACCAGAGTGCTGCGAGGGTACGCTCCAGCTCCTGGTCGCCCTGGTAGCGAATGATCTCGTGCAGCACTGCTGCGCGGGGCGGTTGGTTCAGGCTGACTTCCTGCTCCTCATCCGCCGACAGGCCCGGGGTTTTCTCGCTTTGCGCATCGCTCATGGCCGCTCCGCTCCGTTGGGGGTGTTCCTTTACAGATTCGCGGCGCTTCCATTAGTTGCCGGCACGCCGCCGGCGCTGCAAGAAAGTTTTTTCAGATCAAGGTGTTGACTCTGATTTCAAAGCGCGTATTATTCGCCTCCTCGCAGCGATGAACGCTACGGGGAAGGCGGTAAGCTATTGAAGTTAAAAGGTTTCGAAAGGAACCGGACGTAAAAAACTTCGAAATAAACGCTTGACAGCCAATGAGGAAAGCGTAGAATGCGCGCCTCGGTTGAGACGAAA